>VSNO01000063.1 GCA_009774375.1 Lachnospiraceae bacterium
ATATTATACAATCCTGTTAAATGATTGTCAATTCTTTTTCCGATCGTAATTCCAATTCGGGATTCCGATTGATTTTATTTCCATTCTCTTTTATAATAGGTAAATGAATATTTGAAGGAGGAGATCCCCATGATCTTATCATGCAGCAATATAGACAAGACTTTTGTCGACAACCATGTCATCAAAAATGCTTCCTTTCATATAGAGGATTCTGAGAAGGCGGCGATCGTCGGCATCAACGGCGCAGGCAAATCCACACTGCTCAGGATCATCACCGGCGGACTTCCTGCGGACGCAGGCAGCGTGACCTTCGCAAAGGACACGAGCTTTGGCTACCTGGCACAGCACCAGGCTGTGGACAGCGAGAACACGATCTTCGGCGAGCTGCTCACCGTCAAGCAGGAGGTTCTCGATCTCGAAGCCGCGATCCGCCAGACGGAATCTGACATGAAAAACGCCTCCGGCGGCGAACTTGACGCCCTGCTCAAAAAATACGCAGCCATGACACACCGCTTCGAGGAGCTCAACGGCTACGCCTGCAAGAGTGAGATCACCGGCATCTTAAAAGGCCTCGGTTTTCAGGAGGACGAATTTGACAAGAAGATCGCCACACTCTCCGGCGGTCAGAAAACGCGGACAGCGCTCGGAAAACTGCTGCTGCAGAAACCTGACCTCATCATGCTCGACGAGCCCACCAACCACCTCGACCTCAACTCCATCGCGTGGCTCGAGACCTACCTCCTGAATTACAAAGGGGCTGTCATCATCGTCTCACATGACCGTTATTTTCTGGACAGGATCGCCACAAAGATCATTGAGATCGACAACGGCGTGGTGTCCTCTTTCAATGGCAACTACTCGGACTATGCCGTCCAGAAAGAACATCTGCGCACTGAACAGATGAACGCTTACCTGAACCAGCAGCGCGAGATCAGGCATCAGGAGGAAGGAATCGACAAGTTAATGCAGTTTAACCGCGAAAAGTCCATCCGGCGTGCCGAGAGCCGCGAAAAAATGCTGGACAAGCTCGAGCGCCTCGAAAAACCTGCCGAAGTCAGGGATGACATGAAACTGACCCTCACCCCGCACAAGACCAGCGGCAGCGATGTCATGCAGGTCGAAGGTCTGTCCAAGAAATTTGACGGCCAGCAGCTGTTTGAGAATGTCTCCTTCGAGATCAGGCGCGGCGAGCACGTCGCCATCATCGGTGACAATGGCACAGGCAAGACCACCCTCTTAAAGATCATCAATGAACTGGTCCCCATGGACAGCGGAACGATCCGTCTCGGAACCAACGTGGAGATCGGCTATTATGATCAGGAGCACCATGTACTCCATATGGACAAGACATTGTTCGAGGAGATCAGCGACGACTATCCGTACCTGACGAACACAGAGATCCGAAACACCCTTGCAGCATTTTTATTCACAGGGGAAGATGTCTTCAAGAAGATCAGCGCACTCAGCGGCGGCGAGCGCGGGCGCGTGTCCCTCGCCAAGCTCATGCTGTCCGAGGCGAACTTCCTCATCCTCGATGAGCCGACCAACCACCTTGACATCACCTCAAAAGAGATCCTCGAGACAGCGCTGAACGCCTATGAAGGCACTGTTCTCTATGTCTCGCACGACCGCTATTTCATCAACAGGACGGCAGGCCGCATACTCGAACTCACGCACCAGCAGTTTGTCAATTATATCGGAAACTACGACTATTATCTCGAAAAAAAGGAGCTCCTGACACCTGTATCGGAAACTGCCTCCAGCGCCGCAGAGGAACCTTCCGCACAGAAGCTCGACTGGAAACAGCAGAAAGAAAACCAGGCACTGATACGCAAGCGGGAAAATGACCTGAAAAAATGCGAGGAAAAGATCGAGGCGCTCGAAACCCAAAGCGCCGCGCTCGACGATGAGATGGCAAAACCCGAGATCGCCACAAACTCAGCAAAACTTCAGGAGATCGCAGGGGAAAAAGAGCGCATCACCGCCGAGCTGGAAGCACTCTACGCCAGATGGGAAGCACTATCCGAATATCATTAAAAGGAGAGATATGTTATGAAAAAATTCTTAATCATCGACGGTTCCTCGATGCTCAGCACTTCATACTATGGAAACCTGCCCAAATCCGTGCTCTACGCAAAGACGGACGAGGAGAAGGAAAAACATTACTCCGAGATCCTGCAGACCTCCAAAGGCGTGTACACAAACGCCCTCTTCACCATGCTGCGGACCCTGATCGCCCTCTACAAAAAAGCCAGGCCAGACTATGTCGCCGCCGCCTTTGACGTATCGCGCGACACGTTCCGGCGCACCGTTCTGGGCGCGGAATCCTACAAGGCAAACCGCAGGGAAGCCCCTGCGCCCTTGCGCGAGCAGTTCATCGCCATGGAAGACCTGCTGCAGAAAGCGGGCTGCCAGGTACTGATGGACAAGGATTACGAGGCGGACGATTTCGCAGCATCCCTTGTCAGAAAATTTGAATCGCCGGAGCTTGAGACGTACCTTCTCACCAAGGACCACGACTATTTCCAGCTGGTGAGTGACCACACCAGGCTGTGGCGCGTCACCGACAAGGAAAAAGTCCGGGACATGCAGCAGCGCTACGGACTCTACGCCGGCAGGAACGGATACACTCCGCTCCCGGCCGGGATCTTTGAGTACACCGCTGATATCGTCTACTCCGAGGAGGGCGTGTATCCGGAAGATATCGTCACCCTGCTGTCGATCACCGGCGATCCCGGGGACGGTATTCCCGGATGCAGGGGCGTATCCTCGGCGGCCGCCCCGCTCGTAAATGAATACGGCTCCCTCGATGCCATCTATGCTGCCATCGAGGACTGCGAGGGCAATAAGAAGAAGGAAAAAGCGCTGTCCGACTTCTGGAAGAACAGCCTTGGCATCGGGCGCAGCCCGCTGAATGCCCTGAAGGAAAACAAAGAGACTGTGTATCTGAGTTACCAGCTCGCCAGAATGAAGGACGACATACCCATCACACAGTCCCTCGAGGACTTTAAACTGCATATTGACCAAACCGTTCTCAAAGAAGAACTGCGGCATTACGAGATGCTCAGCCTGATCGCGGAATTGAGATTGTGATCAGTCAATAACAGGCGCACAGCGGTCAGTCCCGCTGTGCGCCTGATTTTTTGGCACGATCACAATGCATCAAAAGTCTCCCGGATCGCCCTGATAAAGTCCAGACTGTTTAAGATCACCGGGTTTTCGCAGGTCGATATCAGGGACAGGCTCTTTGTCATCTTCCCGTCCTCGACTGTCTTGATACAAGCCCTGTCCAGCTTGTCCGCAAAATCCTGGAGCTCCTGTATCCCGTCCAGCTCGCCGCGCTTGCGCAGCGCGCCCGTCCATGCAAAGATCGTTGCGATCGAGTTCGTGGAGGTCTCCTCCCCTTTCAGATGCTTATAGTAATGGCGCTGCACCGTACCGTGCGCCGCCTCATATTCGTAGACGCCGCTCGGCGAGACCAGCACGGAAGTCATCATTGACAGATCACCGTATGCGGTCGCCACCATGTCGGACATCACATCACCGTCATAGTTCTTGCACGCCCATATAAAACCACCCTCGGAGCGGATCACACGCGCGACCGCATCATCGATCAGCGTATAGAAATACTCGATCCCAAGCTCCTCAAATCTGGCCTTGTACTCTGCGTCATAGATCTCCTGAAAAATATCCTTAAACGTATGATCATATTTCTTGGAGATGGTATCCTTCGTGGCAAACCACAGATCCTGCTTCGTGTCAACTGCATAGCCAAAGCACGCCCTGGCAAAGCTGGCGATAGACGCTTTGGTATTATGGATGCCCTGGATGATGCCGGCTCCGTCAAAATCGTGGATCAGCTCCCTCGTCTCTGTCCCGTCCTCCGCGGTGAAGACCAGCTCCGCCTTTCCTTTTCCCGGCACCTGGATCTCCGTGTTCTTGTACACATCGCCGTATGCATGGCGGGCGATCGTGATCGGCTTTGTCCAGTTCTTCACATATGGAACGATGCCCCTGATCAGGATCGGCGCGCGGAACACTGTTCCGTCCAGGATCGCCCGGATCGTACCGTTCGGGCTCTTCCACATTTCTTTGAGATCATACTCGGTCATTCTCGCGGCATTCGGCGTGATCGTCGCGCATTTGACCGCCACACCGTACTTTTTGGTCGCCTCCGCGGAATCCACCGTCACCTGGTCATCCGTCTCGTTGCGGTGCACCAGGCCAAGGTCATAGTACTCGGTCTTTAAGTCTATATACGGAAGGATCAGCTCGTCCTTGATCATCTTCCAGAGAATTCTGGTCATCTCGTCCCCGTCCATCTCCACCAGCGGTGTCGTCATCTGAATCTTTGCCATCATTGTCTCCTCCTGTTCATAATGGTATACCGTCTTTTAGGGTTTCTTCGTATTTTTTATACCCAGACCACATTTTACCATATTTTTGTACGCATTACAAATATGTTCGTCGGCAAGTTTTTCCGCGCGCTGGGCATTTCCATCGCGGATCGCCTCCATGATACTCTTGTGCTCCGCGACAGCGGCAGCGCTCCTCTCATGGCTTGACAGCGTCTGCTGCCGCTCCTTCTGCACATACTGGTGAAAATCCTTCAGCAGATGGATCAGCATCTTGCTCTCGCACGCCTCATACAGATTCATGTGGAAACGGTTGTCCAGCTCGATCAGCTGGTCGTAGTGCTCCTTCGACAGATGAAATTCACTCAGCAGGATGATCTCTTCCAGCGCCTCGATCTTCTCCTTCGTGATCTTCTCCGTCGCCCATCTCGCGCACAGTCCTTCCAGCAGCGAACGGATCTCGTAGATATCTGCCACATCTGACGCGGAAATACCCGTGACATACGCACCCTTGTTCGGTACGATACGGATCAGGCCTTCCAGTTCCAGCTGCCGGAACGCCTCGCGCACCGGCGTCCTGCTCACGCTGAGTTCCTCCGCGATCGCCGCCTCCCGGAGCTCATCGTTTTCCTGGTATTTTCCATTCAGGATATCCTCCCGGAGCTTTCTGAACACCCTGCCCCGCAGCGAATACTTGTCCGGCGCGTCCTGGTTTACATCATACTCACTCATCCGATCTCTCGCCACCAATCCCTTTTATTGTCACGCCGAGCGTCCTGCATCCCTCTCCGATCACGGCGAGCAGTTCGTCGTCTGTGAGAACCGTAACCCTGCCGCTCTCATACTCCGCATCCACCCACGCCTTCACATACGCCACAAGCTCCGAGGACTTGCTGATCTTTTCGTCCTCCTGCAGCTTGAAATAGGTGTTGATCCAGTGCGCGATCCCCGCAAGTCCTGATGTGTTGGACACCGCGCACAGCACGGGCCTGTTGAGGAATTTCTCCGTGTCAAAAATAATGTAGATCTCCTCGTTTTTGAGCAGTCCGTCCGCGTGGATCCCCGCTCTCGTGACATTAAAGTTCCTGCCGACAAAAGGCGTCCTCTCCGGAATATGATATCCGATCTCCTTCTCGTAATATTCTGCAAGCTCCGTGATCACGGTCGTGTCCATCCCATTCAGTGTGCCCTTCAGCTGTGCGTACTCAAAGATCATCGCCTCGAGCGGTGTGTTTCCCGTGCGCTCACCGATGCCAAAGAGTGACGTATTGACGCCGGAACAGCCATACAGCCACGCCGTTGTCGAGTTCGTGACCGCCTTGTAGAAGTCGTTGTGGCCATGCCATTCGATCCATGCATGGGGCACACCGGCATGCGTGTGGATCGCGTAGATGATGCCCTGCACACTCCTCGGGATGACCGCACCGGGATAGTTCACGCCATATCCCATCGTGTCGCAGGCGCGCACCACAATCGGGAGGTTGTACTGTGCCGACAGCTTCATCAGCTCCTGGCAGAACGGCACGACATACCCGTAGATATCCGCCCTCGTGATATCTTCCAGATGACACCGCACGCTGATGCCTTCCTCGAGACAGTCCCGCACGACGGACAGATAATGTTCCATCGCCTGGCGTCTCGTCATCCTGAGCTTCAGGAAAATGTGATAATCAGAACAGCTCACAAGAATACCCGTCTGCTTCATGCCGATCTCCTTCACCAGCTTGAAGTCCTCCTTGCTCGCGCGGATCCACGAAGTCACCTCCGGGAACTCATAGCCGCGCTCCATACATTTGTAGACTGCATCCCTGTCCTTCTGGCTGTACAGGAAAAACTCGCTCTGGCGGATCATGCCGTTCGGACCGCCAAGCCTGTGCAGATAATCGTAGATCGCCACGATCTGTTCAGTGCTGTACGGCGCCCTTGACTGCTGCCCGTCCCGGAAGGTCGTATCCGTGATCCAGATCTCCCTGGGCATATTGTGCGGTACCACCCTGTCATTAAACGGGATCTTTGGTATCTCATCATACGGGAACATATTGCGGAATGCGTTGGGCTTCTCCACATCCTGCAGCTGATACATATGCTCCTCGATCTGCAGCAGATTATTGTGGTCATTCATGGTTACCGGCCGATTCTCAAAGTACTCACTGTTGTTTGCCATATCTTTCTCCTCCGTTCCTGCAACCTGTCTGTTGTGTTTCAAAACACAGGTTTTGTACTCGTGTATTATTGTATACAAATATACAAACATTGTCAATATCAAAATATCATGAAATCTAATATAACATCTCCGCCTGCGCAAAAAGTCTGTCGATCTGGAGCATACCGGCCCCCTGCACACTCCAGCTCTGCCCCAGGTCTGCGGCCGAACCGAGCAGAAGCCGCCGGAGCTCCTTGTTCGTAAGCTGTGGATACTTCTGCAGGCACAGTGCGCATGCGCCGCTCACGATCGGCGCCGACATCGATGTCCCACTCTTGGCAATATACGGTTTCACAGCATACCGGTAATTGCATGATGTGATATCCGTCCCCGGCGCCACGATATCCGGCTTTTTCAGGGGATTGAGGATGCTTGTGATGGCCGTATCCTTCCCGGGGCCCCTGCTCGAGTATTCATTGCACAGCCTGCCGCCGTTCCCCTGATAGCTGCCATCATGACACCCTACACAGACACATCCGCCACACTCGCCGATCGGCGACAGTGTCATGGGATTGGGACCCTTGTTGCCCGCAGCCGCCACGATCATGACATTCCTGTCCCACAGATGCAGTATATACCTGCGGAACTCTTCCCAGTCTCCCGGATCGATCCCATCCTCCGATTCCATCTCGATCGATATGTTGAGGATCCTGACAGGATATCTGCCGAGCAGCTCTGCTATCCACATCAGCCCGCGGGTAAGGTTTTTCAGACTGCCTCCGCCGTTCCTGTCCAGAACTTTGCCGCATATAAAGGTACACTCCGGTGCGATTCCACGATATTGCCCCCTGGACATCGATCCGTTTCCACCCAGAATCCCGGACACATGCGTCCCATGTCCGTTATCATCATAATACTGCCGTTTATCCGACACAAAATCCCTGAAGACCGCGATCCTCCCCCTCAGATCCGGGTGCGCTGCCACTCCGCTGTCCAGAACCGCCACACAGACGCCCCTGCCTGTGTAGGGCACCGCCTCGCTGTGGTCACAGCCAATCATTCTGCGTACTCTGTTCATTTTCATTCCCTCTGTGATCATCCACAATATCTGCCTGAAAATGCACTGCCGGATGATCACGTTTGTATCTTCACATTAATATATGATGGAAATGCCCTAAAGTACACAAAAAGAGGCTCCTCATTTCGAGAAGCCCCTTCAGCGTGTAAAGCCCTATTCATTTCGTATCGCCGCGAGCGGGCTCAGACGCATCGCGCGGAGTGACGGGATAAATCCCGCGATCATACCGATCACGACCGCGAACACGATCGCGAGCGGACTCAGCCACAGCGGGATCCGGCAGATCGCTCCCGAGATCCCCATGTTTGCTGTCGCATCGCTCCCGGCCACCAGCCCGTTGATCGCCAGGCTGAGCAGATAGCTGAACCCGACGCCGACCACGCCGCCGATAAACCCGATAAACCCTGCCTCCATCAGAAACAGTCCCTGTATATTGCGGATATCGCAGCCGAGCACCTTCATGACGCCGATCTCCTTCGTCCGCTCATAGATGGACATCATCATCGTGTTCGTGATACTGATCGCCGCCACCAGCATGGCAACCGCACCGATCGCACCGAGCACCGCCTGTATCATGTTCATGCTGTCAAGCTCCTGCTGGATCCACTCCGCGGAGCTGTTAGCATTATATCCCATGTCATTGATCATCTCCGTCAGCGCGGTCACATTTGCCATGTCATCGACCTGGACAACCATCTCCGAGTAAAACAGCTCCTTGTATGGCTTGCCGTTTTTTCCGGTAGGCTGCCCCGGTATGGGATTCTTCTTGAAGATGCGTTTCAGTTCCGCCTTCAGCGCATCCATGTCGCACAGGACGCTCTGGCTGTACTGATTGCCCCACTCCCCAAATTCGCCGTCCATCAGGCCGCATGCCTCTATGACATACTTCTTGGGCTGCTTGACCGGTGCAGATCCGTCTCCGGAATTTCCTCCTCCCTGCGAATTCCAATACGCATCCTGGTCAAAGATCACAAAGATCGGATCGTTCATCAGGTCAACGTTCGGCATCTCGTTGTTCTCCCACCAGGGCGAGACATTTGTCTTGTCGATATAGAAATTCATCAGCACGTTATTTCCATAGAAAAACTTGAGCTCTGTATCCGAATCCGGCAGGCTGCCCTGCGCTATCGGAATGTTCATCGTCGCAAACTCTTCCTTCGTGATACCATATATGTCGAGATACCCCCTGTACTGCCCTACCTTCGCGATCGCGGAGAAATTGAGCTTCGGGTAGACCGCCTCGACGTGCTCCATTGACAGGAGCTGCTGGACAAACGCATCGTCGAGACGCTTCTCCTCATCCTGGCTGCTGCTTGACGACCAATATCCCCCGGAATAGATCTGGATCTGTGTCATGGATGTGTAGTTGGAATAATTGTCCAGCATGCTCTGTTTGAGCCCGTTTCCAAGCGCGACCATAACGACGATCGAAGTGATGCCGATGACGACACCCAGCACCGTGAGAACCGTCCTGAGCTTCCGCTTCCACAGATTGGAGATACTCATGCGCAGTAAATCCAGATATTTCATGATACATCATCCCCATCCAGCAGATCCATGTCTTCCTTCTGCTTCTTTGCCTTTCTCTTCTTGGAAACAATGACAACGATCACTGCGATCACTGCGATCACTGCCGCTATGATGCCGATGATCGCCACCAGCGGGATCTTCTTCTGGGCTGTCTCATCCTCCATCGGCTCCATCGGGATATCCTCCATCATGCCCTCATCAAATGTCATCTCATACACCGAAAGGTTCAGGTCCTTCTCATACCGCGACTCGTTTCCTGCCTCGTCCTCATATGTGATAACAGCCTTCACGACGCCGTTTCCAGTATCCGGAGCGATACCTGTCAGCATGGAGTCCACATTTCCCGTATTGCCCGGAGCGATATTTCCAAGATATGTGACACCGTTGTCCACCGTCTCACTCTCATAGTTCACTTTCACATTAAACAGCGTCGTCTTGCCCGTGTTGAAGATGCTAAACATGACATTGGACTGCTCGCCCACCGCGATCGACTCCGGCATGATCTCCGCCGTGCCGGTATCGAGCTTCGCCTCCTGCTTGATCGGCACCGACACATGCGCGACATCAGTCAGATTCACCTGATCCTCGGTGTCATATTTCATATTTACAGTAAGCACATACGGCTTCTGCGAAAGGTCTGCCTTCGCCTCCATCTCGATGCTCATGTCGTATGTTTCCCCTGCCGCGATCCTCTCCTTGTAGACCGAACTGGAGCCTGATGTCGGCAGAAAAGCCGCATAGGTGGCATCCGCATCCTTTCCCTCGACTGTCGCCTCCATATTGAAGAGCACGTTCTCCACAGCCGTCTGTCTGGAAGTATTTTTCACGCTGACTGTCAGGTTGAAGGTCGAACCAGCGTAGACCTCCTCCGGATCCGTCCTGTATCCGGTAACGATGATACGGGGATTTGCCGCCTTCTTTTCCTCATCATCCTCATCCTTGATCAGCTTCTTCTTCGGGTCAGAACCCTTGATATTGATGTACGTCGTGATATCCGTCTCCACCAATGCCCCGCTCTGATAGTAGGTTACGTGGAAGGGCAACGGATAACAGCCTGTCAGCACATCATTCCTGACATTAAAGTACCAGCCGACATCCATGCGCTTATTGAAGGCGTCTGTTGTATCGTCGGCAGCCTGTATGATCTGTATTGTCTGTGCATCATACGCCTGACCGATATTAAAAGGCCATTTCGTCTTGTCATTTGACACGGTCGGTGTCACCACTACATCCGTGATATCTGTCTTGCCAAGATTGATCAGCGACAGAACCACAAAAGTCTGCTCCCCGTATTTCGCATCCAGGATCGGAACCTCATTGGAGAGCATCAGGAATTTCTCCGTACCAGACGTGTTCTCCTTGGCGATCTCCAGCAGATATCCCTCGATCTCCGCCTCATAAGCCGTCAGCTCCGACATCGTGAGGCCTGCGTTCTTCATATAAGTCATGGCGCTGTTGTAGATCTTGTCCATGCGCTTGATCTTCTCGTCTGTCAGTTTATACAAGATCTTCAGATCACTATAATAGCGGTTCAGTTCCCCACGGATCTGATCCTTCCACGCATCCGAGACATACTGGTCGTAAGGCTCATCAGACGAAGAACCTGAATCTGGACTGCCGCCGCTTCCGCTATCCTCATATTTCGCTGCAGATGCTGTCATCGTATTTCCACATAACAGACACACCATCAGCATCAGCAGAAACATCCCCTTTACTTTTTTCATAATCATCCTCCATTCTATCATATGTCCACTATTCCCCTTTTTCTCCGCCCTGCTTATCCGTTTGCTCCACAGAGTCCCTGTTGGCAGTCTCCGTATTGTCGATCATATCCACGATCTTGCCGTCCACGATCCTGATGATCTTGTCCGCAAAGCCTGCCAGTGTGTTGTCATGCGTTACCATGATCAGCGTCCGCTTCTGCTCCCGCACGACATTCTGCATCAGGTTCATGATCTCCCTCGACGTGTTGGAATCAAGATTTCCGGTCGGCTCATCCGCGAAGATGATCTCCGGATTCACCACAAGCGCCCTCGCAACGCCGACACGCTGCTGCTGTCCTCCCGACATCTGATTCGGTCTGTGATCCCAGTATCTGTCAAGTCCCACCATATGTACCATCTTCTTTGCCCGCTTCATGCGCTCCCTTTTGGGTACCCCCTGAAAAGTCAGCGGAAGCGCCACATTTTCCACCGCATTCATCGTCCCCATCAGATTAAAGGACTGGAAGATGAAACCGATGTGTTCTCTCCGGAACCGGACCAGCTGATTCTCGTTTTTGGTCTCCATATGCTCGCCCACGATGATGATCTCTCCCTTTGTCGGCTTCTCCAGGCCGGCAAGCATATTTAAAAGTGTCGATTTTCCCGAACCGGAGGTTCCCACAATGGCACAAAACTCACCTCGGTTGATACTGAAGCTCACCCCGTTCAACGCGCGCACCCTGTTTTCACCGATCCGGTATACTTTATACAGATCCTTCACCGTGATGACCGGCTTGGATCTTTCCGTCTCTGACATCCCAACCTCCTCTGTACCTGATCATTCTTTTTCAACTGTATCGCTCCAATTAATACAGTATCCGTAAATTCCAATGAAATCATAGCACACATTATACAAAGTTGCAACCCATACTTGAAAAACAGCTAAAAAACAAGCAGGGGACTGTCCTGATCCCCTACCCATTTAAGCTGTCCGTATTTTAATACTCATAATCCACATACTCCGTGTCCTTGCGGAGTTTACCGTGAACAACCTCACTTCTGTACTCACTCGTATCGTCGATCTGATATTTGATGCCTTTCCTGTGATCCGCCATGATATTTCTCTGTTTATCTGTCAGGGAATTCGGGATCTCCGCCTCCGTGATCATGATATCTGCCACCTGTGTGACCGGCGCATACGCAAATTCACTGAATTCCGTGTAATAGGTGTTCATCAGCACAAAGGCGCCTGTCTCCATGTCAGACGGGTAGATATCGACAGCCTTGTCGTATCCTGTCCTGAACTGAAAGATCGCAAGCTGTCCCTTTAGCTCCACATCGTTGTTGAACAGATACTGTACCGTCCTGCTCCCAGTATCATTGACCGTCACATTCTTTGTCACATTGAGATCGATGTCACTCTTGATCTTATCTTCGTAAAGCATCTTAAAGGATACGCCGAGCTCATCATCGATCTTCGTATACAGGATCACTTTTTTGCCAACGTAACTGTTATAGATATCCTTCTTGATCACCTTCTGCTTATTCAGCGTCAGATACACAAACTCATACCCCAGCTCCGCCGCTGTCTTCTGCGCATCCGCGATCTGATGGTCGGCATTGTTCTTGATACCGATCGCACCCGCAGATGTGACAGAATCCATCTTCACATAACAAATCACCCCAATATTGATCCTGTACCAGCCATTGGAATACGCACCGATCACCTGAACCGGAATGTTGGGACCAATCGTCGTGAGGACTGTTGACGTATAGGTCGGTTCTGCATATACCACACAGTTATCCTTTGTGTAGTATGTATCCTGCATCGCTGTGTATGTCGGTCCCTTGGCGTATACCGCCATATCTGCACATACAGGTGTACACAGCACTGCGGCGGCCATCAGAACTGCAGCCGCTTTCTTCTTAAAGCCCTTTCGCATCTTATAACCTCCCTGCTATCAGTAATTCTCAATCTTCGTGCCCTCAGGAAACGAATTTGTCTGGTAAGAACACTTTGAATTGACTGTTACCTCCTTGAAGACAGCTCCCGCAAATGCAGACGAACCGATACTGAGCGTATTTTTGGGTATCGATACATTTGCAAGCGCCGTGCAGCCCGTAAATGCACTGTCCCCAATACTGATCACGGACTTCGGGAACGTCACCTCAGTAATCCCTGTACAGCCTGAGAACGCTGCCTCGGGAATCGCTTCGATCCCTGACCGGATCTCCAGTGTCTTGATGCCGGTGCAGCCCATAAAAGCATTCTCGATCATCGTCTGCATCGTACCCGGGAGTCTCACGTTTTCGATCGCCGTGCAGCCCTCAAAAGCACTCTCTCCGATAAACTCCAACTCATTGGGCCATTTTGTCAGCGCCATCGCGACACATCCCGTAAATGCTTCCTTCTCCACTCTCCTAAGCGAGGAGGGAAGTTTTGTCATCTCCATCCTGCCGCAATTGTTAAAAGCCTGCTCCTCGATCGTCTCGATATCATTTGAGAGTTTGACTGTCTTGAGATTGGTGCATTCGTTAAACGCCTTTTTGCCGATCCTTGTCACACCGTCTGGTATCGTGATCCGTGCCAGCTTCGTACAGCTGTCAAAGACGCCCTCACCCATTTCTGTCAGCCGGTCCGGCAGTGTGACATCCACCAGAAGTTCACTGCTCTTAAAGACATTCTTTCCCAACTTCTCCACTGTGTCCGGAAGCGATACGCGCACCAGCGTCTTGGAACTTGCAAATGCTGAATCCGATATCTCTGTGACCGGCTGGCCGTCTATCGTGTCCGGAACATCGAGAGTCGCCGCGCTGCCGACGTATTTTTTGAGGACTACATGATCCTGATACAGCGTATACTCATACTCGCTGGTCTTCTTTTCCTCCGGCTTCACCACTTCCGTGCTCGATTCTTCCGACTCCGATTCCGATTCTTCCTCCGCAGGATCCTCCAGAAAATAATCGTGGCTTCCATTCCTGTCACCATCCACGGAACCATTTGTCTTTGGGTCACTGCCCGATGTACCTGTCGTCGTTCTCTGTACCTCCGCTGCCTCCCTTGAAGCGGCAGCAGAAGATTCATCCTCAAACACCTTCATCGCCGGCGCATAATTGTCCTGCGAGTCCTCGATGAAGGACTGGATATCGGAAGGGAGCTCGCCTTCCGCCAGCATCTCCCCCTCAGTCTCCGTCTCGGTCTCAATCTCCGAGACGATCTCTGTGGAGGTTTCCGGCTCCGCGCCGATCACTCCCGTCTTATTCAGATACATCCCCAGCAGGATCGCAAATGCAACAGTGCATCCGCCTACCATTCCCCAAAAAAGTTTTTCCATTCTGTCCTCTCCGGTTTAAAACTCATTCTATTATTTATGAAAGTCTTCCTCTGATATTTGCGTGCCATAAAATGCACCGCGGACAACAGTTTTCAATCCCTCGCAGCCTGTCAGACCTGTCAGTGCGCTGCAGTTTCGGAAAGCCTCAGCACAGATCTTGTTCACAGAAGCGGGAACTGCCACATCAAGGATCTCCGTGTGCCCCTTAAACACCTCCGAGCCGATCTGCTTCACCCCTTCAGGTATCTCCACATGTGCATCGTTCCCCCTGTACGCCAGCAGGATGCCATCACCCACGATCAGAAAATCATCATCAGAACTTTCGTTCTTCCAGTTATTCAGCCATGCCGTTCCCTCAAATGCCTTCGTTCCGATATCTGTGACTGTATCCGGTATTGTAATATCCGCCAGATCTTTGCAGGATAAAAACGCCCCATATTCGATCTCAGTGACATTGTCCGGGATGACTATCGACTTCAAGCCGCTCTCCGCAAATGCCAGACGCCCTATCTTCTCGATCTCTTCGCCGATCTCATAACCCGTCAGATCCCTCTTCTTATAAAATTTTCTCTGCGCAATGCTGTTATCCTTCGCAGAAGCACTGCTCTGTACATTGACTGTTATCGAAGTACTGCCCTCTTCCTGCGAGCCTGTCAGTGTCTGATCCTGGCTGGCAGAATCCTCGGGCACAACATCTGCCTTCACCCCGCCAGGTATTCCATACACCTGCCCCCGGCGGTTATCCATCAACACAACTGCCCGTCCCGCAACGATCACAGTCTTGCCGATCACATTGTCCGGCTCCGGGACATCGAGCGGATGGATATAACCCTCCGTACTCTGAAACTCCGAAGGGTTTTGTGCTGTCTGCTGGTCATCCTGATCCGTGCTGCCTGTATTGCTGCCCGGCGGCGTCGGCTGGCGGTCATTATCCGTTGTTGTCGGATTCGTCGTTGTCGCTGTATCCGTGCTGCCGCCCGACGCATTTCCAACATTCGGCTTCTCCTCAAGTCCTGTATTGCTGTCCATAAAATCTGTCGGATACTCTGCCTCATAGATCACAGGAATCTCATGGTTCCTGCCAAAAGTATCCGCTGTACTTGATTTGCTCGTATAGATCTTCAGTTCAGGACTTCCAGAGAATGCTTTCCTGTCAATATTTACAACGGAAGCAGGTATCACGACCTGCTTCAGGTTCGCATTGTTTGCGAACGCCTTCTCGCCAATACCGGTCGTCGGATTCTGGATCACGGCATTTTCCACGCTTCCCATACTTGACATCGCCTGTCTGGGAATCGCTGCGACTTTTCTGGATACCATCACATTTTTTGTATTCTGCAGGTTCCAGAAAGCATAGGTATCTATCTGCTCCACCGTTTCCGGCATCGCATAGTTCTCACCCTCACGCGCCGGAAGTACCTGGTACAGCATCGTCATGTTTCCATTATATATCGCGCCATTATAATATGTAAGGTACTCGTTGTCCCTGTCGATCGAGACGGTCGCAAGACTGTCACAGTTCGCAAAGACACCCGATCCCCATGAACTTACATTTTCTCCGATCTCGACAGACGTGAGGGACGTGCACCCCTCAAAAGCACCGGGTCCCACCTGCTCCACACTGTCCGGAAGGATCACGCCCGTGAGCGCCGTACAGTTCTTAAATGCATTGTATGATATACGGGTGACGGAATCAGGGATCGTGAGACTTGTGAGGGTCTCGTTTCCGGAAAATGCCTCGTCACCGATCGTCGTGATCGTATCCGGTATATTGACATACGTGTCGGTTCCCAGATACTTTATCAATGTCGTTCCATTGATACGGAATCTGTCATCCTCCGCGGCCGTCACACCGCCGCCGATTCCTCTGGCAACAGTCACAAGCGCAAGGATTCCCAGTACTGCCAAGCTTGCAAAAGCTATATGTATTCTTTTCATATTGGTCTCCCTTTTCTGGGGAACTGCCATGCGGCGTGATACCGCATGGCAGTTCCCCAGCTTGTTTTTGTGTCTATGCTGCCCTGTATTTTCTGCGTTTGCGTCCATCGCTCAGGACGAACAGCAAGATTGAAACACATGCCATACCGATCGCCGCGAACCACTTCGGATGAATCGGATCACCCGTCGCCGGTGTGGAGTCGAGCATATTACCCGCGATCAGATTATTGGTGTCCACATAGATCACATATGGTGAGAAGTGCGGCGGTACGAACGATACGCATGCGATACCGTCAATCGTCGTAAATCTCGGTGTGATCTGCTGCAGATTGCCATTGTCTGCCGCCGCGACACGCGCATTTCCGCCATACTGGATCAGCACATCCGGAATCGGCATCGTCACTGTGATATTCAGCCCTGTCGTGTCTGTGATCTTGTTCTGTCCTGTCGAATCATAGAGCGAAATATCCATCGGCAGGTACGCCAGTCCGTTCAGTGAACCGTATGTGTTTGTGAGCGCCTGTTCCACTGCCGCTGTCGCCTCTGGTGACTCCGTGATCCTGACAATAAAGTTGTCTGTGGATCCGCTCACCGCCAGTGAAGCCACATCGGTATTGGAGATACCGTTCTTTGTGATATAGATCCTGTTGCCGTTATCGCTGCCCGTTCCGCTTGCAGGATTGCTGACTGTGCCGTTTGTCCCTGTCGTCGATGTCGAACTGCCCGGCCTGTTGGTCACCGTATTGGTCGTGGTATTTGTACCCGGTCTCCTTGACGGACCGTCATCATCATCGTCGTCATCGTCATTCGTCCTGGTCTTATAGTTTGCTGTCACCGTGACATCTGCCGCCGGCATCACGAACGATGTCGACACAGAGTTCGCATTGGCAAATCCCAGACCGGAATTGTTGGTCGTCCATCTGGAGAACACCCTGCTGGAAGAATCCGGCGCATTGGCTGTGATATTGACTGTAGCGCCTGCTTCATACTCACCGCTTCCAGAACCGTAGTTTACTGTTACTTTGTATTTCTTACCACTGTCGCCGCCCGGTGTGTTTCCGCCTGGCTGTCCGCCCGATCCATCACTGAAATTCGCTGTCACTGTTACATTAGACGACGGCATCACAAACGTTGTGGAGGATGATGTCGCACCCGCAAAGGATACCCCTGCTGTTGCTGTCGTCCAGTTGACAAAGGATGCCCCGGCATTTGGCTTGTTTGCTGTAATCGTTACAGTTGCACCCGGTTTGTATTGTCCGCTGCCTGTACCATTGTTGACAGTTACGGTGTAGGTGCCGTCTGGATTCGGGGTGTCAGTACCGCCGCCGATCGCCGTGTTGGCTGTAACAACAACATTTGCATTTGGCATCGTGAAAGTAGTCGTAAAAATTGAAGGACTCGTAATCAATGCTGTATATGTGCCTGGTGTAATCGTCCACACCTTAAAATTTGTCTCATTGTTCGCAATAACGGTTACTGTCGTACCACCTTTGAGCGTCGCCGGGAAAGTTGATATAATCGTACCATTCACTAGCGCCTTTCCATTTTCGACAGTTAATGTATAATCATTCCCATCTGGAACAACCGATGTTGGATCCTCCTTGAAAGTCGCATAAATATCTCTGTCCTCTGTTACATCAGTATAAGTAGCCGCACCTGTAAGTGGATTACCATCTTTATCCAACACCTTAGGACATACCCAAGTATCAAACTTGTATCCTGTTTTGACCGGGTCTGCTGGGGGCTGACTCAATGATGCACTCGTCTCACCATCTTTAACATCAACTATCTCGCTTGCAATCAATTTCCATGTATCATCATAAAACCGAAGTGTATATGATTTTCCAAGTTCCGACCACTCAATTTTTTTGTCACCATAAGTTTTCTGCAGATCCAAGAAAGAATCATATGTGACACTTGTATCATTTGTTGCTTCATCCTCAAATTTAATACCCTTAATTGTTACATGACCTACACCACTAGTATCCTTCTCATCCAACATAAAGGCTTTTTGAGAAATCTGACAATCCTTATTCGGAATCGTAAGTGTAAAACTCTCATCTACTCCACCAAAAGCAAAATCGCTTATATTACGAGTTCTCTCTGGAAGAACTACTGTTCTCAAATTATTACAATCGTTGAAAGTTCCTTCCATTATATTCCTTACATTCGATTTACTTAAGTCAATTTCGTAAACATTTTTATTATCTGCAAACGCATATTTTGCTATGTCTGTAACTTGTGTCAACAAGGGATTCGTATCGGCAGTAATCACTGATGATCCATAATCTCCGTCTTTAACATCACTCCTTCCACGTCCCTCCAATCCTTGTACAATCTTATAACCACCATTACCATCTGCGGGTGATTTATCATAGAGTATCATATTCTCAAACTCATATTTTGTACTGTCTGCAGTGTCGATCCACCATAAACTTTTGCAATCCCGGAAAGGCTGTACTCCTACTTCATTCAACGCATTACCAATTGTTATTTCCTTTAGATTCTCATTACTGTCAAACCCATAGTCAGGAATCCTCTCGATCGCAGGCATTGTTACCCTGGTCAGATAATCATTTCCTCTCTGATTATGCTCTGTGTAATAATGGTCATTATATTGCCGCCATATCAAACCCTTTATAGTATCATCTATTGGATTATTTTCTGTCGGCTCTGTCTTCTGACTTGTTTCATTAAAATAACCGCTGATCAATCCAGGAACTGTTTTTACTTCGTCTGTATTTATACCTTCATAACTTGAATATAACGACTTAACATCTTGATCTCCTGAACCATAAGGATTAAGATTCCTATCCCTCTTTTCATCACGCTCATATTCAACGGTAGTGTTCCCGTTTGTATCAGTATTCGCTTTTCTGGTGTAATCCAATGTCAAGTACTTTAAATCATTCGCATTTTCAGAGTTATTATAATACTCTCTGGCATCAATGCTTTCGATTCCCCTTGGCAAATACAAATTCAATGCCTGTTGTATCACTTCCGCTTCCGCATCCCACATTGTCTCATAAGAAGAATAATCTACAGTTGTCTCTCTAACGCCATTCACTGCCTCAAACTTATCTGTAATACTATAATCCGACGTATTAACTTGATTATCCTGATTATACTGCTCCTGCATTGCATCCTTTAATGCCTTATTAACTGTGTCGATCTCTTCATAGTGTGGATAATCGATCAAGGTTACTTTCTCAGGAACTTTGGTATTATCAGATCTTGTAAATTCGTGGCTTCTAATCACAATCAGATTTAAAGGTGCATCCGTTTTATAGCATATACGGCTCTTTGTATTCAACATACTCTCATTGTTTTCTGACATTGCAAGCTTAAAGGGTGCATAATCTGGATGAATTGCCCCATGGAAAATCAAATACTGCGACCCCGTTTTAAATGCATTCTCATCAATTGTCAGCGCCTCCGCCCAGTAATTATCCTGTCCATACCATTCTGCTGTCTGGTTTTGGCTAAATACTACATTTTCAAGGCTAGAACAACCCGCAAATGCATTCTTTCCGATATAGCTTACCGCATCTCCAATCTGCACCCACTGCAGATTCGTTGCATTCCTGAAAGCCTCATCCTCAATTCTTCTAATTGAGTCATCTTTGATTATCAGCTCGCTGATCTTTCCTTTTAATTCATCATCAAAGCAGTCCTTACCAATTGCAACTACTTTATAGCCATTGTCACCTCCCACTCTATCAGGTATCGTAATTGAAATATTATCGCCCAGCTTATCTTTGTTAGGGGTATACTTCACCAATGCTGCTTCTTTCGGACTTTCACTTATAACATCAATCCTGGCAATATATTGAGGGACGCCATCAACATCCTTCTGCTCTCCAATCTCATAATGTGTTCCAGCACTATCCTTAAACATGTACGGCACAATACCTTTGCCGCCATCGTAACCTGCCTGTGCTTTCCACGTTGTCTCTCGCGGCGTCGCTTTCGACCCTGTTGTAACTCCCTCAGCCGGTCCTGTCACAAAAAAGTCTGCATTCATCACACCTTGAAATAATTCTTTCGGATCATAATCTGCAGTTTTTGCATCCTCTGGGAAAATCACATTTTTCAGTCCCGAACATCCTGCAAAAGTACCATTTGGAATCATACTGTTCAGACTGCCCGGCAATGTTACAGTTTCAAGAAACCGCCTATTGGCAAGGACAAAGTCATATGTATCATTTTGTGGGTTTGTGGGATTATCATAATCTATATTTTTATTTTTTGCCGGGAAAATAAAATCCTTAAGCCCTTCCCCTCCACCATGATTTGCCTCAACTGCAAATGCTGCTTTCTTAATCCTAATCTCTTTATTTCCAGGAAATAAAACACTTCCCAACTCCAGACATCCATAAAATGCATAAGGCAATACCGTGATAGGCTCCTGCCCACCTTCTTTAAATTCCAAGTTAGTAAGCACTGAATTTGCAAAACATCCTGCGCCTACTGTTGTCACACTTTCTGGAATCCTAAAAGACGTAAGTTTTTTCACATTTTCAAATGCCTGCTTTCCTATCGTCTTTAACTGAGGCGTGTTCCCTGTAAAACTGACTGTTTCCAGATAATTGCTCTCCTGAAAAGCCCTGTCCCCGATAATCTTACAATCCTGTCCGATCGATATAATCCTCAACGCACTTTGTTTAAACGCTTCCTTGCCAATATAGCTTATCTCATCATCAATAGTCAGATTTTCGACAATAGTATTTCCTTCAAAAGCATTACTCTTTATCCCTTCAATTTCTACTCTTCCACCAACCAGATATCTATCATTATCATTTTTCTGGTTACCTGCGGTAGACTCCCCATCCTTCAATTTGGGAATATACGCGTTCCCGCCACTGGGAAGCCCCACATTGACAAGCTCACATCCCGCCAACGTTTCACCAGAAGCCTTGTTATTATATATCGTATTTCTTATCATATAATCTGTCAATAACGTGAGTCCATTTTCTGCCCTCTCGCTAAACTGACCAAAGGACAACTCAAGTTTTTTAGCGCTATCATACTCCGCTTTTGTACTTCCATTCGTGTCCATCTTGTTTTTTATGTCATCCCAATTATTTTTGTCATTTTCTGTCGCTGTGTTATTACTGATTTTTGTCTGAATCTCAGTAAGCGTTTTAATATAACCATCAATTTTACTATTATAATCACTAATTTCAGTTTGCTTAGCGGCATATGTATCAGGTGCACAAGTAGTAAAAACGTCCTGTACTTTATCTGAACTGTCTATCTTACTTAAATCATAGCCAATATAGTCCCTTGCATTCTGAAGCGAGAGTCCCGAACCACTAGCTGCCGTCAAAGTTCCGCTGTTACTGCTAAGACTGCCTTTCTCAAGAGTTCCCTGACTTGCATCAGCATTTATTTTCGAGAGTGAAAAAGAATCAAACTGTATTGCTGGACTTCCGTCAGCAGGAGTCGACGTTCCACCATTAGCTTGATAAGAATCTGTATCATTAAACTCCAATGCAAAACGGATATCCTTAAATGTATCATTAAAAACGGTCATAAAGTCGCCATTCAACTCAACATAATTATAATAATCCAACTGTCGAATCCTCAATTCAGCCAGTGTCCGGGACATATTATCATCATTTACAATCACAGCTTTATCTGAATTCTTCTTAACAGCAGTAAACAGATTTAAAAGTACATTATTCTCTATTCGCTGTATATTTAACTGATCAGCTGGTGTACTTGAAGGGCTGCCCTCATATGTATTCAAATCATACTTATCACCATAATCACCAGATGTATTTTTTATATCATCCGAATAATTCAAATCAGCAGTTGTATTATCTGCCCGCACTATATCCAGATTCTCCACCGGAATCGCCGCCACAACGACAGCCATGATCATGGTGAGCGCCGCGACTGTCCGCATGACTCTCCTTCTTAACTTATAGTTCTTTTTCCTTCTACTCTTTGCCATCTTGCTTCTCCCCACTTCGTTATTTATATTCCCTTTGAATGCCAGTATTCTTTGCTGTCACGATTTATATAAAATCACATTTTGGTCATCCCAGAAGTGACATTGTATCCCTGTATCTTACTCCTTATAGGCTGTTCACTGCGTCTGCACCAGACCTGCCGCTTTCACTGCTCATTCATGTTATTTTCTCCCTCATCCTTTACGTCAAAGCTTTGGGCAGACAGACTTTACTGACAGATGGAATTTTTATAATATTCCAATACCTTTTTATCGTCAAACTCACCATCACTGCAGTTCTTCTTATATTCCAGGACTGCTTCCTTGATACGCCCGATCAGTTCGATGCTTTCTTCCACTTCCTCTGCAATCTCTTCGTTTGTCCTGCCTTTCAGCATCTTCTTATATACCATTTTGATCAAGCGCAATATTTCGCCTTCCTCGCGGCCTTCCTCACGAAACTGCTCCATGGTCTCTGCCTCATTATACTCCGTGATGCACATCTGCTTCACCTCCGCCTTGTTTGCAACCAGAAACTTTTTCAACCCGAACTCCTCCGGCATGGCTTCCAGCGCACTGTCCACCGCAGACTCGATATCCATACCCTGATTGTTTCTGCGTATCTCCGCTATGAACCATGCATACTCCGAAAGCGGCCTGCATGCCTCCATCAATTCCTTATTCTTTCCATAATTGATGTTGATCATCCGCACACGCACCTGTATGTCGGACTCGGCTTCCGCAGGCTTCCCGTCTTCTGTCAGGAACGCATCCTTTAATTCCAGTATGTCATCCTCCCTCTCCTCCATGCCGTTATAAAAGGTCACAAGCTTTGGCACCGGCAGGCGGATCTGTTTTGTACTGTAAATATTCAGCCTGTTCATATGGATGTACCTGTCATAAAGACGCGCCGCATACATCAGCTTCCTCACCGGCATGTTGGGATTGTACGTGGACTGCTGCTCGTACATGTTTGCCGTATCCGTTATCAGGAATGACATGTCATTTTTCATCCCCATATACAGGATATCCTCCATTGTCATGATCTCTATGTCCTCCGGATCTGTGTGGGAGGAGCCGTTTACCGCGTTGTACAGGCTCAGTGTCCATTCTTTTCTCTCCGGCCTGCCAAAGATGAATGAAAACAGCCGGTCCTTGTATTTTGTATTGATCATATTTTATGCCCCGCTGTGCTTTGTGGTCTCTGCCTCATTATACTCCGTGATGCACATCTGCTTCACCTCCGCCTTGTTTGCTATCAATAACTTTTTCAACCCGAACTCTTCCGGCATGGCTTCCAGCGCACTGTCCACCGCAGCATTGTTCCACTTCCACGACATGCCGTCGCGTAGAGCGATCACTTATATTATCGTCATATTTCCCACATCTGATTAGCTTTTGCCTCGAGCCCGCTTATGGAAGATTCTGCAGGAATTTTGTTATTCCGCATTGCCATAAACATTCTACTGAACGGTTTACATATATTATATAT
>VSNO01000064.1 GCA_009774375.1 Lachnospiraceae bacterium
CTGTCCACCCGCTTTTTTTTGACGTGCCAAAAAATCGGCTGTGAATAGTAACCATATTTATCGCGATAAAAATATAACCACACACTTTCCACAGAAAAAGATATGAAATCCACAGGATCATAAAGATATCCACAATTTGTGGTTAACTTGTGGATATCTCGTTGAAAAGATGTAGAAAACTGTCCTCGGATCAGATGCAGTATCTGAAAAAATCAATGTGGATGATGTATATAACTATTCACAGTCTTATCCACAATATTGTGGATTTCTGTTTTGTAAAGGTGTAAAAAATCATATTTCCACATATTTTGGATAAAGTTATCCACAATAACCACAAATATTTGGGGATTACGTGAATAACTTCAAAAAATTTTCACATTTATTTGCAATTTTTCCTCATTTGGGTTACTATTAATGTGTATGAGTATTTTCATTGGAGACGCGAACAGTAAAAACTTTTGTAGATCAGAGGTACCGCATGAACGAAATAAAAGACAGATGGAATGAGATCAAAGAAATGATCAGGGATGAATATGACCTGACCGCCATTTCATTCAATAACTGGGTTGAACCACTGCAATTTTATAAGGTAGAGGACGATATCGTGACGATCCTGATCCCCTCAGCCCAGGCACGCTTATTAAAATATATCCAGAAAAATTATTACTTCTGCTTTAAGGCAACGATCTCAGAGCTTATGAACCACGAGTATGATGTCGTCTTCATCGCGGAGGAGGATGCCATCGCAGAAAAAAGCAATACCTCATCCGAACCGGACAAACCGAAAAAAAGCGTGAACAGTCTCAAATATGAAAATGCAAATCTGAATAACAAGTACAAATTTGACACCTTTGTCGTGGGAAGCAACAACAAATTTGCCCACTCCGCCGCACTCGCCGTGGCGGAATCCCCAGGTGAAGCATACAATCCTCTGTATTTATACGGAGGCGCCGGATTAGGCAAAACGCACCTGATGCATTCCATCGGTCATTTTGTGTTAGAACAGAACCAGGACAAAAAAGTACTGTATGTAACCTCAGAACAGTTTACCAACGAAGTCATCGAGTCCATCCGAAGCGGTAATGCGGCCGCAATGACAAAGCTGCGCGACAAATACAGGACAGTCGACGTCCTCCTCATCGATGACGTACAATTTATAATAGGAAAGGAATCGACCCAGGAAGAATTCTTCCATACATTCAATGTCCTCCATTCTGCCGGCAAACAGATCATTATTTCCTCCGATAAACCGCCAAAGGAGATGGAGACCTTAGAGGAGCGTTTCCGTTCCCGTTTTGAGTGGGGACTGATCGCAGATATCCAGCCGCCCGACTATGAGACACGTATGGCGATCCTGCGCAAGAATGCAGAGATGTATGACAAGGAGATCGACGATGAGATCATCCAGTACATTGCCACCAACATAAAGTCCAATATCCGTGAACTTGAGGGCGCTCTGAATAAGGTCATGGCAAACGCACGCCTGAACAAACAGGAACTGAACCTTGCCCTGGCTGAGGACGCTCTGAAGGACGTCATCTATCCGGACCAGAGACGCGAAGTGTCACCGACCCTCATAATCGATGTCGTGGCAGAACATTTTAATATCTCAAAGGAAGACATTACTTCGAAAAAACGCAATTCCGAATATGTGGTTCCCAGGCAGATCATCATGTACCTGTGCCGTCAGATGACAGAAGCCACATTTCAGATGATCGCGGCATACCTGGGTAAAAAGGACCATACTACAGTCATTCACGGTGTGGAAAAGATTGAGGAAAAGATCCAGACAGACGAGGATCTGAGAAATAAGATCGAGACCATTCAGAAAAAACTGACACCCTCATGACCGACCAGGGTTCAGATACATTATAAGGATTGTGAATGATTGTGAATAACTTCATAAAGATCATGAAGGTTATCCACAGGATATATCTGACAATTTTCCCGTATTTCAGAGAAGAAAAGGGATTATTCACATTTCCACGGCCATTACTATGATTGCTACGGATATATATATTATTATATATATTTTTTGCAGCCGCAGTTGTGCCGGCTATGTTGCAAATACAGCGAAGGGAGTTATACACATGAAAATCATATGTTCAAAGTCGAATCT
This sequence comes from Lachnospiraceae bacterium, assembly GCA_009774375.1. Classification (GTDB taxonomy): domain Bacteria; phylum Bacillota; class Clostridia; order Lachnospirales; family Lachnospiraceae; genus COE1. The sequence goes on from VSNO01000064.1 coordinate 2,120, forward strand.
CTTAAATGGTGTGAACACCGTTTCCAAGGCTGTGCCGAGTAAGACCACGATGTCGATACTGGAGTGTATCCTCATCGACGCCACTAAGGGTGAGATCAAACTTACCGCAAACGATATGGAACTGGGAATTGAGACGATCATAGAAGGCGAGATCGCAGAGAAGGGCATCATCGCGCTGGATGCCAAGATCTTTCTGGAAATGGTACGAAAACTTCCGGACAACGATGTGACGATCGCTACAGACCCTTCTTATAAAGCTACGATCACCTGTGAGAAAGCAAAATTCAATATCGTGGGAAAATCGGGGGAAGATTTTTCCTACCTGCCACAGATCGACCGGTCAGAATCGATCTGTGTGTCGCAGTTTACATTGAAGGAAGTCATCCGGCAGACGATCTTTTCCATCGCGGACAACATCACAAATAAGATCCTCACAGGCGAACTGTTCGAGATCAATGAAGATATCCTGAAGGTGGTATCCTCGGATGGACTGCGTATCTCCCTGCGCCGCATCCATCTGAAAAATGCTTATCCGGCTAAAAAGGTGATCGTCCCGGGAAAAACCCTGAGTGAGATCAGCAAGATCCTGCCGGGAGATACAGACAGGGATGTCAATATTTTCTTTACCAGCAAACATATTTTATTTGAATTTGAGAGTACGACTGTCGTCTCAAGGCTGATCGAGGGCGATTATCTCAAGATCGACAATATCCTGTCTGCCGATTATGAGACAAAAGTTACGATCAACAAGAAAGAATTTCAGAATTGTATCGACCGCTCTACCCTGCTTGTGAAGGAGGGTGACAAGAAACCGATCATTCTGAACATCCTCGACGACGTGATGGAACTGAAGATGAATTCCGTGATCGGAAGCCTGAATGAGGAGATCGATATTGCCAAGACCGGCAAGGATCTGATGATCGGGTTTGATCCGAAATTTCTGATCGACGCGCTGAAGGTGATCGATGATGAGCAAGTGGAAATCAAGCTGCTCAACTCGAAGGCGCCGTGTTTTATCAAAGACGACGAGGAAAATTATACGTATCTGATCCTGCCTGTGACGTTCAGTTCTGTGAACTGACGGATGTAGTACTATCGTTCGTATCTACAGGGCATACCAGAAAAAGGAGCGTATGAATATATGAAAGAGATAACGATCAGGGATGAACATATCAAGCTCGGGCAGGCGCTGAAACTTGCCGGGCTCGCAGGATCCGGTGTTGATGCGAAGATCGCGATCCAGGATGGACAGGTAAGGGTAAACGGACGCGTGGAGACACAGCGCGGAAAAAAACTTATTGACGGCGATGAAGTGAGCTTTGAGGGAGATTCTTTTGTGATCCGGTCAAAGATCTTATAAGGGAAATGAGCGTTATAGAATGATCATTAAGTCATTGGAACTTGAAAATTTTAGGAATTATGAGACACTTTCCATTGATTTTGACAGTGGCACGAACATCCTCTACGGCGATAACGCCCAGGGAAAGACGAACATCCTGGAGGCAATATTCCTGTCTGCCACGACAAAATCCCACAAGGGAAGTAAGGATAAGGATGTCATCAATTTCTCTGCGGACGAGGCACATATCCGGACTCATGTGGTGAAGGACGGGCTTGAGAACCGCGTTGACATGCATCTTAGAAAAAACAGATCCAAAGGGATCGCGATCAACGGACAAAAGATCAAAAAGGCTGCTGACCTGCTGGGATTGTTGAATGTTGTCTTTTTCTCGCCGGAGGATCTGTCGATCATCAAGAACGGTCCGGCGGAGAGACGGCGTTTTGTCGATCTGGAGCTGTGCCAGCTTGACAGCGTTTATCTGCACGATCTGAATCATTACAATCGGATCATAAACCAGAGAAATAAGCTTTTAAAAGAGCTGTATGCCAATCCGGGTTTGAAGGATACTCTTTTTGTGTGGGATTCACAGCTTGTCACATATGGAAGCAGGATCATTGAGAGCAGAAATGCGTTCATCGATCAGTTAAACGAGATCATTTATGGGATCCATCAGAGACTTTCCGGGGGAAAGGAAGCGCTTAAGATCATATATGAACCTGATGTGAAATCGGAATGTTTTGAGAAAAGGCTTTCCGACTGCCAGGAAAAAGATATCCGATTCAAGCAGACAAGCGTAGGACCTCACAGGGATGATTTTTCTTTTGTGGCGGGGGGTGTCGATATCCGGAAATTTGGTTCACAGGGACAGCAGAGGACAGCCGCGCTGTCGCTGAAATTGTCGGAGATCGAGCTTGTCAAGAAAATGACGAAGGATATTCCTCTTCTGCTGCTCGATGATGTGTTGTCGGAGCTGGACAGCAGCAGACAGAATCATCTGTTGAACAGCATCGGTGATATCCAGACGATCATCACCTGTACGGGATTGGAGGAATTTGTAAATAACCGGTTTGAGATCAATAAGGTGTTTGAGGTTTCAAATGCGGTAGTAAAAAATATAGATAGGACTATAGATCATGTATAGGGATATGGGATCCTTATGGAGTTTCAGATCTCACATAAGGGAGATTCCGGGAGGCTATACATCAGAATGGGAGGAAATATATGAGTACTGAGGAGTATGGAGCTGACCAGATTCAGATATTGGAAGGTCTTGAGGCAGTCAGAAAGAGACCGGGCATGTATATAGGCAGCACGTCTTCAAGGGGACTGCACCATTTGGTGTATGAGATTGTTGACAATGCGGTCGATGAGGCGCTCGGAGGATACTGCGACACGATCGATGTCACGATCAATTCCGATAATTCTATCACTGTCATCGACAATGGGCGGGGGATTCCCGTGGGGATCAATCATAAGGCAGGAATTCCCGCAGTTGAAGTTGTATTTACGATCCTGCATGCCGGCGGAAAATTCGGCGGAGGGGGATACAAGGTATCAGGCGGGCTGCACGGTGTGGGTGCATCGGTCGTGAACGCGCTCTCCGAGTGGCTTGAGGTTGATATCTATGCCGAGGGAAAGATCTATAACCAGCGGTATGAGCGGGGACATGTATGCTATCCGCTCAAGATAACCGGCGAATGTGAATCGGACAAGACCGGGACAAAGATCACATTTCTCCCGGATAAGACTGTTTTTGAGGAGACAGTATTTGACTATGACGTGTTGAAACAGCGTCTCCGGGAAATGGCGTTTCTGACAAAAGACCTGAAGATCATCCTGCGCGACCTGCGCCCGGAGGACGGGATCGTGGAGAAGATATTTCATTACGAGGGCGGCATCAAGGAGTTTGTGACTTACCTGAACAGGAGCAAGACGCCGCTGTATGAGGATGTGCTCTATTTTGAGGGCAAGAAGGACAACGTTTATGTCGAGGTCGCCATGCAGCACAACGATTCCTACACGGAGAGCGCCTATAGTTTTGTCAATAATATCAATACGCCTGAAGGCGGTACGCACCTTGCAGGTTTTCGCAATGCGATCACAAAGACTTTTAACGACTACGCGAGAAATGCAAAACTTCTGAAAGAGAGCGAGGCAAATCTGAGCGGAGACGACATCAGGGAAGGTCTGACAGCGATCGTGTCGATCAAGATCGAGGATCCTCAGTTTGAGGGGCAGACAAAGCAGAAGCTTGGAAACAGTGAGGCGAGAGGGGCTGTTGACAGTATCGTCAGTGAGCAGCTCACTTATTATCTGGAGCAGAATCCGACTGTGGCTAAGCAGATCTGTGAGAAGTCGATCCTGGCGCAGCGCGCCAGGGAGGCGGCGAGAAAAGCGCGCGATCTGACGAGGAGAAAGACTGCTCTCGACGGGATGACGCTTCCGGGCAAGCTTGCGGACTGCTCTGACAAGAATCCGGAGAACTGTGAGATCTTTATCGTGGAGGGGGATTCCGCCGGCGGCAGCGCCAAGACGGCGAGGAGCCGCGCGACACAGGCGATCCTTCCGCTGCGCGGCAAGATCCTGAATGTGGAGAAGGCAAGGCTTGACAAGATCTACGGCAATGCGGAGATCAAGGCGATGATCACTGCGTTTGGCACGGGGATCCACGAGGATTTCGATATCACGAAGCTGCGCTACGGCAAGATCATCATCATGACAGATGCCGACGTGGACGGCGCGCACATCGCGACATTGATGCTGACTTTCCTGTACCGGTTTATGCCGGAGCTGATCAAGCAGGGACATGTGTATCTGGCAAAACCGCCTCTGTATAAGCTGGAGAAGAACAAAAAGACATGGTACGCGTACTCTGACGAGGAGCTGGCAGCGATCCTTGACGAGGTGGGACGCGATCAGAATAACAAGATACAGCGCTATAAGGGACTTGGCGAGATGGACGCAGAGCAGCTCTGGGACACGACGATGGATCCGGAGAAGCGTATTCTTCTGAAAGTATCCATGGACGAGGAGGCGGAATCAGAGATCGATCTGACATTCACGACGCTGATGGGGGACAAAGTGGAGCCAAGACGCGAATTTATCGAGACGAATGCGAAATATGCGAAAAATCTTGATATCTGAGTCTGAGGAAGGAGTAAACCGATTTAATGGATGATACAATTTTTGACAAAATAGAGGATGTGGATCTGCAGAAGACCATGGAGAAATCGTATATAGAGTATGCCATGAGTGTGATCGCTTCCCGCGCGCTTCCCGATGTGCGGGACGGTCTCAAGCCGGTGCAGCGGCGCGTGCTCTACTCTATGATCGAGCTGAACAACGGTCCTGACAAGCCGCATAGAAAGAGTGCGCGTATTGTCGGTGATACGATGGGTAAATACCATCCTCACGGTGACAGCTCGATCTACGGCGCCCTGGTCAATATGGCGCAGGAGTGGTCGACCAGATATCCGCTTGTCGACGGACATGGAAACTTCGGTTCTGTCGACGGCGACGGTGCGGCGGCGATGCGATATACGGAGGCGAGGCTGAGTAGGATCTCCATGGAGCTGCTTGCCGATATCAACAAAAATACCGTTGATTTCGCGCCGAACTTCGATGAGACAGAGAAGGAGCCTGTCGTGCTTCCAAGCCGTTATCCGAATCTGCTCGTGAACGGTACACAGGGGATCGCTGTGGGTATGGCGACCAATATCCCGCCCCATAATCTGCGGGAAGTCATCGCGGCTGTCGTCAAGATGATCGACAACCGGATCATAGAGGACAGGGACACGGATATCGATGAGCTGCTTCCGATCGTCAAGGGACCGGATTTTCCGACAGGCGGTATCATACTCGGAACACGCGGCGTGGAGGAGGCATACCGCACAGGGCGCGGCAAGATCAGGGTGCGGAGTGTGACAGATATCGAGACGATGGCAAACGGAAAGAGCCGAATCATCGTGACAGAGATTCCCTATATGGTCAACAAGGCGCGCCTGATCGAAAAGATCGCGGAGCTTGTGAAGGATAAGAAAATAGACGGCATCACGGATCTGCGCGATGAGTCAAACAGGGAGGGTATGCGGATCTGCATCGAACTCCGCAAGGATGTCAACGTGAACGTGATCATGAACCAGCTCTACAAGCACACGCAGCTGCAGGACAGCTTCGGTGTCATCATGCTGGCGCTCGTGAACAATCAGCCAAAGGTCATGAATCTCAAGGATGTGCTGACGCACTATATCAGGCATCAGGAGGAGGTCGTCACCAGGAGGACGCAGTACGATCTGAACAAGGCTGAGGAGCGGGACCACATCTTGCAGGGCTTGCTGATCGCGCTCGACAATATCGATGAGGTCATCCGCATCATCAGAAGCAGCGCCAATGCGCAGGCTGCGAAGGAGGGGCTGATCACGCGGTTTGCCCTCACAGATGTGCAGGCACAGGCGATCGTGGATATGCGTCTGCGTGCACTGACAGGTCTGGAACGGGAAAAGTTAGAGCAGGAGCATGCAGATCTTCTGAAGAAGATCGAGGAGTACAAGGCGATCCTGGCTGACAGAAAGCTGCTGCTTGGCGTGATCAGGACAGAGATCATGTTGATATCTGACAAATACGGCGATGACAGGCGCACAAAGTTTGGATATGACGAGTCCGAGATCAATTTGGAGGATTTGATCCCGCGCGGGAATACGGTGATCGCCATGACAAGTCTGGGATACATCAAGCGCATGACGGTTGACAACTTCAAGACGCAGCGCAGGGGAGGACGCGGCATCAAGGGGATGTCGACGATCGAGGACGACTATATCGAGGATCTGCTGATGACGTCGACGCACCATTATCTGATGTTTTTCACGAATTTCGGACGCGTATACCGTCTGAAGGCTTACGAGATACCCGAGGCGGGAAGGGCAGCGCGCGGAACGGCGATCGTCAACCTGTTACAATTGAATCCCGGCGAGAAGATCTCCGCGATGATCCCGATCAGGGAATTCGAGGAGGGCAAGCATCTGTTCATGATCACGAAGAAGGGCGTCGCGAAAAAGACGCCGATCATGGAATTTTCCAATGTGCGGAAAAATGGCCTTGCCGCGATATCCCTCCGCGATGACGACGAGTTGATCGAAGTCAAGGCGACAGATGAGAATTCTGAGATCTTCCTGATCACAAAGTATGGCATGTGTATCCGTTTCAAGGAGACGGATGTGCGCGCGATGGGACGCAACGCGATGGGCGTGATCGGCATGAATCTCGACGACGGCGATGAGATCATCGGTATGCAGCTCGACACGCAGGGCAGCGCGCTGCTGATCGTATCTGAGATGGGTATGGGCAAGCGGACCCTGCTGGACGAATTTACGGTGCAGAAGCGCGGCGGCAAGGGCGTGAAGTGTTATCGTATCACAGAGAAGACGGGAAATGTGGTCGGTATCAAGGCGGTCAATGAGGACCATGAGATCATGATGATCACGACAGAGGGCGTCATCATACAGATCCCTGTGGGGGAGATCTCCACTTACAGCAGGAACACTTCAGGCGTCAAGCTGATCAATCTCGACAATGACAATGTCAGGGTTGCCAGGATCGCGAAGGTGCGCGAGAAGCTCTCTGACGGCACGCAGGAGTTTGAGGATGTCGAGGAGGCGCTCGACAAGGTTGTGGACGATTCGCCGGAGGAGCTGGAAACGACGGAATCTGTCGATGCAGTCATGGACGAGCTGATCGAGCGTGCGATGGCTGACGGGGAAGCTGACGGGGATCCATCAGAGGATACAGCTCAGGAGGATCTGACAGAGGACAGCGAATAGACCAGTACGGATAAGAAAACTACAATCTGTTTTTCAGGGCGCTTCAGGATAAGGAATTGTTCCTGAATGAAAAACAGATTGTAGTTTTTGTATTATCTGGTATATATTTTTTGATACAGATAGCTGTTTCCGCTCTTTCCGACGCGGTCGATGATCCTGGTCTCGAGCAGTACGTTCAGCAGAGTCCCGGCACTGCCCTGCGATATTTTTACTGCTTTGGCGAGATCCTTCGATGTAAAACGGCCGGGAAGCGTGTCAGGAAGGAATATCATATAATCGGAAAAGGTGTCGATGCGGACTTCATCGAAGATGCCGACAGGGATTCCGTCCATGCGCGAGGATCCCCTTTTTTTGTTGCGTCCCCAGCCGTTGAGATACCGGGTTTCCTCCACGTCGATCAGGCTGATGATGAAATGCAGCCTGGGGTTTCCGATAAACATTTTGATACGGTACAGTTCAGGGATGATCTGATAAATGGTGCCGGTTTTTGGTGATCTGCGCTTTGGCGAGAGTTCCCCGGTCTCCATGTCGAGCCACGACAGCCATTTGGTGTGCGCGACAGGATAGATGATGGTGACATCGTGTTCCTGCAGGAAAAATTCAAGTTTGCTGCGCATCGTATTGAAATTGCGCGTCTGGACTTCATAGATCTCCCCGTCCACGCAGATATCTGCCACATAAGAGCCGATCCTGATCTCATGATAAGCAGGATCCGGGGCATAATAATATTTTAGTACGCTGTGTATCGTCTTTTCGCGGAGTGTGCCGATGCCGTTCTGCCCCTGAAGCGCACCGATCATCTTGTAACACGCCTCGGAGAAAAGTTTCTGGTCGATTGTATTTTGCATGGGGCGCTCCTCTTTTTTATGATCATAGGATAATTACAGTTTATCAGATAATTTAGATTTTAGATACATTTTCTTGAAAATAAATGGAATCGTGATACAATATAGTTACTGTTTACGCATTATCTGCATCTGGAGCAATCTTGCGTGCGTTCTGATCCAATAAATTACTCATGACAATTACCTGTCACAAGTAATTTCTGAACAGTTCCAGATAAGTGCGGAAAGGATATGACGGTTATGGGAATTGTGCGAAGTAAATATTATGGCATCATACGGGGTGTCACGGTGGGAATCTCGTTCTTCCTGCAGATCGCCCTGATGATCTTTCTGGGAATGTATCTGCTGCGGTATTCGGTCATCGCGTATTTCATGCTGGAGATCGTGAGTGTGATCACGGTGTTCGCGCTGGTAAACGATGCGGAATCCTACAAGATGAGCTGGATCGTCATCATACTCGTGCTTCCGGTATCGGGGCTTTTCCTGTATTTTATGTGGGGACGCAAGCGGGTGAATTCCAGATATTTCAGAAGTCTGAGGGACAATGACAGCCACATGATGCAGAGCCTGAAGCAGGATGACAGTATCGTGCAGGACCTGGAGCGGCAGCATCCGAATAAAGTACAGATCAGCCGTTATCTGCGAAAAGAAGGATTTCCGATCTACAACAATACGAAAGCGACTTATTTCCGCGTTGGCGAGGATGTTTTCGCAGCGATGCTTGATGATCTGAGGAATGCCAGAAAGTTTATATTCATGGAATATTTCATCGTGTCAGACGGGAAGGTCTGGAGCGACATTCTGGAGGTGCTCACGCGGAAGGTTCAGGAGGGCGTCGAGGTCAGGCTGCTGTTTGATGATTTCGGGACACTGCGCATCAATACGCATGCATTCCGCAAAGATATCAGGAACCGCGGCATTGAGATGAGCATCTTCAATCCGATCCACCGCGGTGTGACAAAGATGTCCTTCAATTACAGGAATCACAAGAAGATCACGGTCATTGACGGCAATATCGCCTATACCGGAGGGTTCAATCTGGCGGACGAGTATGCGAATTATATCGAGCGGTTTGGGCACTGGAAGGATTCGGGGATCCGTCTGTGCGGGGACGGCGTGTACAGTTTTACATGCTTTTTCCTTGATATGTGGCGTGTTGCGAACAAGAGCGCCGAGATCAATGACGTGGATTACAGACCTGACATCCATTTGCTGGAGGAGGGGTATGTCCAGCCGTTCATGGGTGGACCCCACAGGAATCCGCATAATCCCACAGAGGGCGCCTATACCAGGATGATCAACAAGGCGAGGGATTATATCTACATCACGACACCGTATCTCGTTCTGGACCAGAGCATGCGCGAGGATCTGACCAGCGCGGCGCTCAGCGGCGTGGACGTATGTATCATCGTTCCGAAGATCTATGACAAGTGGTATGTCTACATGGTGAACGTCTCAAATTACGGCAAACTCATGGAAGCGGGCGTGCATATCTATGAATACCAGCCCGGTTTTATCCATTCCAAGAATGTGATCGCGGACGATGAGTGTGCGATCTGCGGTACGATCAATACGGATTACCGCAGCTTCTATCTGCATTACGAGTGCGGCGTGTTCCTGAGTGAGATGGATGCGATCAAAGATATGAAAGCCGATTTTCTAAAGACACTGGAGCAGTGCGAGGAGATGGATCTGGTCACGTGGTCAAAGCGTCCGGTCGGGAATAAGATTATGCAGGCGGCGCTGAAGGTGCTGTCACCGCTGTTGTAGAGACAGTTCACCGCATCGCGGTCAATGGCGGCAATGCGGTGAACGGATGAGATAAGGAGCTGTCCATATTATTTGCACGTGATCGTTATACTGTCCCCCACACGTCTGTGCACGAGTGACATGAAGAACCCTAATCTGTCTTCCACGTTGAAAGAAACTGTCTTGTCGGGTTTGCGTTTGGGCATATCTTCCTGGTAATAAAAATTCGCCGCGTATGACACATAATGTACCCTGACTGCCCCGCTATTTACCGTTCCGGATATTGTTTCTGTCTGAACCTCCTTCAGCTGTGACACGTCCACTATCGTCACGCGCCCGTTCCACAGAAAGATGCTCCAGAACCGCTCCCCTGTTTTACCCCACAGCATGCCTTCCTTTGTCTTCTCGCAGAAGGACCAGCTCTGTTCTGTATTGACAAATTCCTCAATAAATGCGTTTCTCATTGAAGCGTCGGGGAGTTCCTTTGCCAGGTACTTTTCGATCTTTTTCAGGATCTTTTCCGGTTTGGACCGGTTTGACTGTGAAAACCAGAATAATAACGCCACAAGTTCTCCGAAGAGCAGTCCCGCAGGGATATAAAATGGCACCAGTCTGTCCGCTGCTTTCACAAAGATCCCGATCGCGACGAAAATAGCCAGGGTGACCACCACGCTCATCGATGCGAGACGGTATCCTCTGTTTAGATTGAACGTGCACCAGTCTTTTGCGTAAAAGCGCTGTTCCGCGAGAAAACGCTCCATGGCGCTTCCGGATGCCGCGGGCGTCTGGGATGTCTCTGTCTGGTTGCCTTTGAGCAGTCCGAACAGGCTAAAGAGGAAGATGAGTACATTTAAAAGCGCTGTCAGGATGCAGATCCAGATCTCACCTGTCCCCAGACTGCCGATGTTTCCCTGTTCCAGCACATACCACTCGGACTGGTGTTCACCATCCAGCAATTTCTGACACATATTTCTCAGTACTTTTCCGTATTCATCCTCTCCAAAATAGGATTTCATATAGGTATCCGAATCCATAAATTCAATATACTGTTCTAATATCTTACTTTCTTCCAGCGCATCCATCACATTGCCGGCCTGCTCCTGGGATGCCAGGGTTAAAGAGCCGTTTACGAGGATAGGGGACATGTCCCTGTCTGCCCGCATCTCTGCCGCCAGCGCCATGCCCCGAAGGAGTCTGTCAAAGTCCTGGTCCTTTTCTTTCGGGATCAGGATACAGACAAAAGCATCCCGATTCACGTCGTATATCACGTATCCGCTGGTTTTGATCCTGTCCGGATCTCCGGAATAATATTCTTCTGCCCAGAATGCGACCGGGTATGCCGCCTCATAAGATATGTATGTGCCGGCCGCATCCGCGAAACTCTGCTCTGGTTTCAGGGGCTCCGGCCCAGTCTGCATGGTCATCAGCTGCGGGCCTGCATACAGGAGGAAAAATACTGCAATGACAGCAGAACACAATGTGACTGCGATATGAAATAGTTTTTTCATGGTGATGTTCTCCTTTTTCAATATTTTTGTAAGAAACTGTTCAGAATCAACTTCGCAGACGGCGCAAAGATTCATTCATTTTAGTATAGCAGGAAAGACTGAAAGAAACAATATATATGCGCTCTGACAAATGTGAGTATTTTGATTGCCTGAAGTGCCTGTGTCGTGTATACTGGTATCAGGAAGGCATGCAAAGATATACGGAGGAACGATCGATGATAAAAGAATACCTGAAAAAGATTGATGAAGTGATAGAAAACGGGAAATATAAGGATACATGGGAGTCGCTTGCCGGGTACAGGGTTCCTGACTGGTATGCGGACTGCAAATTCGGTATTTTCATACACTGGGGTGTGTACAGTGTTCCGGCGTTTGGCAGCGAGTGGTATTCGCGCAATATGTACATACAGGGTTCAGAGGAGTACGAGCACCATATCAGGACTTACGGCGCCCACAGGGATTTTGGGTATAAAGATTTTATTCCGATGTTCAGGGCTGAAAAATTCAGCGCCGATGAGTGGCTTGACCTGTTCCAGCGTGCGGGTGCGCAGTATATCGTCCCTGTCGCGGAGCATCATGACGGTTTTCAGATGTACAGGAGCGGGATCTCGAAGTGGAATGCCTATGAAATGGGACCGAGAAGGGATATTGTCGGCGAGCTTTCCGACGCGGCAAAGAAGCGGGGCATCCTGAACGGTGCGTCCTCGCACAGGGTCGAGCACTGGTTTTTTATGGGGCATGGCAGGGAGTTTGAGAGCGATATCACAGAGAATGAAAAATACGGTGATTTTTATTTTCCGGCGATGCCGGAGCCAGCGGATCACCATGATCTGTATTCACAGCCTGAACCGTCACAGGAGTATCTGGAAGACTGGCTCGTGCGCTGCTGTGAGATCGTGGACCTCTTCCAGCCCAGGATCGTCTATTTTGACTGGTGGATCGAGCACAGCGCGGTCAAACCGTATCTTCGGAAATTTGCGGCGTATTACTATGACCGTGCCGAGAAGTGGGGCGGGGGCGTGATCAATTACAAGCATGACGCGTTTCTGTTTGGGACGGCTGTGGTTGATATCGAGCGCGGTCAGTTTGCGGAAGCGAAACCTTTTGTCTGGCAGACAGACACGGCAGTTGCCAGAAATTCGTGGTGCTATACTGAAAATAACGATTACAAGACGCCGGGCGAGATCCTCTGCGATCTTGTCGACATCGTGAGCAAGAATGGCAGGCTGCTGTTAAATATCGGACCGAAGGCTGATGGAACGATACCGGACGAGGACAGGAGTATCCTACTCGAGATTGGCCGATGGCTCAGAACGAACGGGGAGGCGGTCTATGGCTCAAAGGTGTGGCGGTATGCCGCGGAAGGGCCCACAAAGATCCAGGAGGGGCAGTTTGCGGATGGCACTCGCAAGGAGTATACTTCGAAGGACATTCGTTTTACTGTGAACAATGGATTCCTGTATGCCTCTGTACTGAGATATCCCGAAGATGGCAGTATTACGATCGAGAGCCTGCGGGAGGCCGATGCAAGCCATCTGCCGTTGTTCCACGGGATCATCAGGGACATCGATGTGCTGGGATTTGACGAGAAACCGGTATATAGCCGTGACGACAAGGGGCTACATATCCAGACAGAGCATGTCTGGTCGGAGTATCCGGTCGTGTTCCGGATCGCGGTGGATTGATCAAAACAGATCACGCGGATGCCGTACTGCCGACGGTGTCTGGCCATACTGCTTTTTGAATGACTGGTTAAAAAGCTTCTGATTTGTGAATCCGTTTCGTTCCATGATCTCTGCGATGGGTGCGTCCGTGTTCTGGAGATCCTGATATATATGGGAAAGGCGGACATCATTTAAGTATCTTAAGAAAGAGATGCCCATATTTTTTTTGAAAAAGCGGCAGAAATATTCTTTGGTCAGTCCTAAGTGTCCGGAAATATCCAGAAGGGAGATCGGATCGCGGAAGTTTGTCTCTACATAGGAGATCACTTCACGGATCCGTTCCCTGGATTGAGTGTCAGCCGTACCTGCAAAAGGAATTTCCGCTGAGAAACTGCGCAGCAGCTGTGCGATGGTCTGTAAAAGGATGCCCTCAGCTTCCAGTGAATGGAAGCTGAGTTCTTTTATATACAGCCGTGTCATGGCCTCAAACAATTCACAGATGTTTCTATATTCCGGAAAGCGGTCATCCATCACTTCATCGGGAATGCAGTTGATACTGCGCAGTTCGATCTCCGGCAGATAGCGCTTGAACTGTATTTTTGACAGATGAATGCAGAGGAACATGGATGCATCGGCAAGGGAGCAGGTACTGTGTACCTGGGCGGATTCGATCACGGAGAAATGTCTTTCCTTCAACAGGTATGTCTTTTTGTCCGCCCATATGGTGACAGTGCCGTTCAGCGGATAAAGGATTTCCAGCTCTTCATGCCAGTGCAGCGGGTGATAGCCGCCCGGGGTTGTGATATACTGCATGCTGATTCCCAGGGGATTCAGATACTGGATGGTTTCATGAACAGGTTCTTTCATAATAGGCTCCTTTTAATTATTTATACAGTTAACACATTTTATCACAGATTTCTGCAACTGGATATATTTTTCTGTCTCATATTAGAGCATATTTCAAACACGCTCTGGCAAATCAATATGAGCAGGCGATCTCAGGGAAGATTTTTGCAACCTGATAAACTTTTTTATCCTACAGTATATTATGTGCTTTTGCAGCGGGTATCATCCTGTATGATATACTTGCATCTACTTTCAAAGAAGCAGAAAGTCAATATCGCCTTAAAATAAGTTAATTTCTGACCTGTTTTTCTGGTTTCGGATACAGTAAACTATACTTGTAACAGGAAAACAGAGAAATTAGATCATTTGATAGAAAAAGGAGATTAAGACAATGAGTGCAATCGCATTAAAATTAAAAAATCATGCAGAAAACCGCAGGGAACATGGCTTCTTTCAGGAGATCGCCAAAGCATACAGGGAGAACCAGGCAGAGATCATCTGCGGTATTCTGGGGCAGTGCGGGGATCAGGCGGCAGCCGTCAAAATGTACATGATGCTGAAGAAGTAGAATGAAAAAAGAAAATATGAAAGCAGGAAAAAAGGACTGACAGTGCGGAAAAAGCGCTGTCGGTTTTTTTTGAGAGCGGATCAGATCCCCTCTGTGTGGAACTATGATGAGAGGATTTATGAGCAGGTCCGCATCGAGGAAACTGATGGCGGAGTGCTCTGTGAGTTTGAGACAGAGCTGACGGCACAGACCGAGGTTCTGTGGGTAAGGCATACAAAAAATGTGGATAACTTCAGGAAAATCCGGGTTTTCTGTGCAGATCGAGGCATTTGACACGTATCTGAAAACTGTTGACTTCTCTTTTTATGCCTTTCGTTCCATATATATTGAATTATCAGATAATTGTCCGATATATAGTGTATAGTGTGAAACAAGCAGTATGATTATCAGGGGGAATGTATATGGATATCAACCAGATCACAGGAATGTCACGGCAGGAATTGATGAACTGCATCGGTGAGAAGAAGAAGGAGATCGCAAAGAAACTCGAAAATGGGGAGACGGAGCCGACTTTTTCCATTGGAGCCGAGAGTTTTACGGTGAAGGAGTGGGACAAACTGATCGCCAAGATCGACAAAAATATCGAGGCAGTCCAAAAGGAGCAGGAGCAGCGAAAGGAAGCCCTGGAAAAGGAGGCTCTGGAGGAGAAGACGACAGGCAATACGCATTTTATGAGCGTGCTGGAAGCCAGCAGTACAAAGCGCAATTTATATATGGAGAAGATCAACGGTACTTACAAACCGTCTTTTCCGTATGCGGCTTATGCGGATGGCGATACGATCACCTACAATGGCGTAGTGTTTACCTGTGACAGTGAGAAGAATGCGATCTGTCTTGGTGACATGTCCAACAGAGGCAATGTGCTGACGATCCCTCTCGAGGGCGGCGGCAGCCTGATGGTGAACAGGGATTCGATCGGTATGCTGGCTGGCGCGATGTCAATGTTTTCCCCGGAGGATGCCAACCGCATCATGCGTGCCATAGCAGATGATAAGAAAGCGCAGGAGACGCAGAAGGAGATCGAGGATGACAAGAACAGTCTCGGGGATGATGCCGATGAAAAGGTTCTGGATGAAGTCCTTATGAAGCTGATGGATTCAAGTCAGGAAGAATAGCGGAATCGGGCAGGGAAAGTCTTCCCTGCCCGATTTTGCGATATGCCTGCGATATAAAGTTCCGATATTGCCTATTGAAGCTTCCACCCGGCATACAGTGTCATGGACTCCGTGACAATATCTTTTTCCAGATTCCACGGTCTTGTGGTATTTTCATCCAGATACCATCCGTCAAATACATAGCCCTCGCGCGTGGGCGGTGTAGGTGCTTCGATCCGTTCTCCATACATGTATCTCTGACTCTCCACCGTCGTTCCGCCCAGGGGATCAAAACTGACGGTGAAGCCTCCGTTGGATACGCCGACTGCCATACAGACTATGAGCGCTGCCGCCAGCACGATTATGATGATATTCAGGGATCTGACGGATATATTGACTTTGGAATACAGCCCCCGCAGCTGACGCTGGGGGGCTGTTTGATTTTTGTTCTGCTCTTCCATAGCTTACTTGCGGACCAGATACTTGCGCATGTCGATCGCGCAGGCGATCAGGATGATCAGGCCCTTGATGATATAGAGCATGTTGGCGTCCACTGCGAGGAAGTTCAGGCCGGTGAAGATGATCTGCAGGAGCAGTACGCCTACCACGATACCGCTGATGCGTCCGATACCTCCGACAAAGGAAACGCCGCCGATCACGCATGCCGCGATCGCGTCACACTCGTAGTTGAGACCTGTGTTTGCATTTGCCGAAGCGATGCGCGCGCCGTCCAGGAATCCGGTGATGCCGTACATCATGCCCGCGAGCATGAATACCATGATGATGGTGCGCATGACATTGACGCCTGATACGTTCGCGGCTTCCTCGTTCGAGCCGACAGCAAACATATTTTTGCCAAAAGTCGTCTTGTTCCAGATCACCCACATGATGATCGTCAATATCAGAGAGTAGAGCACATACTTCGGAACGGCCACTCCGCCGATGGTGAACAGTGTCCCGGTGACGAACGAGCGATAGCTGTCGTCAAGTCCGCTCAGCGTCTGTCCGTTGTTGACGCCGCGCATCAGATACATCAGGATGATACCGTACACGATGAGCTGCGTAGACAGTGTCACAATAAATGGATGCAGCTTAAATTTCGCCACACTGAAGCCGTTTACGAAGCCTACAAGCGCTCCTACGCCGATGACCAGCAGCAGTACGAGCGGAAGCGGAACTGCGTTTGTCATATTCGGAAATACTTTGAAAACGGTAGTAAGAAGGGATGCGGAGATACATGCTGTCAGACCGACAACGCGGCCCGCGGAAATATCTGTTCCTGTCAGTACGATACAGCCGCCGATTCCCAGTGCGATCGGCAGTTTTGCCGCCGTCAGCGACAATATGTTTATGATTGATGGAAGTTTTATGAAAGTGGGGCGCATGATCGCAATGTATACGACTGCGATCGCAATAATGATGTACATGGCATTATTGAGCAGAATATCCCCGACTTTTTTTAATTTATCTTTTTCAGCCACGGTTCATACCTCCTGTCCATAGAGAAAATTAGTGATCTTATCACGCGTACTTTGCAGCCAGAGTCATGATCTCCTCCTGCGTTGTCGTCTTTGCGTCTACCTCTCCGGCAAGCTGTCCGCCCGACATGACGAGTATCCGGTCGCACACGCCCAGCAGCTCCGGCATCTCGGAGGATACCATGATGACGGTCTTGCCTTCTTTTGCCAGATTCAGGATGAGCTGGTAGATCTCGTATTTGGCTCCCACGTCGATACCGCGTGTCGGCTCGTCGAGCAGCAGCACCTCAGGATCTGTCAACAGCCAGCGCGCCAGGATGACTTTCTGCTGGTTGCCGCCTGACAGTGAGCGGATCTGTGTCTTCTGGGTCGGCGTCTTTGTGTGCATGGCATTGATCCCCCACTCGGTGACCTCGGAAAGCTTTTTGTCATCCAGGAGCGGAAAACCTTTATAGTGGTATTTGCGCAGACTTGAGATCGTCGTGTTTGCCTGGATATCGCGGATGGCAAATATTCCAGTCGCGCGGCGCTCCTCTGTCAGCAATGCAAATTTGTTGGCGATGGATTCCCGCGCGTTGCGGTTCAATACTTTTTTACCGTGGAGATAGATCTCACCGCTCTTGCGCGTTGCGATGCCAAAGATATTTTCCAGCAGTTCTGTCCGGCCGGAACTGTCCAGACCTGCGACACCCAGAACCTCACCCTTCTTTGCGACAAACGAGACATCTTTGAGTTTGGAGTACATCGCTGTGAGGGATCTGACCTCCAGGAGCGGATCACCCACTACGTTATCTTTCTCCGGATAGCGGTTTGTCAGCTCACGTCCGACCATCAGCTTGATGATCTCGTTCATGGTGAGCGATTTTGCCGGCCGCGTCGCGATCCACTGTCCATCGCGCATGATCGTCACCTCGTCGGAGATGCGCAGAATCTCTTCCATCTTGTGAGAGATATAGATGATGCCGCATCCACGGTCGCGCAGCATGTTGATGATCCTGAACAGATGTTCCACTTCCTCCTCTGTAAGGGAAGAAGTCGGCTCGTCAAACACAATGATCCTGGACTGGTAGGAAACCGCCTTGGCGATCTCCACCATCTGCCGCTGTGACACCGGCATGGTGCTCATGATCCGTTTGGGATCCACGCTGATCTCCAGATCCTCAAACAGTTTTTTGGTCTCCTCGTACATTTTTTTCTCGCTGGTGAGCGGACACCAGCCCGAGATCCGCGGAAAACGTCCCAGCCACATATTGTCCATGACGTTGCGTTTGAGTGCCTGGTTTAGCTCCTGATGCACCATCGCCACACCGTTTTCCAGCGCTTCCTTGGAGTTCTTGAAATCCACTTTTCTTCCCTCCAGAATGATGTCTCCGCTGTCCTTTGAGTAGACGCCGAACAGACACTTCATCAGAGTGGATTTGCCGGCGCCGTTCTCTCCCATCAGCGCGTGCACCGTACCTGCTTTCACGGTCAGGGAGACGTTGTCAAGCGCCTTGACGCCGGGAAATTCCTTGCAGATCCCCTCCATTTTCAGAAGGACATTCTGATCCCCGCCTTTTGCGGAAGCATTTGTTTCCTGCATATGCATTCTCACCTCCTGATATTGATTTGAAATAAAAGTAATCGAGTAGGGGAATGCCTCTCTCCCCTACTCGTGCGCCGCCTTAGCGGCATATTTCCTTTGTATGGGTCTGTGCATAAAAATACAGCCGCACCGAGGCGCGGCTGCATCATCGATGACTTATTTTGATCAGTTGCCTGTGTATGTAGCATAAGGAATGTTAACACGCCATGTTCCGACTACGTTTGCGGAATCAACGCCGTCAAAAGCTTCCTTGCCATCCATAAAGTTTGCAGTGATATCTGCGATGGTATTTGCCATACCGTCTGCATCCTGCTTGATCGTTCCGATCATGGAACCTGCTGCGATCGCGTCCTTTGCCGCATCCGTAGCATCCACACCAAATACAGGGATCACTGTAGAGCCATCCTTGTTGTAGCCGGCGTTCTGCAGTGCTGTGACAGCACCGATCGCCATCTCGTCGTTGTTTGCGATGACAAGCTCTACCATGTTATTGTTGGCTTCGCTGTACTGGGACATGATCGTCTGCATGTACTCTGTAGCTGCTGCGGAAGACCATGCGCCTGCCTGGTCTACCAGGTACTTGTTGCTGTTTGCGCTGTCATAGAAGCTGAGTGCCGGTTTGCCTGCGCCTGTCAGGATCGTGTCTGCGTCTTCCTGGCCGTACTTCGTGCGGGCATCTGCCTCTGCGTTGCCCTCCTGACCCTTGAACATGACATAGGAGATCGTGCCATCACCGTTCAGATCCAGTGTATCGTAGTTCTCCAACAGGTAGTTTCCGATCATCTCGCCCTGCATATGTCCAGCCATCTCATAGTCTGTGCCGACAAACACACACTTGTCAGAACTTGTCACTGCCTCCTCGCTCACAGAGCGGTTAAAGAAGATGACCGGTACGCCGTTTGCCTGCGTGATGATGTTCTTCGCCGCATCGTCGGATCCGGTGTCTACCAGGTTGACTACTAGTACTGTCGCGCCCTGTGCGATCGCTGTCGTCACCTGCTCAGACTGTGTCGTCTGGCTGTTGTTGCTGTCATAGTCCTGATATTGGATGCCTGCTGCGTCGAGTGCGGAATCCAGTGCAGCGCGAACGCTTGAGATGTATGTATCGCCGTACGTGTAGTAGAATACGGCAACGCTGCCCTCTCTGGCTGCCGAAGTTTCTGTGTCAGCGGGTGCTGTCGTCTCAGCCGGAGCTGCGGATTCAGCCGGAGCTGCTGTGTCAGTGTTCGTTGCTGTCGACGTGTCAGCGTTTGTCGCGGCTGTATCGTCCTTGCCGCCGCAGGCTGTGAGAACCGCCAGCATGCTCACAGAAAGCAGCGTGCACAGAAACTTTTTGTTTAACTTTTTCATAGTTTGTTTCCTCCTTTTCATATAACAGGTTGGTTTAGTAATATTGTATATCTGGATTATAGCTTAAAAATTCTCAATTGTAAAGTATTACTGAATAGATTTTTAATTTTTTATTATTTTTCATATTTTTTGACGAAGCAGAATTGTTCATCGTTTCCTTTTTATTGTGCAGACCCGTCAATTTTTGCTGTGTATCTCCTTTGGGTGCAGTGTGCAAAAAAATGGTCTGGATTCCTCCAGACCATTTTTATCGTTTCATATATTATACTATGTAATGTTATCCGATCACCTTTTTGACTGCCTCAAGCACACGTTCCGCCTGAAAAGGTTTCACGATGAAGTCTTTTGCGCCCGACTGGATCGCCTCGATGACCATCGCCTGCTGTCCCATTGCGGAGCACATGATCACTGTCGCGTTCGGATCGATCGTCTTGATCCCCTTCAGTGCCTGGATACCGTCCATTTCCGGCATGGTGATATCCATGAGCACAAGATCTGGTTTTACTTCGTTATATTTCTCTACAGCGACTCTTCCGTTCTCTGCCTCGGCAGCGATAGTGTATCCGTTTTTTGTCAAGATATCCTTGATCATCATCCTCATGAAAGCTGCGTCGTCTACAATTAAAACATTTTTTGCCATTAGTTAGTTCCTCCTCTGAAATAATTTGTAAATGGAATGCGCGAGATCAAACGGGTACAATTGCATGATCGTACTATCAATCAGCTTTCCGATTCTCAGTTTAAAATTAATTTTGACAAAAAGATCCTCCCGGATATCCTCCGGAAACTCATAATCTTCGACAATGATCTGCTGTACAGAGGGCGGGGAGATATCGATCTTTTTCTGAAACATCTTACTCATCGCCGTTGCAGAACTTGCCGTCATCTGATTCATGGCTTCTGAAACAGCGCTGATATGCAGGGGAGTGATATCACCCTGAGAGTATTCTCCGGTTCCGCCATTTCCCATCATAAGGTCAGTGATGATCTTGGCATCATCATCCTTAAGGACGAGCATATTCGTGCCGAACAATCCCTCTGTGTACTGCACGCGTACCAGAATACAGGAATTTTCATAGTCTTCTAAAATGTCATTTTTGTGTGCAAGAGTGACATGTGGCGTTGTAATGGTGATGGGTTGTCCAAGCATCAGGTTCATCGCTGTAGCTGATGAACCGATGGAAATATTGGAGATCTCACCGATTACATCTGCCTCCTCTTTTGAAAAAAAATCCATGGC
>VSNO01000065.1 GCA_009774375.1 Lachnospiraceae bacterium
TTATATAAGTTGTTCCAAAATATGCAAAATAGTGATATGTTTTTATAAAACCTGAATACTTTTTCACAGATAAAGGAGCAAGATATGTTCAAAATGCTTATTGTGGACGACGAGAGCACCGAGCGGGAATGCATCCGCTATCTGATCCAGTCCGCAGATCTTCCACTGGAATTAAGGGAGGCAGAGAGCGCTTCCACAGCCCTGGAACTGTTAAAAACCTGGCCGGCCGATATTCTGTTCACGGATATCCGCATGCCGGCCTCCTCCGGACTTGACCTCGCAAAGCGGGCTGCGGAGCTGCTCCCGGGCATCAAGACGATCATTTTCAGCAGCTATGCGGAGTTCGAGTACGCGCGCACTGCCATGACACTCGGAGCGGTAAGCTACATCTTAAAGCCTGTCGTGCCAAAGGAACTCGAGGCCACCATCACAGATGTGATCCACCTGCTCAACGAGGAGCAGGATCTGAGACTTTTGCAGGACACACAGCAGTCCTACATGGTACAGTACGCACTGCACGGATGTATCAACGGCACACTTCCCGCCGGGGTATCCCCGGAGATCATCCGCCTGCTCAACGAGTTTCGCCAGGTGGTACTGCTGGACTTCCCTTTGCACTTTCTCGAAAAAAACTACGCCGTATTTTACGAGAAACTCCGGTGCGAGATGCAGCTGGATATGGAGACCTTGAACCTCTCCTCCACACAGTCCGTGCTGTTTCTGCGCAGAGAGACCGAGAGTGCGCACAGTTTCGGCTGTGATCTGCACACTTATATCAAGGAGAGCTTTCGGACGGACTGCTATCTCTCCATCAGCCATCCAGTCCACGGATATTCCAATCTGCAGGACGCCTATACATTCGCGGAACAGCAGATGGAACAGCGCTTCTGGAATCCTGAGACCCACGTCCTCTCCTACGAGCTGGCAGGTCTCCCCAGAAGATCCCAGGACGAGCTGGACGATAACGCCATCCTGTCCATGATCAGGCGCTGCCTCTGCGACAAGGACAGCGCCGGACTGACACAGAATCTGGACCTGCTCTTTCAGAAATACCGCCAGCCCGCAAAACAGTCCCAGATTTTTGTGAAATTCGTGTTTTCCAACCTGATCACCACGCTGTACCCCTTTTGCCGGACAACACCGAAAAATCACTCGACACCCTGATCACGGAGCTGTACATCCAACAGGATATTCTGGAAATCATCCGCACGATCCAGTCCCTCGCCGATAAGATCGTGCAAAATTACGGTGCTGCCTCCGCGCTCGATATCCGGCGCGAGATCGTCTCGACGCAGAACTATATCAACCAGAATTACAGCCGGGACCTCTCCGTGGAAATGCTCGCCTCACTCGTTTATCTGACACCGGATTACCTGAGCAGGCTCTTCAAAAAAAGCACCGGGAAAAGTCTCTCACAGTATATCCGTCAGGTGCGCATGGAGCAGGCGAGCGAACTGCTGCGCACCACCAGCCGCAAGGTGATCGACATCGGAACCAGCGTCGGCTACGCCAACTACTCATACTTCTGCCAGAGCTTCCGGGAGTACTTTGGCAGATCGCCGGAAAAATACCGACAGGAGGAATCCCTATGAAATGCTTGCCAAACCGTGCTCTCGACATTTATCTGAACTTGAAATACAGAAACAAACTGATACTGACCTGCATTCTGGCCGGCGTCATTCCTCTGATCACGCTGGGTATCTTCTGCTACCGCCAGACGCACGGCTTTCTGCTGGACAAGGAGCGGGATGCGCTCTCCTCCGCCATCGACACAGCCTACAACTCCCTGGACTACCAGATCCAGCTCTATGAGAATCTTGTGACCTACCTTGCTCTGTCCGAAACGATTGTCAACGTCTCCTCTGTGGAGAATCTGGGCATCATCGAAAAATTCGAGATGCTGCACTACGACTATGATGTCCTGCTCGAAAACATCTATATACAGCACCCGGAGATCGCCCAGATCACGCTGTATGTGGACAGGACTGACCTGTTTCACGGACACCAGCTCCGCCCTCTCACCGACCTGGAGTCTGAGCGCTGGTACGACTCTCTGGCAGACACTGCCGCCCCCGTCTGGCATCTGGACAAGGACGGCTATCTGTGCTTGATCCAGCGCGTCCCGGCGCCGTACATCAAGTTCGTCACCTCCTTCTCGCGCCACTGCCTCTGCATCCGGCTGAGACCCGAGAAATTCTTCAGTGTGCTGACGGACCTGTCCAACGACTACCATCTGCAGATCGCAGATACCCGCGAAACCTTTTATGACTACACGGACGCTGCCATAGAAGGACAGACCTACCCTGAGGATGGCTGGACGACCAAGGTCAGCAGTCCGCTCGAAAACAACTGGGTCATCACGCTGGAGAAGCCTTCCTGCCTCGTGTCAGCCCCCGCAAACAAGATGGCGGTCACGATCCTCGTCATCCTGCTGCTGTGCTTTGCCCTGATCTACGCGGTCAGCGGCCTGCTGTCCAACTTTTTCGCGCAGAAGGTAAATCTCCTGCTCAATGCCATGCACCGCGTCCAGGAGGGGGATCTGACCGTGCAGATCCACGACGACTGCCCCGACGAGATCGGTGAGCTGACCAACAGCTTCCAGCACATGATCCGCGAGCTTGACCGCCTGGTCGTGGCTGACTACAGGAATAAGATCACATTGAAAGAAACACAGCTGATGGCGCTGCAGGCACAGATCAACCCTCACTTTCTGTACAACTGCCTCTCCGCCATCAACAGCAAGGCGCTCCTCAACAACCAGACAGAGATCAGCCAGATGGCACAGCTGCTGTCCACCTTTTACCGGACGACACTGAACAAAGGCCGGGCGGAAACCCTTCTCTCCGACGAGATAAAAAATGTGCGGTCCTATATTGAAATTCAATTGATTTTGAACGATAATCTATTTGATGCCGTGTATCAGCTCGACGACCCGCTCCCGGAGCTCGAGCTTCCAAACCTGCTGCTCCAGCCTCTGGTAGAAAACGCGATCATGCATGGGATCCTGCCCAACCAGAGCAGGCGGGGCGCGCTCTTCCTTACTGTCACCCAGGTGGGCGGCCTCGTCCACTTCACGATCATGGACAACGGACTGGGCATCCCGCCTGAGAAGCTCCCGCTGCTGACCCAGACCCAGTCGCAGGGATACGGTCTCAAAAACGTCCACGAGCGCCTGCAGCTCACCTACGGAAAAGAGTATGGGCTGAAGATCAACAGTATCCTGAACCAGAGCACGATGATCACATTCTCGATTCCCGCACAGCATCAGCAGGGAGCACCACAACAATAACCCCAAATGAAATTAAGGAGGAACACAGCATGTTACAGAAATGGTGGCACAATACCATCGGATATCAAATCTACCCGAAAAGCTTTCAGGACACAAACGGGGACGGCATCGGGGATTTAAAGGGCGTCACCGCGCACCTCGACGACCTTGCCGACCTGGGCATCAACGTCATATGGCTCTGCCCCGTCAACAAGTCGCCCATGAAGGACCACGGCTATGACATCTCGGACTACGAGGAGATCGACCCCATGTTTGGCAGCAAAGACGATCTGAGAGAACTGATCCGGGAAGCCGACAGGCGCGGCATCAGGATCCTGATGGATCTGGTCGTAAACCACACCTCCTCAGAGCATCCCTGGTTCCAGAAAGCGCTGGAAGACCCCGACGGAAAATACGGAAAATATTATGTGATTCAGGAGGGAAAGGAGGGAAATGCGCCCAACAACTGGCGCTCGATCTTCGGCGGCAGCGCGTGGGAGCGCATCGGCGACACCAACCGCTACTACCTGCACATCTTCACCAAATGGCAGCCGGACTTAAACTGGGAAAATCCCGCGCTGCGTCAGGAAATTTACGGGATGGTAAACAGATGGCTCGACCTTGGCATCCGCGGCTTCCGCGTCGACGCCATCAGCCATCTGAAGAAGGACTTCTCCTGTTCTGAACTTCCCGCGGACGGCGCGGACGGTCTTGCGAATGGCTTTGCCTGTTTCACCAACGCGGAGGGGATCGGTGTCTTTCTCGACGAGCTCAGAGAAAATACGTTCCAGCGCTATGACGCCATGACGATCGGCGAGGTGGACGAGGGACTGCCCCCCGGTGCGCTCACAAAATACATCGGCGAAAACGGCTATTTCTCGACAATCTTCGACTTTTGCCACTCCATCTTCCACGTCGGTGCCGCACAGTGGAGGGATCAGCCTGCCGCAATGATGGACGAGCTGAAAAAGCTCCTGTTCGCAAAACAGGAGCTGGTCAGAGGGCGGGGACTGCTCTGCAACTATATGGAAAATCACGACCTCTCCCGCGCTGTGGAACGCTTTATCCCGGAGAACGAGATCGACTTCTACAGCAGCTCGCTGGTGGGCGGCATCAACTTCTTCCTGCCAGGCATCGTGTTTCTCTACCAGGGGCAGGCCATCGGCATGCGGGATTTTCGGAAAAAGGAACTTAACGAGTTCAAGGATCCGACTACCTTCGTGATGTACGAGGAGCAGATCAAAAACGGCATGACTGCGGAGGAATCCTTCGCCCGGATCAACCTCGAATCCCGGGAGCACGCACGGACACCCATGCAGTGGAACGACACGCCAAACGCCGGATTTTCGACTGTAGAACCGTGGTTTGCCGTCAATCCGAATTATCACAGCATCAATTATGAAGCACAGAAAAAAGACCCCGATTCCCTGTACGCATTCTACAAAAAAATGATCGCGCTCAGAAAATCCGGAGACTTTCAGGAATTATTCATCTATGGTTCATTCACCCCGGTCTACGAGGAGGAGCCAGGCATCATCGCTTACAGGCGCAGCTATGATGGCAGAAGCGTTCTGATCGTCAACAACGCAAAGCCGGAAGAGACCACCCTCGTACTGCCGGACACTGTAAAAAATATGCTGCTGTCCAATTATGACACAGTGATCCTAAATGACGGCATGCTCCGGCTGAAACGGTACCAGACAGCGGTGATGGAGCTACTGTAGCATCATAGCATCCAACGACGGCACGCAGACCTGTCCATTTTTCTGCGGATCCTTATTGCGCGATCCCCAGCCGCAGGATATGGACTGTCTCTGCCGCGATCCCCCACCCAGATTTCCCTGGGCCATTGGTTCGGATTGTAGTCTCCTCCATATAAAATCCTGTCAAATTTTTTCATGCTTCTCCTCCTTCGGAACGATACATAAATTTACAGTTCCTGATTTCTCAGATAAAAATACAGTCCCCAGTCCTGGTCGTTCGCATACGGGTCATAAAACTCCCCTTCCCTCCCGTTGACTTTGCAGGGATAGATATAGGCACAGGACGCCCTTCCGTCCGCGAAGATCATCGGAAGCACCGCCCTTCTCGAATGCTCCGCCCGCTCCAGATACGAGCTGTCCCCGGTAATCCTTCCGTACAGTTCAAACACGTTGCCGGTAAGCGCGCTCCAATAATGCGGGAACGTATCCCCGAAGTATCTCCTTTTGCCAAACCAGTACCCATCCCAATGGCGTATCGCCGCTTCATGAAGGTGGTAGTCGGGCTGCATTCCGTTAAAAAGTTCCAGAATCCCAATCTAGCGCTCGGCCGCCTTCAGATACTTTTCATCCTTTGTCAGCACATACACGGACAGCAGGATATCTGCCGCCGGTGCTACAATGCTCTGCTCATAATTGACTTCACTGGCCGGATAGCAGATGTCCCTGTCACAGATCGTGTCCGCATGTTCCCTGTAAAGTGCACGCAGTTCTTCCCTCTGCTGTTCCATCCCGGCATGCGTAAGCTCCCGGTCCAGCAACAGTATCGGCAGATCGATCGGATAAAAGTCCCTTCCGCCCTCCTCATAAAACTGCCTGACGATCCGGTATGCACACACCAGTTCTTTCTTTTCTTTGCAGAGCCTGTACTGTTCTGTAAAAAACGTGGCTGCCCACGGCGCATTGTACAGGCGCTTGTAGCTGTCATCCCGCCCCATATCGTTGTACACTTTCCCAGTATTTGCATCTACCAGTTCCCGCAGCACATACTCTTTGTATTCCTTCAGGCTCTCCCAGAGTGCCGTGTCCACTTTTCCATTCTGGCCGGACAGATAGCGGGTGACCAGATTACCCATCCCGATCCGCTCCCTGCCGCCGTTGTAATCGTTTGCCGGCCTGTAGATACACATCTCCTCCTCATTGTCATAGGCCAGATAGGCGCCTTTCAGTCCTTCGATACCGCCGTGGTACTGCTGGTGCGCCGCCAGAAACGTACAGCGTTTTTCCGCCAGTTTCTCCGGATTTTCCTGCACATAAGTCCTGCACCATGTCCGCACACCGTCCACCTGGATCTCAAACACCTTTTCCCCGATTTCCTGCGCCGTGTATTCCAGCTGATAGATCCCGTCCGTCTCAGGAAGTACTTCGCCGTCCACTGTCACCCTGTCCGCGTCAAAAGCAGGGCGTATATGGAGCGTATTTTTCTCACCCGGAAACAGGACATACCGGTCTGCCCGCACTGTCACAAAATGCGGCTGGTACTGCCCCAGCTTTTCAAAAAAGTCCTGCTTTCCTGCATGGGGAAAAATCATCCACTCCAGCGTCACGCTCTCCCCCGCCCTGATCTCCATGGGCGACGGGTGGAGCAGGAAACATCCCCTGTCGTTGCTCTGGCTCACCAGATTGCGCTCTATGCTGTATCCTGCGAGGCTTCCTCTCGTAAGCACCATCCCCAGATGGGGCGCCTGCCCGCCCATGCGCAGGGCACAGATATAGCTGATATTCCCGCCGCAGAAAATATGAGTATGGCAGCGCTGCTCCATGCATACCTTACTGCTCTCATATTTGTCGACGAGCGGGAACGCGATGCTGATCGAAGTTTTATCCGTAAAATACGGTTTCTGCCCCGGATTGGAGATCGTGATCTCCGTGTATATTTTATCCCCGTCCCTCCTGTTCTTTACCGAGCCGCACAGTTCCTTCGGACATTTCACCTCCCCGTATGTGAAGTCCTCCCGCAGCCAGTTCATTCCATAGAGGTCATTGTCAAATACCAGTTCTTTCATTTTTGTAATCCTCCTGCCATTTATTTTTTTCTTATTTGTTGTCAACGATCGCCTGCACCTCCGCCGTGATCGCATCCCCGCCCTCCGCTTTCCACTCCTCCACAAAAGTGTCAAAAGCATCGATAGGCTCTTCGCCAATAATGATCTTTAAAAAGATGTCGTTCTCCTTTTTCTCCAGGCTCGTCCACATGATTGATGGACAGGAATGTATTATATAACCTGTCATTAACTGTCGGGCCTACGATGCCGATGGTATCCTCCCCGCCCATATTGTTATCCACAAACGCTTTCGCCACCGTTTCAAGTTCTTCAATTGTCGTGGCGCCTTGAGATGGAGCGCATCCAGCCAGTCCTGCCTGATCCACATCAGGACATATCCGTCCGCCTCCACCTGCACATTTGGCAGCCCTAGCAGCTTTCCGTTATAGGAGGCATTCTCTATGGCCCTGCCGCCCGTTGAATCAATATTCTGCTTGATCACATCGCAGGCATAGGTATCATAATAGGGCGTCAGGTCTTCCAGCATATCGGACTGCGCCAGTCTGCGAAACTGTTGTTCGCTCACCACCATGATATCCGGCAGGTCATTGGAAGCGATCGCCAGATCCAGCTTCTGGTGAAAATCAGAGGAGGACGCAGACCATTTGACGGAAATATCCACGTTTAGATTTTCACTGACAAACCTTGTATAATAATTGTCCGTGACCGAGTCGCCCTCCGGCATGGCAATCGTCGGGTTGATGGACTGGACAATCTCCACCGTTACCGGCTCCTCACATTTCCCAAATGAGGATGGATCTCCATTCTCATCCACGGGAAGATTGCTGCCGCCTGTATCCTTGTCTTTTCCGCCCCGGAAATTGCCGCACCCAGCCAGCAGTCCCATGACCAGAACGGATACCGCAAGCAGGCTTATTCTGCGGACCATGCGAAAGCCAGAGCAGTTACAATGGAAATCCCGTGCTGATATTAAACCGCACCGAAACCCTGCCCAACGGAAAGACTGTGCTCTTATCCATTGAATCCGGCTTTTATTCCCTGCTCGCCCCGATCCGCTCCGTCGAACGCAAATCCGCTTTCCTCGCCATAACAAACGCGTCCGGCGAACTGGTCTACACCACGTATGCGGATGGATCCGGCACAGGGATCCCGGACATTCTGGCCGGAAAGCAAAACAGGCATTACCGCTCCATGTCCAAATCCATGTCACAGGGGTGGAACGTGCACATCATTATCCCGGAGCATGTCTATATTCAGGATTTTTACCAGTCGCTCGCCGATATACTGGTATCTGTCCTGATTATTGCCGCCTTTGTCGCCCTGATCGCCGTGTACTTCTGGAGAAGCGTCTATTCCCCGTTGCGGCTGTTCGACCGCCAGCTGGAACTGCTGCTCTCAGATGAAAATAATAATACGCAGATGCATTCTTCCATTCCCGAGTATGACCATCTGCTGCATAAGATCGTGCTCATGCAGCGGCAGATAAAGGAAATGATACGCCAGATCATACAACAGGAGAAGACAAACACGAAGATACAGATCGAAAAGCTGCGGGCACAGATCAATCCGCATTTTTTGCTCAATACACTCAACACCGTCCACTGGATGGCCCTGATGAACGGGCAGGACGACATTGATACGATCACCCAGTCCCTGTCCCACCTGCTCAGCTACAACCTTGACAAGGAAAGCGTCACCACAAACCTTGACAAAGAACTGGGTGCCCTGACAGAATACATCCAATTGCAAAAAGTGCGCTATGATTTCCGTTTCCGCATAGACAAGCCTGCGGAAAATGACCTGAATTATCCCTGCCCGAAATTTTTATTACAGCCGTTAGTCGAAAACGCACTGGCCCACGGCTATCAGCCCGGCATGGAAATACTTGTCCGTATACAGGTCGACGATTCCATTCACCTGACTGTATCGGACACCGGTACGGGAATGGAAGCAGAAGTACTTGCAAGGATCAACAGCCTTTATCCCCCATCCATGCCCAGTTCAGACCAGTCATCCGCTGGCACCAAAGACGATATCCCCCAGTTTGGAATCGGTCTTGCCTACGTGATGAACAGCCTGCATGCTTTCTACGCAGACCGTTTTTACTTTCATATACAGAGCCTGGAAAACAAAAGTTTAGAAAACCGCGGAACAATTGTTACAATCGATTTTCCCAAACTGAAAGGAAATGGTTATCATGTTAAAAATACTGATTGTTGACGACGATGCCCTGACACGGAAAGGAATCCGCATGCTCATGCCCTGGGACAGACACCAGATGGAAATCGTTGGGGAGAGCGCAAACGGAAAAGAAGCGCTGGATTTCCTGAAAGAGAACAAAGTGGATCTCGTCCTTGTCGATCTTGACATGCCTGTCATGGACGGTATGACCTTTATCAAGACTGCATCCGGGCTGTACCCGGAGCTAAACTATGTGGTGCTGACGATCCATACGGAATTTGAACATATTCAGGGCGCACTGCGCTGCGGCGCCATTGATTACATCGCAAAGACACAGTTTGACAAAGAAAATTTTGACCAGATACTTGACCGCATCCATGCGGGAATTATCCGGAAAAATTCCGTTTTTGCAGGTTCTTCCGGCATGAACTGGAAGGAAAGCAAGATTTTGTATCCCTCTGTCTATGCCCTTGTCACCATGGAACTGGACACTGATGAACACATATTCAGATTCTGGGAGTTAAACGGGCTTTCGGGACGGAAAGATATCTATGAACTGATGGGCGGCGTATGGGTATTCACGGAACAGAAAGAGTACTTTGCATTCCCCGACAATTTTCCAAATACCATACTGCTGCGCATTCTCGATGTCTCCGACATGACCTTTGCCCAGCTTGGCAAACTGCTCCGCCGGTTTATGAACAACCGATTTTTCTATGAATACCGGCCCGTCAAGGCTGTCAACGACAAACACGCGTATGAGCTTTATGAAGAGGAGACCATTCAAAACGAGGAAACCGTCGAGCGGTTAAAAAAAGACTGGCTGTCCCTGAACTGGGTATACGAAAATGCCGCTGCTTCCACGATATCGTGGGCGTATCCTTCATTGATTACTGTACCCAGGTACGCATGGAACACGCAAAGCAGCAGCTTGAAAACACGGATAAATCCATTCAGGAGATCGCTTTCAGCGTCGGATATAACGATGAAAAATATTTCAGCCGCAGCTTTAAAAAACTGACCGGACTCATTCCCAGCGATTACCGGAAGGGATGCAGGTAAGCCTCTGATACTCCTCATCCGTAATCTGCAAGATTCCCCCGTGGCGTTTTTTCGTTTTCCCCATATCGTATTCGTCCGGCGATAAAATCCTGAAACGGCCGGATGACAGGTCGTCTGTCAACATGGGCAGATATCCTTTTCCAGTCTGGAACTGATCCGCGATCAGACACCATGTCTTGCCATCCGGCATACGGTAACCCTCCGGCCCCTCAACGCCCACCAGATCATCCAATACTGGGGAGGATATCCTGGCAAACTCCCCTGTCAGGGAATCCGACCGTTCCATCACCAGCCGCTTGTCCGTCTCATCCTTGGAAATGCGATAGTACTGTCCGTTGTCCTCCAGGATTGTCGTATCGATCACATCTTTTTCTTTCTCCATGTACAGGAACGTATCCGAAAACTGCTCGAAATCCGCTGTATAGGCCGCGTAAATCCTGTGTTTTCCGTCTACCTTTGACGCAAAAAATACAAGAAAAGCTCCTTTTTCCCTGTCAAATACCGCTTCCGGCGCCCACACGCACCCGGCTTCGGGGATTCCGACCTCGAAGCTCCTCTCCTTTGTCCAGTGCACGAGATCGTCCGTCTTCCACACGATAATACTCCTGCTCCCGTTCTCCTGTGCCTCCTTCCAGCCTTTCCCCGCCTCGATGCGCAGATCCGTAGCGATCAGATAAACTGTACCTGTCTGCGGATGCCGCACCAGAAACGGATCGCGCACGCCGCAGGTACCCGTCTGTGATAATAAAACAGGATTTCCATTGTACAGGTCCTTCCAGTGCAGTCCGTCCCTGCTCACAGAAAAATAGACCTGTTCCCCATTTTTTTCTTCCCCGATAAAATGTGCAAATAAATATGCTGCCATAAAGACCTCCCCAATCACTTCTATATTTTTTCTTTGACACGCCAATATCCTGATCTGTCACTTCCAATTCTCTCTACCAAGCCTTTCTTCCTTAAGGAATCCAGTGTCCTCTGGATTGTTCTTACCGTTTTGGATGTTGCATTCCCCAATTCTTTCCTCGTATAATAAGGATTTTTCACAAGAAGGCTGTATACCGACTGCTCTGTTTTATTTAGAGTGACATTTTCAGTGACATTTTCAGTGACACTTTCAATAAAAATACTTTCCATCATATCGTTTTGTGAAGCTGCTGTTTGTGTCTTTCTAAAAAACACAAACATGAAACCGTTTTCCGATATTTCATATGAATACTTCACATTCGCATCTTTACACAAGCTGTTAATCCGCTTAAACCCACTTCCAAACTGCTCAATCGACTTGTTCAAATACAAAATCTTGGAAATGGACACATTTCGGATAGACGATGGAAGATTTTTACTGATATAATCCTCTGGGCTGTATGTGCTGGCAAAGGTTCCCGGACTGTATATTGTTATTTTATCCGGATGAATGCAGATCTCATGATATGTATTGCTATTATACACTGCATGCGCATAGCTGTTCGCTAAAACCTCCCTGATTGCCGCAGTTGGAATCTCCGGAATTTCCTCCCGCTCTGTTCCTATAATTTCACTTCTCCAGTTTATATTTTTCAAAATATATGTCTCCGCCAGGCTCAACAGATTGAGTATGTTATCCTCATACATCTGCATATCAAGGAATGTCAGCTTCTCATCTGTGGCAAAAATTGCCGTTTTGAGCGTCACTGGACTGGAATTTCCAAACAATACATTTCCAGCGTTTGTCAGATAATCCCCATCCACAAGTCCGAACCTTTTTAATATCGTCGGCGCGGTATACCGGCCTTCCGTCAGCCTGCCGACTGAAACTGCCTTTTCGCAAAATGCTTTCACTGCTTTTTTATCTGCTTGTTTTAATAATATCTCAGACCGTGTTTTCTCCCACTTGTCCTTATATTCATTTGCAGTGAAAAACTGCCTAAGTTCTGATGGTGTGACTTCCCTGTCCTCATCTGCTGTGCGCAAATAATACCTGCCCATTGCAGAATAAGGAAAATCCTCTCCGTGGAACTCCACTTTAATAACATGACGACCCTCTATGACTTCCTCTTGGATCACAGGATAAATCTGCGGTTTTATTGATTCATATACAAGCCGTGAGACATCCCTAAGTGACGATTCAGACACATCCTGCCCTACAACATCGCCATTTGGCTTAACCCCAAAATACACTGCCCCGACTCCATGCTTATTCAGAATAGATGAAATTGAGATCATTGCCTCCCGCAATTCGCCTGTAGTTTTTTTGAATTCTAAAGTTTCTGTTTCTTTTCCTAAATTCATAGTATGTCATTCCTCCAAAGAGAATATAACATACTTCTCCCAAAATGTCACTGTAAATGTCACTGTATTTTTAAACATTTATCGTCAGTACGCGATCATTGGAATGGATTCCGCCTTTTCCTGACATGGCTCCTTTCGGCCGTCCGCCACCTCATATATCGTGCTGCTGCATTCCCTGATCTGCCGCACCATCTCCGCGTAGGGGCGGGAGCAGATGTCAAACAGTCCGATATTGTAATTTTCCCCGTCAAACCGCCCCAGCACGAACTGATCGTAACACTGGAAATAATGACAGCCCACTCCGTTGGGATGCGCCGCAACGCGGTCACAGTAATAGCGGTACGCGATTCCCCTGTCCCGCTGGCTCCTCACTCCCTCAAGGCCAGTCGCCGGCAGTCCGGCATCCAGTGCGCCAAAATGAAATTCACCTATCATGACAGGCAGATCGACGCCCAGATCGGCAACACGCTGTAT
Organism: Lachnospiraceae bacterium; assembly: GCA_009774375.1. GTDB lineage: Bacteria > Bacillota > Clostridia > Lachnospirales > Lachnospiraceae > COE1. Next base: position 13,020 of record VSNO01000065.1, read on the forward strand.
CTTTTCCGTCGGGTCCGCCGCATAACAATTGATGGAGAACACGTCAAAATTCTCCCACCCAGTCACCAGATCCGAATCGGAAATCCACGCCCACCGCATACCGAGTATCATGTGGTTCGGATCAACCCTGCGGCACTCGCGCACAGGGATCTCAATATAGGCGCGCAGCATCTGTCTGGAAAATTCCTTCATATCCTCACGCGCGGCTGACGACCATTTCGATACTTTTTCCTGCGGCGCATACAGACTGTCAAAGCTCTCCAGACTGCTGTTCCATGCACGGTTCAGCGCCTCTATAGTCTGATAGCGCTCCTGCAGGTATGCCACCAGTATTTCTTTGCAGGCTGTCCTTGCCGGATTGTGCAGCACCTCGTCCGCGAGCACCAGATTGTCAACGAACGCCCATGCAGGTTCATTGCGCAGGAAATATCCGATCATCAGCGGATCATTTTTGCGTGCGGCAAGCGCCTGTGCACACCTTTTCGCCGCAAGCTGGTACTCCGCACTGAACACATCGGGAAAGTCGCGGAAAATACTGACGGCTGTCGCTGGGAACTCTGGCAGCGATGTCACATAGGGGATATCCAGCACGCCCAGAAGACGCTCGTCACTCCAGTTTCCCAGCGTGTTCATGCCGTATTTTTTCAGCTGGCAGGATATCATCTTCTGCCACTGTTCATACCATGCTGCGCCAAACACTTTATACAGATTTGCCTGTGCGTAGAAGAACATGCGTGACTCACGGCGCCCTTTTCTGCGCTTTGGCTCACGAAACATATCCTGATACACCGCATCGTCCCTGTCCGGCAGCCAGTCCAGCCATTTTTCCACACCGTCAACGCGGCAGTCTACGCCAACCCCCACACAGTCAGGCCCCATGCTGAAATACGCATACCCCAGCGGGTCGGTCAGCCACCATTTCCCGTTTTCTTTGACACTGGAAAAATAACCCAGTCCGACCTTTAATTTTTTCTTCTTCCAGCCGCCATAGGCAGACCAGTCCTCAAACGGATAACCATTGTCTGTCTCCTGCGCCTGTTTCGTCAATGCCGTTTTGAGTTCCTCCAGCCCCTGTGTTTTTCCCTCCCATGACCTGGACTTACTCTGTCCAAAGCAGTCCACCAGTTTTTTGTCGGGCAGCCCCGCACTTGCCGGATAGGCATCGGTCAGCATCATATCTTTTATTTTCAGCCTGACAGCGTGGAAAGAGGGCATTGCGGACAATACGATCTTTGAGATCTCCTCCCTGTCCACCCGCCTGCCATGGCACACAATCTTCAGGGCACCCGCCATCGCCTCCGGAAACAGCTCATGGGCATCCATCCAGTCCAGATCCAGACAAACCTGTGTCTCAGCCTGCGGCAGCAGGCCAAAGCGGACTGTAAACGCGGGCGGTTCCTCCCCATGCACATACACCAGCAGATTCAGCGCCAGACTGTGCTCCTCCAGCACCTCGGCGCGAAAAGTCAGCAAATGCTCCTCGCAGGACATCAGCTGCGGAAGGCAGAATCCTGTTCCTTCCTTTGCAAGTTGCAAAACATAGACACCCTGCTCTGCCTCCTGCAGAACCGTTCCCTCAGTTAGATATTCCTTTTTGATTTCTATTCCCTGCATTTTCTTTCTCCTCGTCTTTAATCTATTCCAATATCCTCCAGAATCAACTGCAATCGCTATAAGACGACAGCTCAATAACCGCCTCCGCTTCCCCCGCCAGTCCCCTGTCATGCGTAACAAATACCAACGTCCTGTCCGTGCTGCAGATAAAATCTTTGAGCCATTCCACGGTATCCGCATCCAGATTATTGGTGGGTTCATCCATAAAGATCCAGTCCCGTCCGCAGTACAGAGCCCTTGCCAGTGCAATTCTCTGCCTTTCGCCGCCGGATACGGAGCCGTTGGAAATCTCTTTTCCCGCAAGCCTGCCAAGTCCGGTAAGAGCGATCACCTGTCTGATCTGCTCCGCATTATATTCTTCTGACATGGCAATATTTCTTTCCAGACTCTCTGAAAACAGGAAGGGCTCCTGCGGAATGTATCCGAAACAGTGAAACCATTCTTCTTCCCGCCCTTTTAGGTTCTCTTCTCCGATACAAACCTCCCCCTGATAATCCTGCAGGAACCCACAGAGTATTTTAACCAGTGTACTTTTTCCGCTTCCGTTTTTTCCGCAGATGGCGGTTTTCTTATGGTTAATTGTCAGGGAACAGTTTTCCAGAACCGGCGTATCGTCATATCCATAGGAAAGCGCCCTGACCATTATTTCCCCTGCTCCGCCGCTGCTGAACCCGGTCTGGGACTCATAGTCCTCCGCGCGGTAAAAAAAGGTCATCCTTTCCAGAACATCATCCAGGCTCCTCCTGTTTTTCACACAATAATCAATCATGTTGATCATCTTTTCCACGACCGGAAAAATGACGAGCACGGTCAGAATGTCCGAAAGACCGATTTTTTGTCTGCTCATCTCGATACAGCCTGCCAGCAGAAGAAACAGGGGATAGAGGGCGGACGTAACCATGCCGGCCGACGCTGCCACTGCCCTGCCCCAAAAGGTTTTGGACAGCAGATTCTGAAAACCGGTCGACGCTTCCTCATGGATTTTGCCGCAGGCTCCCTCTTCCCACCCGAATGCAGTAAAAACAGCCGGATGGCTGCTGATATCCATTTCATATTTTCTGAGCCTGGTATTAAATTCCCGTTCTGCCTGTATGCCCTTAGCAGACAGCTTCCCCATTTTTTCAGATGCCAGCCATTTTATAATGGACAGAGCCGCCACGGTCAGCAGCATGGCCGGATCGATCTTTCCCAGCACCACAAGCATGGCAGGCAGAGAAACCACTGTGCACAGGATATATTTCACCATAAAGACCAGAATCAGCCTGAACTGGTTCGGATCATTCTCCACCCGGTATTGTACTTCTCCCAAAGAGACCTCCCGCTGCATCTCATAAGGCATGCGGAAATACCGGTCAAAAATGAACCGGTCATGCCGCAGGGCATCCTTAAACAGAAGATAATTGCCAAGCAGCCCCACTGACGGCAGCACCAGCGCGCTTACAAGGACACACAGCAAAAGACGCGCAGCCAGACAAAGCGAGCCGGATACATCATAAACCAGAATCCGTTCTGTAAAATCGCCCAGCACAGTTCCCAGCGCCAGCCCCAGATAAATATCCACCGTTTCCACCAGTGCCAGTATGGCCATCGTTCTCCACAGCATTTTAACACCATCCGTTATTATCGTCTTTTTCATCCCGAAGCCCCACATCGTTCATGTTTATTCTAAACTGGGCCAGTTCCTGCATTTCCCTTTCGTGGGAAACATAAAGGATTCCGCCCGGATACGCCATCATCTGTTCTCTCAAAACAGCCTTTCCCAGTTCGTCCAGATCATTGTCCGGCTCGTCCAGGATCAGCAGCGGAGCCTGCCGGGCAAAAGCCGCCGCCAGGTAGATTTTCTTCTTCTGGCCCCCGGAAAGGCTGTTAAGGGGTCTGCCCAGCAGATCCTTGTCAAGACCAAACTGCCCCGCCAGCCTGTAAAAGTCCTTCTGTTTTGTACCCAGCAGATCCCGGATAGAAAAATTCACCCCAGGGCATTCCTGCGGCAGAAAAGAAATCTCCGTTCCATGTTCCCCCCGGATTTTCCCGGCGGCAATTCGGAGCAAAGTGGTCTTTCCGCTTCCGTTTGCCCCACAGATCACCACTCTCCTGTCTAATGGAATATCCACCGTAAAATTTCGGAATATCCCCCTGCCCTCATAAGACTTTTCCAGCCCCTTCACATGCAGCCACTGCCCTTTTCCCTCTCCTGTGCAGGGGGCGACAGCATCCGTTTTGTCAGGCTGCGGAACCAGCCAGCCTGCAAGTCGCCCGACTGCCGCACGGTCAACCGAAAACTGCGGTATAACCTGGAAAAGTGTGTCCATGCCTGAAAAAAAGGCAGCCGAAACTACTGCCATAGCCGCCACCCCGGAAGCCGGGATGATTCCCATCGAAAAAAGCAGGCCAAGAACTGCAAAATATCCGTATTTCAGAAGCTGGCTGGTCAGGGAAGATATCATGGTCTCCCCAGTGAATGCCGCTTCCGATCTCATACCGATCTTTTCATATTCCAGATGCTTTTTACGCAGCATCTGGTTCAGCCAGGATAACGCACCATATACTTTCACTTCCGCCGCACCCTGATAGCCCGCGATAAATACATTTGTAATCTCCGCTTCGATATCACGGCAGTCCAGATAGTTTTTCATAAATATGCGTTTTACCATCACGTGGGGAATCAATTGCAGAAACGCCATGCATAACATGAAAAAAGCTGCCTCCCGGCTTATCGGCAGGGATATGGCAAGATATACTGCCACAGCCAGCAGCCGTACAGCCGCCAGCGGGCGTCTCGTCCCATAATGCTGCGTCACCCTGTCGCAGTCATTCCCCAGATTCTCAAGGATCTGCCCCGCAGAGGCCTAGTCAGGCTGACCGCTGCGGTCATGAAGGATGTTTCGGAGAATCCTTTCCCTCACCTGAAGCTGTTCCCTGATGCGGGTTGAAAGCAGCAGACGGTGAAAGAGGGTTAAACTGATGCCATAAAAGACCAGGAACAGAAGGAGCCACAGGCACTGCTCCATAGCCTCACCCACTGCCGATGCCTGGATTTTTTCCGTGATTCCGGACAGGGAGTATGCTGTAAACAGGGAAAACAGCATACCGGCCAGTTCATATACCGCCTGCAGCAACCCTGTTTTCTTCATGATAGGAAAATGGGATTTTCCTTCAATCAGCCGTCCAGCCCGTAATATGCACATAATAATCATCACTCCCATACCGTTTCCCGCTCTTGGTGGTACAGACGCTATTCTCTCCTGACACTGCAATCTTCGCCACATATCTTCTCTCTGCCAGAACCGGGGAGCGGTAACGCATCCCGCTGTCCGGGACAGCGCTGTAGAAATCAATGCTGGTCTTGTGCACACAATTTCCCTTTTCGTCATAAATATGGATATTCCCATATCCGCCGTGACAGTCTGTGTTTCCAAACAGTGTGATCTGTCTCCCCTCGAAGCTTATACGGACTTCCTTATCCCGGATATTGGAACAAAAGTCCAGGGTGTGCTGCGGTCTTAACACCTCGCCCTCCATATTATCCGGACTCCACACTGGCAGATACTGCCCAATCCGCATTTTCCCGTCCTTGGCCTCAACAGGCAAAAGCACCAGCGTTGCCGCCGAAGCCTGCCTGGGAAATGACCAGCGGTCTCCCACATAAACCGGCACGCTCCCACCTGCCCTGTCATATTGGAATACGAAGGAACACTGAGTATTGTATGTACGGCTTCCCTCCGGACAGAACAGCCCCCTGTACTGCCATGGCCCATGCAGATCCTTTGCTGTAAAATAATAATTGTCATTCCGCTCCCAGCTTGTCTTGTTAGAAAGCATCAGGTAATAGATTCCATCCTTTTTGAACATGGCAGGCGATTCCCCTCCGGGAGCGATATTCTGAGCCGTCAGCTCCACCGCCTCCGTACAGGTCTCATCCAGCCGGTAGATATTTCCCTCGTGGGTCAGCAGATAAGCCGTGCCGTCGTCATCCACAAAAGTTCCCATATCCCAGAACCGGATGGGCTCTCCCTGAAAGAGCAGCGGTCCCTGAAACGCAAACTCCTCATTCAGACGCTCCCCAACTGCAAGCCCGATACAGGGATCACAGTATCTGTCATCATCCGTATGCATCAGCATGCTGTACCTGCCCGTCCGCTTACTTTTCAGGACTTTTACCCGCTCTCCTATACGGCCTGGCCCAAGCAGCCCGTCCTTCAGGGGCGGCAGGGCAAACCCTTCAAATTTCCAGTCCGTAAAATTATTGGTAGAATAACAGGAAAATCCCCTGTACTGGTTGACGTCATTCGTCTTGTATTCGCCAAACAGGTAATACGTTTCCCCCTCCTGCACAATACACGCCCCATGGGTGTTAACTGTATTTCCGTTCTGGTCATACCACGGGATTCCATTATAGATCGTTCTCTTCATCACTATACCTCCATTGTCTTTCCCTGCTCATGCGCCGGCACGCATCGATGCGTGCTGACATATTTCCTCTGGGCGTCCATATGCATCTGAAACCTGCACCTTTATGTACACTGCCAAGAGGGCTGTCCTTTCCATGACAGCCCTCTAAATGAACTCTTTTTATTATACCTTATTTCACAGACTGATACCACTCATTTATTTCCTGTGTGATCTGGTCGCCGCCCTGCGCTTTCCAGTCCGTAACAAACTTGTCAAAAGCTTCGATCGGCTCATTGCCGTAAATAATATTGGTGTACACCTGCTTTTCCATGGTCTGCAGCTGCTCCCAGCTTCTCTGCATCGTCGCTGTGGGCGCTGCGTTAAACAGATTCGGGAGCTGCTCTGTCCTGTGCTCGTTCGCAAGTGCATAGCCTTCTGACTGATCCGGCACTACCTTGAACGAAGCCTCTGCCTTGATCTCCGCCGGTGTTGTTGGTTCTTTACCGGACGCTACATTGGCATAGGATTCCATGGCATCCAGAACAGGAGCATTTTTGAGGACTGTGGATTTCCCGGGATCAAACACACTGTCCAGCGCCGGATCAAACAGCTTGCAGTCAAATACGACCTCATCATTCACGATGTCATAGTCGTAATTCTCCAGATAACCGTACTGGAAATCGCCTGTTCCAAAAGCGCCGTCGTAAAGCCAGTCATAATATTCGAAGAACTGATCCATATGCTCAAAATCCGCATTAAACATCAACCATCCGTCGTTTACCTCAGCATTCTGGTAGGTTGGTTCTCCATTGTCCTGCCGTATGGTAGGGTAAGCCTTCATCACTGCGTCCGGAGCCACGGTAGTAACATCCCTGACGGAACCCATGATCCATGGACGTCCGATCAGGATACCCGCCTTGCCCTCCGTGAACTGGCTCATGGCATCCCACGCCCCTGTCGCAGCCGCTTCCTGGAAGATCCAGCCGTTGGCATGCCACTTTGCCATGCGCTCCAGCGTCGCACGGTTTCCCTCATGGATAGAGCCGTACATCAGATTGCCATTCTCGTCCTCCTGCCAGGAACCCGGGATATTCTTTCCCGTATTGGCGGAGAACAGACTCACAGGATCGGACACCCAGCCAGTCCTGACGGATGACCATCACTTCACCCTCCGTGAGCCTGGGAGCACACGCGATACCGTAAATCCTTCCGTCCTTTGTCACCGGGTAATAGGTCTCCGGAAATCTGTCGTAAATCTCCTGAAGCCTCTCCGGCATGTACTGTTCTATATCATCTGTAATGTCCTTTGCGCGTCCTGATTCGATCATATCGGCAACCATCTGCGTGTCATATACCGGGAAAACATCCGGCAGATCCTCCGAACCAGTCAGGGCAAGCCTAAGTTTCGTGGTGTAATTGGAAGCATCACCGCCCAGCAGCGTGGTCTCCATCCGGATTCCTTTTTTCTCCACTGCCAGATCGATCATGGGGTTATTATTGATATCGTCGCCGCTGTCATATTTTCCTGCATTTTCGTCCAGCTGCTTTGCGATCGTGATGGTCAGCACTTCCCCGGAACCGGCATCTGCGGCAATATCTCCTTCTGCCTTGGCACTATCCTCCTGACTCGCGGAAGTGCCCGCCTGATCTGCGGCATTGTCCGCCTTTCCCGCACTGCTGCTCGTATCTGCCGTCTGGCCGGAGCCCCCGTTACCTCCGCAGGCGCTCAAAAGCATGGATGCGCCCAGCAGTAAACTCAAAACGACTCTTCTCTTTTTCATGTTGGTCCTCCTTCATTCTTTTACTTCTTTTTTCATTTTTTACATTGCTATCTCAAGCCCCGTAAGGCAAGGATTCTGTTTCAATATTTATTCCTTAACCGCTCCCATGACGATCCCTTTTGCAAAGTGCTTCTGGAGGAACGGATATACCAACAGGATCGGCACTGCGCCGATAAATACCTGGGCAGCCTTGATGGTACGCTCTGACATGGCAGCCGCCGTTGTGGGATCCAGCGCCAAATCCTGCTGATTGCCCTGCACCACGATGACCTGCAGGAAGGAAGCCAGCGGATAATTCTTCGTATCAGACATGTACAGGATGCCTGTAAACCATTCGTTCCAGTTCCCCACCATAATAAAGAGCGCCACCGTTGCCAGTCCTGCCTTGGAGAGCGGCAGAAAGATACTCCACAGGATCTGGAAAAAGTTGGCGCCGTCCACCAGTGCCGCCTCCTCCAGAGCCTTTGGGATTGATTTAAAAAAGTTCATGATCAATATCAGGTTGTAGCAGCTGAATGCCCCCGGAATGATATAAACCCAGAAATTGTTCTTCAGTCCCAACGCCGAATTCAGCAGATAACTTGAAATCAGCCCACCGCTGAAAAGCATCGTAAATACGAAGAACCACATCAGCGCCGTCCTCCCCCGGAAATCCTTGGAGAGGGCATATCCTGCCGTTACGATAACAAACATACTGAAAAGCGTGCCGATAATGGTTCTGGCTAAGGAAATCAGAATGGAGCGAATGAAATTTGCATTCTGAAAGGTCTTCTCATACGCCATCAGCGTAAAGTCCACCGGCCAGAAGGTCACCACGCCGCTGTTGACAGCCGCCTTCTCGCTCAGGGATATGGCGAGCAGGTTCACCAGCGGGAGCACACAGAGCAGCGCCATCAGCACTAAAAATATTGAATTACACACGATAAATACTTTTCTTCCAACAGAAACACGTCTCATCTCAGCACACCTCCTAGAATATTCTGTATCCGGCAAATTTATATGCCAGCCGGTATGCAACTGCCGTCAGGGCCAGACCGACACCGGATTTGAAGAGCCCTACCGCCGTACCAAAACTGTACTGCCCATTTACCAGGGACTGTCTGTAGACGTAGGTATCAATGATATCGCCCGTGCTGTAAGTCAGCGGGGAATACAGGTTGAAGATCTGGTCAAATCCTGCATTCAGCACATTTCCAAGACTTAAGGTAGCCATGACGATGATCATGGGCATCATGCCTGTCAATGTGATATGTATGGTCTGCTGCCAGCGGTTCGCGCCGTCCATCTCCGCCGCCTCATAGAGATTCTGGTCGATATTGGATATGGCGGCCAGATACACGATCATTCCGAAACCAAATCCCTTCCACAAATCGGATATCACCACAATCGGGCGGAACATCCCCGCCTCTCCCAGGAAGAAAATCGGGTCGATACCAAAATTCTGGAGAAAGCTGTTCACGATTCCGTCCAACCCCAGAATATCCCGCAGCATTCCTGCCACCGTTACCCATGAAAGGAAGTGGGGCAGATACACCAGCGTCTGGATGCCCTTCTTGAGTCCCACATGCTGTACTTCATTCAGCAGAAGCGCCATCACCACCGGAACGATCAGCCCAAACACCATCTTGGACACCGCGATGATAACAGTATTGATGATCGCCTGATAAGATTCCTTGAACATGAAGATCTGCTTAAAATTGTCCCACCCGATAAATTCCGACCCGCTGATCCCCAGCCACGGCTTATAATTCTGAAACGCCATCACCAGGCCTCCCATTGGAATGTAGCTGAATACCACAGCCAGTATGACGGCGGGCGCCACCAGCACATACAGCGGCCAGTTATGGGCTGCTTCCTGCTTCCACGATTTCCGGTGTGGCTTTTTTGTTTTTCCCATTCTTATTTCCCCTTTCTTCTCTTCGCTTCCTCCCGAACCCCTTTATGCCAAATACTGCGAAAGAATTTTTGTGTAACGTATACAAACTGGTGTTGCGAAAGGCATTCTTTTGTAATAAGTTTTTCTCAACAACTTCTTACTGTCATTATTATAGTGTGCAAATGTATGCATTTGGACTAACTATCATCACAAAAAGGAGGACAATTCTGACATGTAGTGTTGGACATGTCAGGATTGTCCTCCTTTTTCGCAGGATTATCCTCTTTTAACAGCCTTGATGTTGAAAAGCTCCGCAGCGATTACAATGCGCTCTATTCCCAAAACATTATTCTGTTTTGAAATGCAAAGGCATCTATTGGTATCTTCCAATAGATGCCTCATTTAAAATTCCTTATTAAATTGTTACTATTCACAGCCGATTTTTTGGCACGTCAAAAAAAAGCGGGTGGACAGTGATTGTTTGCCCGCTTTTT
>VSNO01000066.1 GCA_009774375.1 Lachnospiraceae bacterium
GGATAATAGTAGTAGGTGTAGGCGGCGCAGGCAACAATGCCGTCAACCGAATGATAGATGAGACGATTACTGGTGTTGAGTTTATAGGAGTCAATACAGATAAGCAGGCTCTGCAGCTCTGCAAGGCGCCGAAACTCCTGCAGATCGGTGAGAAGCTGACAAAGGGGCTTGGCGCAGGAGCAAAACCCGAGGTGGGTGAGAAGGCAGCGGAGGAGAGCTCGGAGGATATAAAAGAGTCTTTAAAGGGTGCAGATATGGTGTTTGTCACATGCGGAATGGGCGGCGGCACTGGTACCGGCGCAGCGCCGATCGTGGCGGCGATCGCCAAAGAGATGGGGATCCTGACGGTAGGCGTGGTCACGAAACCGTTCAAATTCGAGGCGAGGACCCGCATGACCAACGCGCTGACAGGGATCGAGAAGCTGAAGGAGCATGTGGATACGCTGATCGTCATTCCAAATGACAAGCTGCTCGAGATCGTTGACAGGCGGACAACCATGCCGGATGCGCTGAAAAAGGCGGATGAAGTGCTGCAGCAGTCGGTGCAGGGCATCACAGACCTGATCAATGTGCCGTCCGTGATCAACCTTGACTTTGCGGATGTGCAGACAGTCATGAAAGAAAAAGGTATCGCGCATATCGGTATCGGGTATGGCAAAGGTGAGGACAAGGCTGCGGAAGCGATCAAGATGGCTGTCGAGTCGCCGCTCCTTGAGACGACACTCAGCGGAGCCACGGATGTCATCCTCAATATTTCGGGCGATATATCGATCTTTGACGCGAATGATGCGGCAAGCTACGTGCAGGAGCTTGCGGGTGAGGATATCAATGTCATCTTTGGCGCGATGTACAATGAAGATATGGCGGACTCCTGTACGGTCACAGTTATCGCGACAGGTATCGTGGAGTCAGCGCCGAATTCGCCGATCAACAACAGGGGCCGGATCAACAGCAATTTCTCAGTGAGGCCGAACAGCGTGCCCAATGCACCGGTAAGGCCCAGACCGCAGACGCCGGCGGGCGTCGGGGCGATGCCGCCGAATGGACAGGCACCCCAGGGGATGCAGCCCAGACCGAACAACATGATCAAGCCGCCTGCGGATCTGAGAAGCAATGTGAAGGAGCAGACGCTGAACATACCCAGTTTCTTAAAGAGATAAGAAGATAAAAAAAGTCGAAAAATAAACATACTTTAGTCCCATGCTTTGACAAAAAAGCATGGGACTTTTTTGTATAATCGTATGAAAGGGGACGGAGGTGATTGGAATTTATGAGATATACATTGATGTCTTTCTGGTACAGAACGTTTTGATGGATATCCAGCTGTTGATTCTGACACTGCTGCTTTTGAGAGAGAAAATCGTGTTTCCACGACTCCTGGGGGCGTCCCTGACCGGCGGGGCAGGGGCAGTGATGATACTGGTGTCAGGCATGGGGTTCGGCATGTCATATGTAGTGTCAGTGCTTGGGCTGGATGCTGTGATGCTCCTGATATGCATGAGACCGCCTGTAAAGGGGAGGCTGGTGTGCCGAAGGCTTGTTATGGGGATCATCTATCTGCATGGAATGGTGTTCGCATATGGAAAACTGATGGAGTGTGCGGGAAGAATTGTGGGAGAGTGGATGGCGCAGGTCATAGTAACAGGTGTTATTTCCGGGATCGTGGTCTTTATGCTTGCTTACCGCAGACTGATGGGAGCGAGGCATATATACGATGTCACCCTGACAGAAGAGGGGGAGAATGTCATGTGCAGGGCGCTGTTTGACACAGGGAATCTTCTGACAGATCCAGTATCCGGAAAACCGGTGTCCGTCGTGGAGGAGACGGATATCATGAAAGGATGGCTGGAAAAATATCCGCAGAAATATAAGATCATTCCCTACCAGAGCGTCGGAAATGAACACGGGCTTCTGGAGGGGATCGTGGTGGATGAACTGGTCATCCGGAAGGAGCAGGAGCAGGTGGTGGAGAGAGGGGCGGTAGTGGCTTTCTATAAGGGGAAACTGTCGAGGGACGGTGAATTTCAGATGATATTGAACCATAGCCTGATGATGTGAGAGAAAGATATGGGGCAAATATGAGATAAAAATGAAAATGTGGGATGGAGGAGAAAAAATGATCATAAAATTATACCTTCCAGGGAAAATGAGACTGTCCCTTGGGAAAAATAACAATAAAAATGCAGCCGGAAATGAGATCCACTATATCGGGGGCTCCGAGGTGCTGCCCCCGCCGCTGGAAAGCGAGGAGGAGAACAGGGCGATCAATGGCTTGGAGACGGAGTGTGCCAATGAGGCGAGGGCGCTTCTGATCGAACACAATCTGAGGCTTGTCGTGTATATCGCCAAAAAGTTTGACAACACAGGCGTGGGGGTGGAGGATCTGATCTCGATCGGCACGATCGGCCTCATCAAGGCGATCAATACATTTAACCGCGGCAAGAACATCAAACTTGCGACGTATGCGTCAAGGTGCATCGAGAATGAGATCCTGATGTACCTGAGAAGAAACAACAAGACAAAGCTTGAGGTGTCGATCGACGAGCCCCTGAATGTGGACTGGGACGGCAATGAGCTGCTCCTGTCGGATATTCTCGGAACAGATGAGGATGTGATCTACAAGGATCTGGAGTCCGAGGTGGAGCGCAGCCAGCTAAAGCGCGCGATATCAAAGCTGGGGGAGCGCGAACGGACGATCATCATGCTGCGGTTTGGCCTGAACAATCCGGATGACATGGAGATGACACAGAAAGAGGTTGCGGATTACCTGGGGATATCGCAGTCCTATATCTCAAGACTGGAGAAGAAGATCATGAAGCGGCTGAAAAAAGAGATGGCGAGCTAGTACATAGACGTGTTTACACCTTCTTACATATGCCAGACAGGCATAGAGATATAAGCAGGAGGATTGTAAATATGGCACTTGGAAAAGTTGAGATATGCGGTGTAAATACGTCAAAGCTGCCTGTACTGAAAAATGAGGAAAAACAGGCTCTTTTTGAAAAGATAGAACAGGGGGATATGCAGGCGAGGGAGGAGTATATCAGGGGAAATCTCAGGCTGGTCTTGAGCGTGATCAAGCGCTTTTCCCAGTCCAATGAGAATGTGGATGACCTGTTTCAGATCGGCTGCATCGGACTGATCAAGGCGATCGATAACTTTGATTCCAGCCTGGATGTAAAATTTTCCACCTATGCGGTTCCGATGATCATAGGCGAGATCAGAAGATTTCTGAGGGATTCGAGCAATCCGATCCGCGTGAGCCGCTCGCTGAAGGACACGGCTTACAAGGCGATCTACGCCAAGGAGAACCTGACGAAGAAAAATCTGCGCGAGCCGACGATCATGGAGATCTCGGCGGAGATCGGGATCCCCAAGGAGGATATCGTGTATGCCCTCGATGCGATACAGAATCCCATGAGCCTGTATGAACCGGTGTACACAGAGGGAGGAGACACGCTCTATGTGATGGACCAGATCAGTGACAAGAAGTGCAAGGAGGACAACTGGGTCGAGAACATATCCTTAAGTGAGGCGATGAAGCGGCTCGACGAGAGAGAGAACGAGATCATCAACCTGCGCTTTTTCGAGGGCAAGACCCAGATGGAGGTCGCGGAGTACATCGGGATCTCGCAGGCACAGGTGTCGCGGCTGGAAAAAAATGCCTTGCGCACCATGAAAAAGTATCTAACATTCTGAATAAAGTTGAATCTTCAAAAAAATTTTTAACTGGCAGACAATATATACTATTGACTTAATCGTGGAAACAATTTAAAATAGAGATTAAGTTGTTAAGGTTGCTGAGAGGTTCTGAAAGTTACCTTGATAAAGTACCAATAGAATATAGTGTGAAAGGATGTTACTTATGAATGAACAAAACAATTTAGGGCGTAGGTTTAGCATCAAGTGGCTGGTGATTTCATTAGTATCGCTGCCGATGATGCTGGCATGTATCGTTATCGTGTCTGTCTCTACACTGACACTGAAACAGGGAATGGAGTCCGAGACATTTAAGACGCTGAAGGGGCTGGCGACGGGTACGATGCTCGCACTGGACGGAGTGTCTTCCGGAAACTATTCCATGCAGGGCGATGATCTGTACAAGGGCGAAGTGAACCTTTCGCAGCAGCTGGGCGAGCTGGTCGATCACTATGCAAGTACGAATAGCGGCGAGATCACTCTGTTTTTCGGCGATGTGAGGCGCGCGACAACGATCAAGGATACGGCTGGGAATCCGATCGTGGGTACCAAGGCGGATCCCAGGGTAGTCACAGAGGTTCTGAACAATGGAAATGAGTATTCCAGAAATGATTTTGATATCAACGGCTCCCTCTATTATGGATACTATGTCCCGGTGAAAGATAACACGAACCAGGTCGTCGGCATGGTCTGCGCTACAAAGGACCGCGAGACGATCAATGATTACATCTCGATCAGACAGACATTTATTGTCGGTATGGCAGTTGTGATCTACATTGTGTGTATCTTCTTTGCGACAGTTGTTACGAGGAAAAAGATCCAGTATCCGCTGAACAAACTTTCTGATGTCGCCAGAAGGATGGCGAAAGGGGATATCAATATCCACCTTGAGAGAACATCAAATGATGAGTTCGGTGATCTGACAGATGATTTTATAATGATGACGAAGACGATCGGGGATCAGGTCCACGTCACAGAGCAGGTTGCGGAGGGTGACCTGACAGCGACCTACAAGAAGGCGAGTGAGGATGATGCCCTTGGAACGGCGATCGTGAAGATGCTCCGCGACAATAACAAAAATCTCTCCACGATCCGCGATGCGGCGGCGCGGATGACGTCCGGTGCGAACGAGGTCGCAAGCGCGAGCAACTCCCTGGCACAGGGCACGACACAGCAGGCGAGCGCGATCGAGGAGATCACCGTCTCCATCGAGGAGATCGCAAACGGAGCGAAGGTCAATGCGGATGACGCAAACAAGGCGAATGAACTTGTTCAGAATACAAAGGACGGAGCGATCCGCGGCAATGAGCAGATGAAACAGATGATCGCCGCGATGCAGGATATCAATGAGTCTTCCGAGAATATCTCCAAGATCATGAAGGTGATCGACGATATCTCATTCCAGACCAATATCCTTGCACTGAACGCTTCTGTGGAAGCTGCGAGAGCAGGCGTACATGGAAAAGGTTTTGCGGTTGTCGCTGACGAAGTCAGGACACTGGCGAACAAGTCGGCGGAAGCTGCGAAGGATTCTGCAGTCATGATCGAGGATTCCATCAAGAAGGTGGAGGTTGGCTCCAAGCTCGCTGTTGAGACGGCAGCAGCCCTTGAGGAGATCCTGCTGTCCGTCGAGAACATAGCATCGATCGTAAGCAATATCGCAGAGGCGTCTGTAAACCAGGCAAGCTCTGTGGGACAGGTAAATGCTGGTATCACGCAGATCGCCGATGTCGTACAGACAAACTCAGCGACATCTCAGGAGTGTGCTGCTGCAAGTGCGGAGCTCTCAAGTCTGGCTGGACAGCTGCAGAATGCAGTTAGCAAGTATAAGCTTCTTGCTGGAAAAGGCAGAAAGTCTGATTTTGATTCGACATCATACGAAGACAGCGATTATGTTGACAATGAGAGCATCATCTCACTGGATTCTGATTTCGGCAAATATTAAAGACACCATAAAGTTATTGTTTGCTACCCCGGCACTCGCTGCCGGGGTAGTGTTTCAGAGGAAAAGGATGCAGATATACACAGCAAAGACTTATGAACTGCTGACAGAGGAGGAAGGGAAGCTGTGCGGTTTGCTGGACAGGGACCGGATACGGGGCATAGCAGCGATCAGAAGCCGGAAAGAGAGAGTGCGCAGCATTTTCGCAGGACTTTTGCTCCGCCATGCGTTTCTGCAGGCGGGGTATGATATTGAGACCTGGCAGCAGGTGGAAATTCAAAGAGGGGCGTATGGGAAACCATACATAAAGGGCGTTCACGGTTTTCACTATGGATTGTCCCATTCGGGGGAATGGGTGGCCTGCGCGGTGGATTCGGTTCCGGTGGGGATCGATCTGCAGGAGATGAAACCCTGGAAAATGACTTTGGCAAGGCGATTTTATCATGAAAAGGAATACGACAGGCTTCTGGCGCTGGACGGGGATGACCAGGTCAGGCAGACAGAAGAATTTTACAGTATGTGGACAGCGAAGGAAAGTGCGGTGAAGCTGAGCGGCAGAGGTATCGGCGCCGGGATCAGCCAGTATGTGACGGCAGAAGACTACAGCGCTGTTTACGATCTGGATAGTGGAAGGACGTATTATACGAAGCGGTACGACACGTTGAAGGGGTATATGATCTGTGTGTGCAGTGAGGCGAAATCTTTTCCGAATTTATTACCCAAGAGCGTTGATTTTGGAAAGTATGAGATGGAGGGAAACAGATGTTAAAAGCGAACGGAAAAAATGCAGTGAAAAAGGGTGAGATCATCTTTAGCGAAGGCGAAGAGGTGAAACAGGTTGGAATCGTTCTCTCAGGAAAAGTGGTCCTGCAGGGAGAGCATGTCAGGATGATTCGTCCGCATGGGAGCTATCTGGCGTTGAATTCATTGGGCAGCCAGATCTATAATGCGACATATACGGCACTGGAGGATTCTGTGATCTATGCACTCCCGGTGGAGGGAGAGTCTACGATCCGGAATATTATCGCAAAAAATGCCGACTACCGTGCGATCATGGTTTCCTCCCAGTTTCGGACAGCAGTGGAGCTCTACCGGATCAAATCAAGCCTCAATGAGCGTGCGGAGAGGCTGTGTTCCTTTGCACAGAGAAGCTATGAGGAATATAAGAAGATCTGTTCGGTATTCGGTATCCCTGCGATCGGCGTTGAGGAACTGGAGGAACTCCAGCCGTATGAGGAGCCGCAGGGCGTCAACGAGGACAGGATACCATATTATGAGGAGGGAGCCAGGATCCCTCTGAGTGCGACCAAGATGTATTTTTCATACAGTGAGGAGATGGCACACATCCAGGTCAATGAGATCGCCGAGCTCGTGACGGCGCTTCTCGAGGATTGTGCGGAGGTGATGGATTACATCAGGAGCTTAATGGATGCGATGTGCCTGAGATCACGGAACAATCTCTTTGACTATATCTGTGAGAAGGCACATGAGATCAAGGAGAAGGACGATATTCCAAACGAAGTGAATATGCTGCTGAACGGTATCGCGGACGAGATGGCTTTCCAGCACAAGGAGTTGAGCAGCCAGACACAGGATGTACCAGATCTTCGCATGGATACACTGAAGAGCAAGATGGAGGGACTGACATCAGGAAAGGTACCTGTGGCGGAGGAGAGATCGCAGGAGGAGCGGGAGGAGGACATCAGGCGGGATGTGGCATCCCTGCGCGGTTCCATGGAGCAGATCCTGAAGTTTGCGGCATTTGGTGATGCTGACAGTGAGACACTGAAGGCAAACGTGGATCATCTGGTCAACGCGCCGGACAGAATGTCGGTTGAGGATGATGTGAAGCGCGCGAAGAAGACGATCACACCGCTTGTGTTCAAGCTGTATCTGTGCTGTTATCGCAAGATCAGGGAGGGGCTGCTCCATCCGCCCAAGGCAGTCGAGCTCTTTATGAATTTCGGCATGCTGGATGAGCGGTTGCTTGACGAGGAGCACCTGCGGTTTCTGTGCAGCATCGAACCGGAAGCCAACGAGGGACCGTGCAAGGTCGTCACGATGATGGAGTGGCTTGACATGATCCATGACGGAAAGCGTGAGCCGTCCAAGAGTGAGTTTGACGAGGATTATGTGGAAAATCTCCGCTCACTCAAGAAGCAGGGTGAGATCACAGAGCAGGAACAGAAGGCGCTGCTTATGGATATGGACCGGCGTGTGGAGTACGAGGTCATGAACATGCAGATGAGCAACTCGCGCACCCTGTACGGACAGCCGTCCTCCTACATGCCGATCCTCTATAAGGAAGCGATCTTTGGATACCTTGATAAGCTCCTTGTCACCAGGAAGAAGATCAACGAGAGCGTACAGCGCCTTGTGAAGGTGGACTATTCCGTATTTTACAGGGAAGTCATCTATTCCAATACGGAGCTGAAGATCATCAATGAGACCGTGTTGAAGAATGTGTATCCGGATGTGATCTTGTTCCCGCTCTTTGGAACGAACGCGGCGATGTGGCAGGAGATCGGCAGCAAGAACAAGGGGACGCCCGGGCGCTTCTGTTTCCCGATCATGACAAGCTCCAACATCGACGATATGATGGTGAAGATGTTTGGACGCTTCCGCTGGGAGCTCTGCCGCTGTATACAGGGTATGGCGTGGAACGATGTCAAGGTGAAGTCTCTCACTTCAGAATATATGGATTATATCCAGTTCTACAGGAAGAACAGGGATCTGTCGGATGAGGCGCGCGACAAAGTGAAGCTGCAGATCCAGAAGTCGAGAAATAATTCGAGGGAGACGTTCCTGATCGATTACGAGGCGTGGATCAAGAATGAAGCGAACGGCTCCATGAAGATGAATAAGGTGGCGAGGGAGCTTCTCGCGACATACTGTCCGTTTGAGAAAGAGATCCGGATGAAGCTGAACGCCCAGAGACCGTATGAGGTGGCGCAGGCGCGGAGCTTCAGGAATGCGGTGAAGAAGAAACAGGAGCTGGAACTGAAGATCAAGGCACTGCAGAAAGTGACGCCGAAGGTGCCCGACGAGATCATCAATACGTACAAATTTTATGCTGAAATGTAGGATCCGTCCGTGCAGATAAAAACGAGTAGGGGAGTCCCCTACTCGTTTTTATCTGCTTCAGAAGTTCTGGCATCCTCGGTCTGTTCTCCTGGGTCTTCTCCTGTCTCGGGAAGAAGGATCGTCACGGTCTCGATCCGGTTGTTGTCTACCTTCTTGGCAGTCAGGGTGATGCCGTCTCCGGTCACGACCGTCTCACCCTCGGCCGGGAAGCGGTCGAGCAGTTCGATCATGATGCCGCCGATCGAGTCGTAATCCTCAGATCCAAATCTGGTATCCAGGACATCGTTGATGTCGTCGAGCTTCAGGCTGCCGCCGACTTCATACACATTGTCACTGATCTTCTTGAAGAGCTCGGCTTCATCCGCGTCGTACTCGTCACGGATCTCACCCACGATCTCCTCCAGCAGATCCTCCACGGTGATCATGCCGACGGTCGCGCCGTACTCATTCAGGACGAGCGCGACATTGGTGGTCAGCAGGCGCATCTCCAGCAGAAGATCTGCCGTCTTTTTATATTCATAAGTATAGTATCCCTCGCGCAGTATGTCCTGTATCCTGAAGGCATCCCGGTTCTCGACCAGAAGGAAATCTTTCACGATCACGATACCGATGATATTGTCGACTTCGTTCTCATAGACAGGTATGCGCGAATACATGGATTCCCGGAACAGCCCCAGCAATTCCCCGTAGGTCGCATTGACATCGATCGAGGTCATGTCGATGCGCGGGATCATGATATCCTTTGCCACGGAATCGCCGAAATCAAATACATTGTAGATCAGTTTCTTTTCTTCCTGCTCGATCACGCCGTCCTCGTGGCTCACATCCACATAGGTTCTCAGCTCAGTCTCTGTCATCATGACGCGCGACGACTGATCGATATGGAGCATCCCGAGAAAAAAGCCTGAGATCTTGTCGATGATGAAAATGACCGGGGTCAGCGCCTGCATCAGAAAATAGATGATCCTGGCGTACGCCATGGACAGTTTCTCGTTGTTGCACATCGCCCAGGTTTTTGGGACGATCTCGCCGAATATGAGTACGACCAGGGTCAGGATGCCGGTACCGATTCCCACGGCGGCATTTCCCCAGAGCCGTATGACCAGGGATGTCATGAGGGAGGAAGCGCTGATGTTCACGACATTGTTTCCGATGAGGATCGCGCTGATCAGCTTGCTCCTGTTGTCGAGGATCTTTTGAAGCGTGAGAACTCTTCCAGAAGGGTTCTCATCGACCATGGCACGCACCTTGACGTTGCTCAGGGTGGTGAGTGCGGTTTCCGCAGAAGAGAAGAATGCTGACAGGATTATCAGTATTACAAGAACTACAAGTTGTATGACACCAGGGGTATCCAAAACAAAATCACTCCTTTTTTGAATTTGAACAGTTCCTTACTGCATAAATAAAAACATATCAGCATAGATTATATCAGTATTAATGCAATAATACAAGATTATATTTGAAAAAATGGGAGGGAATGTATCTTGAAGAATGCATTGAACACGGAGCGTCTGGTGGCACTCCTGAAATGTCTGATGGCGGCATACCTGATCACGGGAGCGCTGCTCATGCTGGTGGCGGGATTACTGTACAAGTTTTCGATCGGGGAGAATGTCGTGGATATCAGTATCATCGTGATCTACTGCGTCTCCTCGCTGCTGGCGGGGCTTTTCTTTTCAAAGGGCGCGGCAAACCGCCGGTTTATCTGGGGGATGCTGGCGGGAGCGGCTTATTTTCTGGTCATATGCGCAGTTTCTGCTGTGGCGGATCCCGGTTTTTCACCGGTCAGCAACGCGTGCATCACGACACTCCTGATCTGCCTCGGCAGCGGGATGCTGGGCGGGATGCTGGGATAAGATGGATCTATAAAAACTTTGTAAAAAATCTTTCTTTTTTGTCGAAATATGTTATACTGGTCAAGTAGTATTAAATGAAAGTATAACAGAGAGGATGAGGAGAAAGACGTTATGAAGAGTACGATACATAAGAAGATGACAGGCTTTAAGGCGTTTTTGATGGCAGCGCTCCTGCTTCTGTCGACGATGGTTCCGCAGTTTGCCGTGCAGGCGGCGCCGAATGAAGTCGCACAGGCGGCGCTGGGGATCGATGTGTCACGCTATCAGGGCGCGATCGACTGGAACCAGGTGGCAGCTTCCGGTGTTCAGTTTGCGATGATCCGGGTCGGATACCGCACGCAGACGACAGGTGTCCTGAACGAGGATCCCTATGCGCGATACAATCTGCAGGAGGCGCAGAGAGTCGGGCTGAAGGTCGGGGCATATTTTTTCTCCGCCGCGGTCAACGAGGCGGAAGCTGTCGAGGAGGCTGTGTTCACGGCAAATCTGATCGACAAGTACCAGATCACCTTCCCGGTGGCATATGACTGCGAGGGGTTCCGCAATGCGACAAGCCGCCAGTTCGGCCTCGGCAGGGATGTGCGGACAGCGCTGGCAGTGAAATTCCTGGATACGATCGCCGCGAGGGGATATACGCCGATGTTTTATGCGTCGCGCAATGAGATGACGGACAGCGCAGACTGGAATATGAACATCCTGAACAGGTATAAGGTGTGGGTGGCGCAGTATCCGGCTGAGCCGTTTCCTGTCACGCTGGCGAGCACCTATACAGGAGTGCAGGCGATGTGGCAGTACACGCAGAGTGCGGTGATCCCGGGGATCGCCGGCAGTGTGGATATGAATGTTTCCTATTTTAATTATGACGGCATCGCGGCCGCAAAGGATCCGGGCGGCGCGGCGCTGGTGAGTGCGGAGAACGCGGCAAATGTGCAGTATTTGGACGTAAACGAGGTGGTGACACCCAACACGACGGTGAATCTGAGAACTGCGCCTGGTACGGATGATCCGGCTACGATCGTGATCCCGATCAATCCGGGCGACATGGTATTCCGCACGGGGATCGGCAACAACGGCTGGTCAAGGGTCCTGCTCAACGATCAGGTACTGTATGCATACACGGCTTACCTGCAGAAGGTGATGTAAAAAGAATTCAAAAAAAGCTTTTCGAATGCAGAAATATGTGATATACTATCGTAGATTATTGAATTCACTCAAAACTTTTTGAGAATATCTTTTTTGAAATTATCTTTTAAAGGAGGCAATCACTATGAAGCACATTAAGACATTGACGACCAGAGACTATAAAGAGTCCGCAAAGAAGGGTGGCTGCGGCGAGTGCCAGACATCCTGCCAGTCGGCGTGCAAGACGTCCTGCACTGTTGGAAACCAGAGCTGTGAGAATGCGGGCAAGTAGGCGGCAGCTGAAGGTATGTTTTCAGAATAAAGTGTGTTAGAGCGAGTAGGAGGGAGAAACATCCCTCCTACTCGATTGTTCGTATTTAGATGGATGATCGGGAAGGAAGAGAAATTGATACACCAGTATAAAAACAATGGATACAACATCGTCCTGGATGTCAACAGCGGTTCGGTGCATGTCGTCGATGACATCGTGTATGACGTGATCGCCTGTATGGTGGAGAACCATCTGGAAAAGGCGGATAAGGCAGAGGCCAGCGAGACATTGAGGGAGAAATTTGCCGGCAGGACAGAGGAACTCTCTGAGCTTGTCGATGAGATATATGAATTGAAGGAGAACGGGATGCTCTTTGCGGAGGATATCTATGAAAAGAGCATCGACGCGTTTAAAAACCGCGGGACGGTCGTCAAGGCGCTCTGCCTGCACATCGCGCATGACTGTAATCTCAAGTGCAGGTACTGTTTTGCGGAGGAGGGGGAGTACCACGGCAGGCGTGCTCTGATGAGCTTTGAGGTCGGGAAGAAGGCGCTGGATTTTCTGGTGGCCAATTCAGGCAGCCGCGTCAATCTGGAGGTGGATTTCTTCGGCGGGGAGCCGCTGATGAACTGGCAGGTCGTCAAGGATCTGGTGGCATACGGCAGGAGTCTCGAGGAGCCGCACCACAAGAAATTCCGCTTCACGCTCACGACAAACGGTGTCCTGCTGGATGACGACATCATTGATTTTGTGAACCGGGAGATGGCAAATATCGTTCTGAGCGTGGATGGCAGAAAGGAAGTTAACGACAGGATGCGCCCGCTCGCCGGGGGACAGGGGAGCTATGACCTGATCATACCCCGGTTTCAGGAGGTTGCCGAGAGCAGAAATCAGACGAACTACTATGTGCGGGGCACTTTTACGCACTTTAACAAGGATTTTGCGGCGGATGTCTGTCATCTGGCGGATCTTGGCTTCAAACAGATCTCCGTGGAGCCTGTGGTGGCGCCGGAGAGCGAACCGTATGCGCTCGTCGAATCAGATATTCCTGAGATCCTCGCAGAGTATGACAAGCTTGCGGCAGAGATGATCAGGAGGCAGAGGGAGGGCAGGGGCTTTCACTTCTTTCACTTTATGATCGATCTGGAGGGCGGTCCCTGTGTCTACAAGAGGCTGTCCGGCTGCGGTTCGGGTACGGAGTATCTGGCTGTGACGCCGTGGGGAGATCTCTATCCCTGCCACCAGTTTGTCGGCCAGGAGGATTTCCTGATGGGAAATGTGGATGACGGTGTCACGAACACGGCTGTCCGCGACCGGTTCAGGGAATGCAGCGTATATTCCAGGGAGAAGTGCAGGAGCTGTTTTGCAAAGTTTTACTGCAGTGGGGGATGCGCGGCCAACTCGTACAATTTTCACGGGGACATCAATGACACATACGACCTGGGGTGTGCGCTTCAGCGCAAACGCGTGGAATGCGCGATCATGATCAAGGCTGCTCTTGCGGAGCAGACATCATAGTCATACTCGCGCCATCCGCATAACTTTATACGGAGCGGTCAGCCTTTTCGACCGTCAGTATATCATTCGTTCATGCCGGCAGCAGGACTGCTGCTGTATAGTAAAGGAGTTATACAGATTATGAAGAAAAACAAAGGTGTGGTTACGCTGCTCGTGACGGTGCTCGTCATAGCGGCGTTGGGATTTGTGGCAATATGGGGTATTGGCACAGAGAAGGCCGGCTCTGCATCGGGAATCCGCCAGGGACTTGACCTGGCAGGTGGCGTGAGCATCACGTACCAGGTGGTGGGGGAGGAGAACCCCTCCGCGGAGGACATGGCGGACACGATCTACAAGCTGCAGCAGCGTGTGGAGAGCTACAGCACAGAGGCGCAGGTGTACCAGGAGGGCAATGACCGTATCAACATCGAGATCCCGGGTGTGTCGGATGCCAACTCGATCCTGGCGGATCTGGGGCGTCCGGGCGCGCTGTATTTCATCGCGCAGACCGATGCGGACGGGAATCCGAACTATTCTTACACAGGTTCGGGTGCGACCGGATTCTCCCTGAATAAGACGATCGACGAACTGCTGGCTGACGGAGGCGTTGTTCTGGAGGGCACGGATGTGGAGTCGGCAGCCGGAGGTTCGGCGAGTGATCAGCTTGGAAACAGCCAGTTTGTCGTTGATCTTGTATTTACAAAGGAAGGGACTACGAAATTTGCGGATGCCACGACAAAGGCGTATGCAAATGGCCAGTCGATCGGGATCTACTATGACGGGGATTTCATCAGCGTGCCAAACGTGGAGGCAGCGCTCACGGACGGAAGGGCACAGATCTCCGGCATGGGAACCTTTGAGCAGGCTGAACGCCTTGCAAGCCAGATCCGCATCGGCGGGCTGAAGCTGGAGCTGGAGGAGCTGCGCTCGAACGTGGTGGGTGCGCAGCTTGGCGAGGAGGCCGTGCGGACAAGCCTGCTGGCGGCGCTGATCGGTCTGATCATCATCGCGCTGTTCATGATCATCGTGTACCGCATTCCGGGGGTTGCGTCAGTGCTGGCACTGATCATCTATACCTGCCTGATCGTGATCTGCCTGAACATCTTTGAGCTGACGTTGACACTTCCGGGTATTGCAGGTATCATTCTCTCGATCGGTATGGCTGTCGATGCGAACGTTATCATCTTTGCGAGGATCCGGGAGGAGATCACAGCCGGCAAGACCGTCAGAAACGCGATCGATACCGGTTTTCAGAAAGCGCTATCGGCGATTGTTGACGGCAATGTGACAACGCTGATCGCGGCGCTGGTGCTTGGCATTAAGGGTTCCGGATCGGTGAAGGGATTTGCCTACACGCTCGGTCTGGGCATCGTGCTCTCGATGTTCACGGCACTTTTTGTGACGAGGCTCATTCTCAGGGCAATGTTTGCGGTCGGACTCAAGGATGTGAAGTTTTATGGGACCAATAAGGAGAGAACGACAGTCCATTTCCTTGGCAAGAGGATGATATTCTTTGCCTGCTCGATCGCACTGATCGTTCTTGGCTTTTTGTTTATGGGCATCAACGGCGCTTCCGCGGGCAGGGTGCTGAACTACAGTCTGGACTTTGTGGGCGGTACATCCACCAATGTCACGTTCAATGAGGATATGGATCTCGCCGCGATCGACGCCAATGTCGTGCCGGTGTTTGGCAGTGTGACAGGCGACAGTGCGGTGCAGGTACAGAAGGTGGCAGGCTCCAACGAGGTGATCTTCAAGACAAGGGAGCTGAACCTGTCGGAGAGGGAACAGCTCAACAGCGCGCTGGCAGAGAGATTCGGTGTCAATGAGGAACTGATCACGGCGGAGACGATCAGCTCCACGATCAGCTCGGAGATGAAGAGCGATGCGGTTGCTGCGGTGATCATCGCGACGGTCTGCATGCTGATCTACATCTGGTTCCGGTTCAAGGATATCCGTTTTGCGGCGAGCTCTGTTGCGGCGCTGGTGCATGATGTGCTTGTCGTACTTGCGTTCTATGCGATCGCAAAGGTGTCTGTCGGCAGTACGTTCATCGCATGCATGCTCACGATCGTAGGGTACTCTATCAATGCGACTATCGTTATCTTTGACCGCATCCGCGAGAACCTGGGCTCGATGCAGAAGAAGGATTCGCTGGAGGAGCTTGTCAACAGGAGTATCAGCCAGACGCTCTCGAGAAGTATCTTCACGTCGCTGACGACCTTCGTCATGGTGGCGGCGCTGTATGTGCTCGGCGTGACTTCGATCAAGGAGTTTGCCCTGCCGCTCATGGTAGGTATCGTGTGTGGTACGTATTCTTCCGTGTGCATCACGGGGGCGCTCTGGTATGTGCTGCGGACAAAGATCAAAAAAGCATAAGAGGCATAAAGAGGTTTCCGGGGCTGCAGCTTCTATGCTGCAGCCTTTTGTGGTGTATACTGTTTTGGGATGAAATGTAAAAAAGTATATTTGAAAGGGGCAAGGCTATGGAGGAGAGGCAGGATCGGTTTGGGGTCTCGGCGGCTGTCCTCAAATGGATCGCAGTGGTGACGATGGTGATCGACCATTTTGCGGCGGCTGTATACTGGCAGATGGCAGACAGCAGTTATGATGTCTATTTTGTCATGCGGAAGGTGGGAAGGATCGCATTTCCGATCTACTGCTTTCTGCTTGTGGAGGGCTTTTATCATACCAGGAATGCGGCGAAGTATCTGCGAAACTGTTTTCTGTTCGCACTGTTGTCAGAGATCCCGTTTGATATGGCGATCTTCGGGTGCGTAGTTTATCCGCAGGGACAGAATGTGTATTTTACGCTCTGCGTCGGGCTGGGGGCACTGATCCTTTTAGACCGGTACCGGGCGAGGCATGAGACCAGATATGTGCTGCTGAGACTGCTCATCATTGCGGCGGCAGCATATGTGGGCGAGGTGCTTGACGTGGATTATCACTGGAAGGGTGTACTGTTCATCATACTGTTTTACTATGTCAGGAACGCGCAGGAGTGGATCCGGAATCTTGCGGTGATCTTCGCGTTTGCGTACGAAGTGACAGCGCCGCTTGCGGTGATACCGATACACTTCTATAATGGAAAGCGCGGCAGGCAGATGAAGTATCTGTTCTATGCGATCTATCCGGTGCATCTTTTGATATTCGGGTTGATCCGGTTTTATTTGATGGGAGAAGGGTGAAGATGTATACATATGAAATCAATGCGGGTTACAGTGCTATGGATGCGTCGCTGCGCATGACAGTGCCCGCGATACTGGACTGTTTTCAGGACGCGGCGATCTTTGAGGCGGAGAACGGGCGGATCACTGTGGAGTATCTCTATGACAGGCATATCGTGTGGGTCCTTAGTTCATGGCAGATCGTGATCGACAGGCGTCCGAAGCTGAATGAGCGGATCAGGGTCTCGACGTCGCCTTATGATTTCAGGGGATTTCTGGGTTATCGAAACTTTTCACTGACAGGCGGGAAGGGGGACGTGCTCGTGAGGGCGGCATCGATCTGGACGCTGGTGGACACAGAAAAAGGCTGTCCGGTGAGACCTTCACAGGAGATGCAGGACGGGTACGTGCTGGCTCCCAGGCTTGAGATGGAGTATGCCCCGAGAAAGATCGCACTGCTGGATGACGGGGAAGAGCAGGCGCATTTTAAGATCAGAAAGTATCAGATCGATTCCAATCAGCATATGAACAATGTGGAATATATACGCCTTGCCATGGAGACGCTGCCGGAGAACGCCAGGATCAGGCAGCTGCGGGCAGAATACAAAAAAGCGGCGCACTGTGGCGATGAAGTGACAGCGGTGGTGGCCAGGGCGGAGGACAGGCACCAGGTCGTGCTGAGAGATCTGGCGGGAGGCGTCTATGCGGTAGTTGAGTTCACGGTGGCAGACCCGGCCTTTAAAGACCTTTAAATATAGAAATAGGAAAGTAGGATTGTATGAGTAAATGGATGGTAGCGGCAAAGAGGGCTGATTTTGATGCGATCGCCCGAAAATATCAGGTCAGCCCGGTACTCGCACGCATTATCAGAAACAGGGATGTGGTGGGGGATGAGGAGATCGACAGGTTTCTGAACGGTACCCGGGCGGACCTGTATGCGCCGGGGCTTTTAAAGGATATGGACAAGGCGGTGGATATCCTGCTGCGGAAGATCGCAGAAGGAAAACAGATCCGGATCATAGGGGACTATGATATCGATGGGATCTGTTCTACATATATTCTGTGCAGAGGACTGACAGCGTGCGGCGCACAGGTGGATACCGCGATCCCGCACAGGATACGCGACGGGTACGGCCTGAACGAACACCTGATTCTGGAGGCACATGATGCGGGAACTGACACGGTGCTCACCTGCGACAATGGTATCGCCGCATTTGATCAGATCGCGTTTGCGAATGAGCTGGGAATGACTGTGGTCGTGACAGACCACCACGAGGTTCCCTATGATGACATTGGCGGAGTGCGGTGGTATCGGGTGCCGAGGGCGGACGCGGTGGTTGATCCCAAGCAGGAGGACTGCGGCTACCCGTTTCCTGAGATCTGCGGCGCTGTTGTGGCGTACAAGCTTGTCCTGGCGCTGGTCGCTGAGAGAGAGCACACAGAGTGGCGTGATGTGATGGAGTCTGAGCTTGGGCTGGAGCTGCTGGAGTTTGCGGCATTTGCGACGATCGGCGACGTGATGGAGCTGCGCGGTGAGAACCGTGTGATCGTCAAGAGCGGGCTGGAGCTGATGGCACACACGCGCAATATTGGCTTGAAGGCTCTGATGCAGGCGACGGAGACGAGGCCTGAGAACATCAAGCCGTACACGATCGGTTTTGTGCTCGGCCCCTGTCTGAATGCCACGGGAAGGCTGGACACGGCGGCGAACGCGCTGGAACTGTTCCAGACCACGGATCGGGGCAGGGCCGCGGTGCTTGCCGGCGATCTGAAGGCGATGAACGACAGCAGAAAGGAGCTCACGCGAAAAGGTGTGGACGAGGGCGTAGCGCAGATCGAGAACAGCGGACTGATGCAGGACAGGGTGCTTGTCGTGTATCTGCCCGACGTGCACGAGAGCCTCGCAGGCATCATCGCCGGCAGGATCCGCGAGAAGTACGGGAAGCCGGCCTTTGTACTCACGAGGGCGGAGGAGGGTGTCAAAGGTTCCGGGCGCTCGATCGAGGCGTTTCATATGTATGACGAACTGACGAAGTGCAAGGATCTCTTTACGAAATATGGGGGACACAAGCTTGCAGCCGGCCTGTCTCTTGCGGAGGAGGATGTGGACGAGCTGCGGCGCAGGCTCAACGAGAACTGCCAGCTCACCGACGAGGATTTTGAGGAGAAGGTGCTGATCGACGTGCCGATGCCGATGGCATATGCAAGCCTTGATTTTGTCGCGGAGCTTGAGCGGCTTGAACCCTTTGGAAACGGCAATCCCAAGCCGCAGTTTGCACAGAAAAATGTCCGTTTTCTCAGCGGGAGGGTGCTCGGCGCAAACCACAATGTAGGAAAGTACACGGTGGCGGATGAGGACGGCAGGAGGTATGAGCTGATCTATTTTGGCGATATCGAGGGATTTCATGCATATATCGCGGCAAAATACGGCGATGAGGCACTTGGCAGGCTGTACCGCACAGGCGCAGGGGAGCGTGCCGCCGCGCAGTCAGAGCCGATCGTGCTGTCGGTGGTCTACTATCCGGATGTGAATAAATTCCGCGGAAATGTTTCCCTGCAGATGGTCATGAAATATTACCAGTAGAGGCAGATTATGGAATGCTGAGAATGGATTTATCGTTTGTTAAGAAAAATAATCTTATTTTTATGATTTGAACACATTTCTGACACAATTATTGGATATAGTAATATACAGATAGTTGAAACACTCACTATCTCCCCCCTCATAAGAAAATATGCGATAAGAGCCAGGTTTTCCTGGCTCTTATTGTGTATGATCCAAAAAGTAAATTCCGGGCATGCTTTTCTTGATAAAACGCAGGGGATATGGTATTCTTTAGGATAGGGTCTGCGGGATCTGAATATATTATCAGTAAGGGAATATCGGAAAAAACAGGCAAAGGGGCGAGTGAGTGATATGTATCAGTGCAGGGATCTGCTAAGAGGTTTTGGATACGAGTGTATTAAGGGGAGTACAGACGTTGCGGTATCCGAGGTGGTGAACGACTCCAGAAGGATTACAGAAGGATGTCTTTTCATATGTATACAGGGGGCAAAGTTTGACGGGCACACAGCTGCGGCAGAGGCGGTGCAGAAAGGTGCGGCGGTACTGGTGGTCAGCCGCGCGGTGGGACTGCCGGACGGTGCGGATGTCACGGTGATCCGGGTCGCGGATACCAGATATGCGATGGCGTTCATATCGGCAAATTTTTTTGGCAATCCGGCGGAGAGCATGAAGATCATCGGTGTGACGGGGACGAAGGGAAAAACGACGACAGCATATTTTGTCAAATACATATTAGAACAGGCAGGCTACAAGGTCGGGCTTGTCGGAACCATCGAGACGATCATAGGGGATAGAGTGATCCCGGCGACGAACACAACGCCGGAGTCCTTCACACTGCAGGAATATTTTAAGGAGATGAAGGAGGCGGGCTGCCAGGTGGTCGTGATGGAGGCATCCTCGCAGGGTTTCAAGATGCACCGGACGCAGGGGTTTGTCTTTGATTACGGCATTTTTACCAATATTGAGCCAGACCACATCGGCCCTGACGAACACGCGTCCTTTGACGAATATCTGGCGTGCAAGGCGATGCTCTTTCGCCAGTGCAGGGTGGGCATCGCCAATTGTGACGACAGGCACTGGCAGCAGGTGACCAAAGGGCATACCTGTACGCTGGAGACGTATGGATTTGATGAGCGCGCAGACCTGCGCGGAAGTGATCTGAGGCTTGTGACAGGCGCGGGTTTTCTGGGGATCGATTTCAGAGTATCGGGGCTGCTCGATCTGGAGATCGAGACAGATATACCGGGAAAGTTCAGTGCCTACAATGCGCTGACGGCTGTCGCGATCTGCAGGCATTTCGGCGTGAAGGCGGAGGATATCAAAAAAGCGCTTCTGGGTGCGAAGGTGAAGGGCAGGATCGAGATGGTAAAGGTGTCGGATGAGTTCACACTGATGATCGATTATGCGCACAATGCCATGGCGCTAGAGAGCCTGCTCACCACGCTCAGGGAATATCAGCCCGGTCGTCTGGTATGCCTGTTTGGCTGCGGGGGGAACCGTTCGAAGCTCCGGCGCTATGAGATGGGTGAGGTGAGCGGCAGACTTGCGGATTTTACGATCATCACGTCGGACAATCCGCGGTTTGAGGAGCCGCAGGACATCATAGAGGATATCAAGACCGGCATCGGCAGGACGGATGGAAAATATATCGAGATCTGCGACCGCAGGGAAGCGATCAGGTACGCGGTCACACATGGACAGAAGGGGGATATCATCGTGCTTGCCGGAAAGGGGCATGAGGATTATCAGGAGATCAGGGGTGTGAAGTATCCGATGGATGAGCGTGTGATCATTCAGGAAATACTGGATGAGCTGGAATAAAGGAACAGGGCGATGACAGGCAGATTTGCGAATATTATAGTGGATATCTCCCATGAAAAGGTTGACAGACCCTTTCAGTACCGCATACCGGATGCGCTGCAGGGAGAACTCGGGGTCGGAATGACAGTGATGATCCCTTTTGGCCCCGGAAACAAGCGGATCAAGGGATATGTGATGGAGATCACGGACAGGAATGATTACGATGAGGAGAAGCTCAAGGCAGTGGATTCTATCGTGAAGAACAGCATCAGCGCTCAGAACGATTCGATCAGACTGGCGTGGTGGATCAAGGAAAATTATGGTTCCACGATGATCGCTGCGCTCAAGACCGTATTGCCGGTGAAGAAAAAGATCAGGCAGGCTGTCAGAAAGACGATCGTCTGCAGGGTCGATGCGGATGCGGCATTACAGAGGGCGGAGGAATTTGAGTCAAAGCGCCAGAGGGCGAAGGCGCGGCTCATGCGGGAGCTCGCAGGGCAGCCGGCACTGCCGCAGCCGCTTGTCACAGGGAAGCTGAATGTCTCGGCACAGACGATACAGTCGCTGGAGAAGGCAGGACTGATCGAGGTCCGGTCAGAAGATGTCTGCAGAAGTGCGCTGCCGGGAAACCTGTCTGTTTCCAATACAAACGGATGGCAGAAGAAGGCAAAACAACAACTGTCTGAGGCTCAGGGCAGGATCGTGGACAGCATTGCCGCTGATTATAGGGCGGGCATCCGTCAGACATATCTGATCCATGGTGTGACGGGGAGCGGGAAGACAGAAGTCTATATGGAGCTGATCGAACGGATCATAGCGGAGGGAAGACAGGCGGTCATGCTGATACCGGAGATCGCGCTCACCTACCAGACGCTTGTGCGGTTTTACCAGCGTTTTGGAGACCGGGTGTCGGTGATGAACTCGCGGCTCTCGGCGGGGGAGCGCTACGACCAGTATGAGCGTGCGGCAAGGGGCGACATCGATATCATGATCGGTCCGCGCTCTGCGTTGTTTGTACCGTTTGAGCGGCTGGGACTCGTGATCATGGACGAGGAACATGAAGGCAGCTACAAGAGCGAGAGCATGCCAAAATACCATGCGCGGGAGGTGGCAGGCGAGCTCTGCCGCATGAAGGAGGCCAGTCTGGTGCTGGGTTCCGCCACACCGTCGATCGAGTCCTATTACAGAGCGAAAAAGGGCGAGATCAGGATGTTCGTGCTGAAGGAAAGGCTCGCGGGCGGGCAGCTTCCAAAGGTGTATGTGGAAGACCTGAGGAGTGAGCTGAAAAGCGGGAACCGCTCGATATTCAGCAGGAGACTCTATCGATTGATCGATGACCGGCTGAAAAAGGGCGAGCAGACAATGCTCTTCATCAATCGGAGAGGCTATGCTGGTTTCGTGTCGTGCCGCTCGTGCGGCCATGTCATGAAATGCCCGCACTGTGATGTCTCTCTTTCGGAGCACACGGACCGTTATCGGAAGGCCAGCAGGCTGGTCTGTCATTACTGCGGCTATGAGACGCCGGGAGTCACGAGCTGTCCGAAGTGCGGTTCGAAGTATATTCTGGGCTTCAGGGCAGGGACACAGCAGATCGAGGAGATCCTGCACAGGGAGTTTCCGGCGGCGCGCGTGCTCCGGATGGATGCGGACACGACCAGGAACAAGGACAGCTATGAAAAGATCCTGTCGCAGTTTGCCGACGGGGAGGCGGATATCCTCGTGGGAACGCAGATGATCGTCAAGGGACATGATTTTGCCAGGGTCACACTGGTGGGGATCCTGGCGGCGGACATGTCCCTGCATGCCGGTGATTACAGGGC
>VSNO01000067.1 GCA_009774375.1 Lachnospiraceae bacterium
TTAAAAATCCAATATTTTCAATGGTTTCAGCCGCCTTTGGCTTCAACCTGTGTATAATTATTTCGGGAGATTAAGATGAAAAGAAGGAGAAGATTTTGAAGATCATTGAAGTACTATGATAAAAATACTGTAATTCCATGCAACCAAATCTCCCTCCCTCTGTATCTAATCTGTGAAAGCTGAATCGATTTGGCGGAACCAATAAGCCTGTTTGCACGAGAAGATCGAATGATAGCCTTGCAAGGGTTCGTGCCGCACAGGCTGGAACGGAGGAGGAAAATGAGTACGTTCAATACAATGGTGAGACGCGCAAAGCGCGGCGATGCGGAGGCGTTTATATCACTCATCGAGGAATGCAGGATGACACTCCGCCGCGTTGCGCTCGGCTATCTGAGAAATGAGGAAGATGTCGCGGATGCGGTGCAGGATACGATCCTTGATGCCTATGAGCATATCGGCAGCGTGAAGAAGGAGGAGTATTTTAAGACTGACGCCATACAGGCATCCCGCCACATCGATGGGAAGTTTGTGGACGCGCACACCTTTGAAGGGATCCTTCGGATCGATTATTCTGAGATCAATGCTGACGACAGCCGTTACCAGCAGATGCTGGACAGCGCCGGGATCACGCCGGAGGACATCAAACAGCCTGGCAATGAGGCGTTCTGGCTGACAGACGAGAATTATGCACAGTATATCGATCATTATGAGATACCGGAAACATTTACTGTGAAGCTGGACATTTCCAACATTGTCGGGAATCTCGCGGAGCCGCTGCCGGTCGAGGGAGCAAGATCAGGCGAGGAGCTGGAGCGCATGACAGACGAGGAGTGGGAGGCATACATGAAGACGCTACCGCAGGAGTGGTATGAATATCCGAACAGATATCAGAACTGGTGGCAGGAGGGGAGCTGGTCCTATAACCTGACTGTCACGCAGAAGGACAGCGCCTCCCGCGTGATCGAGGTCAATCAGACAAACGAGGCCGGCATCGGCGTCAAAAGCATCGAGCTCTCCTCAGTGGAAATGACGCTGAACACGATCGAGGACAGTGACACGATCGCAGTAGCACTGGATGCTGACGGAAATAAGATCGAGAATGGCGGTTCCAATGTATATGAGCTTGCGATCGAGGGACATGATATCTCCAGAGTGTACATCTACATCTGTGACTG
The DNA here is from genome assembly GCA_009774375.1 of Lachnospiraceae bacterium. Taxonomy (GTDB): domain Bacteria; phylum Bacillota; class Clostridia; order Lachnospirales; family Lachnospiraceae; genus COE1. The sequence goes on from VSNO01000067.1 coordinate 1,176, forward strand.
GGATGAATACATGGATGAGATCAAAGGTTATGGTGTCCCTGGGAACGATCTGGGCAGAAGTTTTCAGGAGGTGCTGGAAGAGCGGGCATTGTTCAGGACGGTTGTTGAGACGGGGGCGTAGGTGTTTTCTGTATGCTCTTTCATGAGCTGAACATAATGCGCGGCGTTTTCCTGATTGGCCCTGATTTCGGCTTCGGTGACAGTGCGGATCACTTTTGCGGGATTCCCAAAGGCAAGTGTGTTGTCGGGGATCCGCATCTTTCCGGTGACGAGTGATCCTGCGCCGATGATGCAGTTACTGCCGATGACTGCGCCGCTCAGGACAATGCTTCCCATGCCGATGACCGTGTTGTGACCGATCGTACATCCGTGGACGATGGCGTTGTGGCCGATCGTGACGCCGTTTCCTATATGGACCTGATAATCGGTGTCGGTGTGTATGGTAGTGTTGTCCTGAACATTACTGTTGTCTCCGATCGTGATCGTGTTGGTGTCGCCGCGGACGACGGCATTGTACCAGATGCCTGTGTTTTCGCCCAGGTGGACATCACCGACGACATGCGCTCCCGGCGCGATAAATATATTTTGGTTCATGATAGATGTCTCCTCTTTCATTTATAGGTTTTCCAGCTCTCCATGAGCAGTTTTGTGCGAACGGACTCAATTCTTTCCACATGTTATCAGATGATGGGATTGATAAAAAACTCATGGGAATTTCCGGGATCATGCCTTGATGGGAAAGCTGATTTCCACATCATCTTTCCGGCGTAATGCTGTAAGAGAGTATTTGGCAGTATTCTGGGTAAACCATGCCGTTCGCCCCGATTTCTGCGAAGCTGTGCCTGGTCTGTTCACACCCGTGCAGCGTCAGGGTGTATTCCTGCCCGGTTATGGGATGGACCACCTTGACCGTTTCACCATCACAGGAAACGTCAGTGGAAAGATGTCCTGCAGTGACGGGAATGAAGTTTGCCTGGAAGGCCAGCGATATTTTTTGAGGGGACAGAATCGGTGCTCCGTTCCAGTCATAGCAGAGCCGCTCAAAATACCAGCAGTATTCCCTGTCGCAGCCATAAGCGTCCATCCATTCCTCCGCAGTTTTGTCATTTTCAAATCCATCTTCGCCGGCAGGTACATTCACCATCTGAATGATATCTTCCGGATACCATCGCAGGCTGCTGCTCATGCGGAGTGACAGAGGCGTATCATCAAGGGATATTTTTACGGCAAATTCCCGGCTTCCGGGGTTATCTGCATCCATCTGGTCGAATTCTTTCTGAGTTTTTAAGGATGTCCGCCGCTCAAAGTCCCATTTTTTCAGGAATGCAGCCATGTCTTCTGCCGGGATTTTTGCGCATACGTCAAGGGCAGCGCCCGCTTTGCCTGCATAGACTGCCGGGATAAGGATTTCCTGTTTTCCCCAGAGAAAAGAGCGGTTGACAGGGAGGGCTGCCAGCCTGGTTTCAGGCGTGCCTTTTCCCCATATATTATTATCATGGTATACATCCATTCTGTGTGCCTCCTTCAGTGCCCAATGCAACAATTATACCACCGATGCCGGGGGATTTCCAATCCTTTTGATTTTCTGCGGGGAAAAATCAAAGGGTCTGGCTTTCATTTCGTTAAGCAGGGCAGCGCGGAAGGCGTTGCGCAGGAAGGTACAGTTTCAGAGTACTTCCGGACTTGCACGGTTGTATAACAGAAGGTAAAAACTTAGAGCAAGCTACTGAAATGGGAATTGACATTAGTCAGAGATAACCGTTGAAAATGGGTGAAAATGGGTGTATGATAAACATGCTATTACTGGACATTGATTCCTATGCAGAAAAATATGGTGAGAAAGCAGTAAGAAAAAACCTTACTATATATATCTTTGTACTGTTGTGAATCCCTGGGAATACGGGGCTGGAAACGCAGACTGCCGTTGTTCCAGACTTAGGGTGAAACTATAATTTTGGAAATAGCGGAGACCTTGTAAAATAAGGACTTCGAGTTTCCGAGAGCTCACTATGTTGTAAAAGAGGTGATTTAAGGCAATGGGAAACAGATTGACTCTTGGTATAACAAAAATAGGAGACCTGCTGTTGAAAGACAGGATTACTGTAACTGAGAACGGGGATCCTTTGGAAGATATTAAATTGAAAATACCGGAGTATCAGCGCCCTTATAAGTGGACTGTAAAGAATGCGAATCAGCTTCTTGATGATATTGAGGAGGCCATGAATGCCAACAGGGAAGTTTACAGAGTTGGCACACTTATTCTGCATTATGATGAAGAAGGAAATTATAACATTGTCGATGGACAGCAGCGCACAATTACATTTTCTTTGTTATTGGACTGTCTTGGGCAGAAGCCGATAGCCTTTCTTGATCAGAATCTATCCAATAATCTGTACAATCTTCATAATGTAATGAATAATCATAGGGCGTTCGGGAGACGGATAGCGAAGCTTTTAGATGACAAGGATCAGAAAAACCTGACGGATTATGTCAATAATCACTGTGAACTGATTATAGTCATTACGGATGATCTCTCAGAGGCATTCCAGTTTTTTGATTCTCAAAATGCCAGAGGAAAAACGCTATATCCGCACGATCTGCTTAAGGCGTATCATCTTCGAGAAATGAATGAGATTGATGTGACCGAGACAGAACGTGTTGTCAGAATGTGGGAAAATCTGGATCAGAAAAAACTGGCAGTATTATTCAATGAGTATCTTTATCGTCTGAAAGAGTGGATAAAAGGGAACAGGCCAAAGGAACTAACAGAGCATAATATAGAACTGTTTAAGGGGGTTACATCGAGAGACAGTCATCCATATGCGCAATACTATAAGGGGGCTTTTGCTTATGCAGATGAATTGAATCATTCCCATGTGACGTTTGTTTCCGGCATTCAAAAACTTAGCCCATTTCAGATCAGCGCCCCCATAATTGCCGGAAAACCTTTTTTTGAGTATGCAAAGCACTATTTTGATATTTTGGCGGATATTCAGAATAATGACAAATATGAGGGATATTTCATGAATGATAATCCGATCGTGAAAACGTTGGATCTCAGGAAATATAAGAATGGTGTCGGGAACAGAATAACCCGCCTGATGTTTGATGCAGCGCTGTTATTATATGTTGACAGGTTCTGTCCGGCAAGACCATCCAAAGCGGATACAGATTATCTAGAGCAATTTATTGTATTTGCTTTTATATGGGCATATTCGATGAGAGCGCAGTATAGAAATGTTGGATGGCAGGTAGCACAGAACTATATCATGGGCACGATGGGAAAAGATGGTGTTGTGAATGGCTTCAATATCTATAAAGTAATCTCTGAATCTGAATCTCCTGGTGCATTGCTTAGTAAGATGACAGATATGACAGTTCCGCTTGAAACTTCAAAAATCATGGCGAATATGGATGAGGTGAATGTGGATAAGGATGGCGTATATCAAAATTATCTGCATTTCTTTATATACCATAAGTTCTGGGAGGAGGGATAAATGGCGAAAAATAATCTGCCTCTGAAAGAGGTTTCCATAGAAGAATTATTTGACGGTAATGAGAAGAGCGTTTACGAGATCCCGATTTATCAGCGGAATTATGCCTGGGAGAAGGATGAAATTACCGCTTTGGTTCAAGATATATATGATGCATATAAGAAGGATGCCAGCAAGCCATATTATATTGGAACATTGGTCTCATACCATAAGGGAGACCGGGTATTCGAGATTATTGATGGACAGCAGCGGCTTACAACAATAAGGATATTGCTTGGTGCGCTTGGGATTTTGCATAGCAGCCAGCTTACATACCGGGCACGGAAGAAGTCAGATGATACACTTAAGTCCATTCCGGAGTTTGACGTAGATGAAAAGGATTGTGGGATAGAAAATGGATATAAGTTTACCCAATCAGCTATCGGGGATATCGTGCCTAATGATGATAAGGAGGGATTTGTTTTCTATTTCAAGAGTAATGTGCGTATAATCCATTATCAGGTGCCTAAGGATATCGATTTGAACCATTACTTTGAAATTATGAATTCCAGAGGAGAACAGCTTGAAAAACATGAGATAGTCAAGGCTCACCTGATGGAAAAGCTTGATAATGATGATGAGAGAAAAGTATTTAACCGTATATGGGAATGTTGTTCAAAAATGAGCGTTTATACGCAGCAGAATTTGAGCGATTTTAATCCAGAAGCTGTATTTGGAAAGACCTTACGTTAATTTCTGCCGGAAACTTTTGAGGAACTGCTGGAAAAGTACCATGAGAATAAGAAAGCGGATGAAGATACTCGGAAATCTGTTTCTATTGCTGATATTATCCACTCGGAGTGGAAAGGCGGATGGGTGCGGCGTGATGATGGAGCCGAGAAGAAAGATTCCTTTCAGCCCATTATTGATTTTCCGAATTTCCTGCTTATCGTCTTGAAGATAACAAGAATGGATGAAAAGTGGTTTTCTCCCACAGCATTTAATTTGGATGATAAGGAACTGCTGAATGAGTTTTATATTGCGGGGATGGGAGCGGATAAGGTCAGAAAATTTGCCTATAATCTGCTGAAAGCAAGGTATCTGTTGGATAACTATGTTGTACATCATTCAAAGGAAGAGGATACGATAGATAGTAATCCCTGGAAACTGCAGGTATGGTGCAAGAGCAGAGATGAAGATACAAGAAAAGGGCAGCTTAAGAATCTGGCTTCTAATAAGCCTTGGCAGGACAGACTTACCCATCTTTTGTCTATGTTTGAGGTGTCATTTACCGCAAGACAAAGAAAGAATTATCTGTTTTACTGTCTGTTTTATCTGCTGAATGGCGGGTCAAAGGATATTTCTGCCTATGCGGATTTTGTTGAGGAACTTGCAGACAGATACTTTAATATGGTGTACCTTGATGGAAGTAAATTGAACGCAATCAATACACCGATGCCCGGAAGCTTTGACGAAGTGATTTTGGAAGGAAAACGGTTCAGCACATCGGAGATGAAAAGAAGAGAAACAGCATTCATTGATATATACGGTGATGGAACCCAAAAATCGAGAGGCGTACCGCTCTTTGTGTTCAATTATCTTGATTATAAATTGTGGAAACTATATGATGCGGAGCTCCGGGGCGAAAAACTGAAGGAAGGAAGCAGAGAAAGAAAGGAATTTTTTGCTAAACTTGGATGCAGTGACTTCGGGCTTAAAATTTTTGACCAGTTCTATTTTTCAAGGACGAGAAGAAGTCTTGAACATTATTATCCGCAGGCAGCAGCAACAGGTGAGCAGGGAGCGCTTGATCAGGATCAGATCAACTGTCTGGGGAATTACGCAATGATAGGGAGTGAGGCAAACAGCTCCGGGTCTAACTGGAGTCCCAAAGCAAAGCTGGATTTTTATCTTGATTCCTTTGGAAAGATAAGCCGAATCAGTGTTGCTTCTATAAAATTTATGATTATGATGCAGGTGTGCAGGGATAAAGGTTCGTGGTCATTTGAAGAAATAAAAGATCATCAGGCAAGAATGGTCTCAGTGCTTATGAGTGATGTGGAATGATAAGAGGTACGAGTAGGGATTGTCGGACGCTGTGCAGATAATATTCTTTCGGAGTATAAACCATACCGCATTTTTGTGTACGCTGATATGGAGAGCAAAATAAAACGCTGTCGTATATATCAAAGATCTGCAAAGCAATTTCCCTTATGAACAAATTATATTTACGAATGAGTATTTCGATACTTTAGGAATTGAATGCCCCGACGGAACAGAACCAGAAGACTGAGAGAGTAACGGGATTTGGAATATTTATCCCCGATAAGGCAGGGAGGATGCGGCGCAGGATGTCCATATGGGAAATAAGTTCCTTGCCCTGCGGAAAGCGAGGTCGCCAAAGTCGCACTGCGAGATGCTTCTTGACAAGAGAATGGCGATGTGAAGCCTGTCATGATTGTTTCTTTTGATAAATCCATCCTGTCCGGCGAAGCGGAGAATGCCTGATATTCCACGTCACCGTTTACAATGCCGTTCATGCAGGTGCCCATGAGCTGGTATAATGCAGAATTTTTTCCAATCAAATCCTTCCGTGGTGTCGCAGCGTACATCTGTTTTGGCGGGATAGCAAGCGGAATAATGAAAAAGCCGGAAAACCGCTTGTAGCGTCCGACATTTTCTGATAAAATATTCATATGGGTACTGCCATAACGGTAGGCGGCTAGTTCTTCTGCGGAGGGACTGTGACCCTCCGATCACAATGTATCTTTGATACATAGAAACCTGCTTGCAGGAATCTGGGAAAGGAGGGCTGAGTGGATGTTGACGATTGAAGGATTGATTTCAGTGCTTGGCTTATGTCTGACCTGCTTCGGTCTCGGATACGCCATCGGAAGCAAGGATAATAATAAACCACAAAAATAGCCGCCCCCAGTCTGACAAACTTTAGCGGCTATTTTTGCTAATATGAAATCGGACTAGCCGTCTATCGGCAGTACCTTTATGTAAATATATCTTAGCAGATTTATACGGAATTGTCAAATCCGACGGAGCGTTCCACTGAAATCATTTTTGCAGTCGCTGGGAAAAGTAAAAATGCCAGACTCATTTCCATCAAGGGAGGCAGATCAGGGAACAGGCTTATGAGGATTTTGCAAAAGGGCAGTTCCAGAACAGATCCGAAGGATTTAGCAGGCTGATGAAAAGTTACACATCGGAAGTGTCCCCGGACAGAAAAGGGATCATCACATTCGGTCTGAAAGCTGTTTCCAGGCACGGGCAGAATGTGCTGAAGCCGATAGATCTTGTGGCAACGCTGCTGGAAGGAAAAGTGAAATACCAGAAACTGCCATCCAAGGAGGGCTGGGATCCGGTGCGATAGAGAGGTAAAAAATATGCGAACGATTGCTGTAACCAAAAAATGTCGGGAATGTGAGAAACAACAGATCCTGTCATCAGTCGAAAAAGAGGACAGGGTATTGTTTTTTGACGATGAGAAAGAACTGCTGGAAAGCGGGGACTGCGCGGATATAGAGATCGTGCTCGGTGAGCCGCAGCACAGTACGATTCGTGTCATGAGACATCTCAGATGGATCCAGATGACCTGGGCAGGCGCCAACCAATACACTTCTGATGCGGATTTTCCGGACCGCATCACGCTGACCAGCGCTTCTGGCGCTTACGGATGTGTCATTTCGGAATATATTGTTTCCGGAATCCTCGCATTATATAAAAATCTGTTCTCATATCGTGTGCAGATGCAGAGCGGCGGCTGGAAGCGGATCAAGGGCGACGATACATTGGAGGGGAAGCGGGCGCTTATTTTAGGAACGGGAAATATCGGGCAGGAAACGGCTAAAAAACTTGGATGCTTCGGGGCTTATACGGTCGGTATCTGCCGCACTTCCGGCAACAGGCATCTGCCCTTTGACGAAATATATACAATAGATCGTGTTGACGCGCAGTTACAGGAGGCCGATGTGGTCGTCATCGCACTTCCGGGTACGGCGGAAACAGCGGGGCTGTTTGATGCGGAGAGGATCAGGCAGATGAAGCCGGACGCCATACTTGTAAATGTCGGACGCGGATTTGTCGTGAATACGGACGAATTGACGCATGCCCTGCAGAAAGGTTTGCTCAGAGGTGCAGTTCTCGATGTGACAGAGCCGGAGCCTTTGCCCGAAGAGCACCCGCTCCGGCATATGGAGAATGTGGTATTGACGCCGCATGTCTCGGGGATCAGCTGGGGAGAGAACCTGTTTACGAGAAAGAGGATCCTGGACATATTCTGCGAAAATCTGAAACGGGACAGCATGAATGCGCCTAAGATGAACAGGATCGATTTTGGCAAAGGGTATTGAGCGCGTGATGTTATCATTCGTGATAGGTACAGTTCTCCAGAAAGTTCGTTAATATTGCCTGCAGATCTCCCGCAAAATCTTCCTGACAGGTCAGTTCGATACAGATCGCGCTGTTTCCATAGATGCCGAAGGCGGATACGCCGCGGGCATAGGGATGGTTTTCACCTGGAAAGGTGTACGTGAGCATCAGATAGGGCTGTTCATTGTAAGCAGCCTCCTCCTCGGATGAGATCTCATAATGGGATCGTGCTTTTTCGAGCCATTCGTTTCGGTTGTCCTGTGCCTTTTCGCTGCTGGTAAATTCGCCCAGCAGCAGGTAGAGCTGGGCATCATACAGATCGACTGTGTCGCGTCGCTGTTCTCGTAGGGGATGGCGTCCCCGATCCTCCATGATGCATAGTACAGCCCGTCGCTGGCGAGCGCCTCCTTGTAATCGTAGAGGATCAGGCTGTCGTCGGTGTTGTTGACTTCGAGGTGTCTGCCGACCTCCAGGAAGGCTGTATTTTCGACGGACTCTTTTTCTATGGCGGACGAGATCGATGAACAGCCGGGGATTGTTGTGAGCAGGCAGAGCAGACAGAACAGGAATCGCGCGGATTTAAATGTGGATCTCATGATATCATTCTCCTTTACAGTGTGAAGACTCGTGGTAGGAACGGTTTTTTAGAACATACAGTCCGAGAGCAGATCCCATAATGCACTGCACTGCTTCGCGTTCTCTGTCATGGTATCAGTATAGAAGCAGCGCCTTCCGATATAAAAATCTGCAAGCAGTTCCTGGTTGTCGCCGGTCATGCGCTGTCCGGACAGGCTGACAGAGAAGGAGCCTAATTCCAGACTGGAGAGCGCGGGGCAGTCCGACCACAGGAGAACTTTGTCTGCGGTGGTATTGTCTGCCCTGTCGGGACAGCTTCCGTCGGGATTGGCGAGCAGCTGGTGTTCCTGCTGGAAGCTGTCAGGATTTTCCAGCAGAAAAAAGTAACTGTCGCAGTCCGAGATATCACCGATCAGGGAGATTTCGGAAGCGGTCTGGTAATAGCGCGCGTCACTGTCGGGATTCTGGCCGCTGCCGGCGTACTGGTGAATCTTCACAGTGACCTTTCCGTCCCCGTTAAAATCAAGATCCAGTCCCAGATCCCTATCCAGCGCAGCGAATGCGTTTTCCAGTGCGTTTATGGTCTCTTCCGGGAGGGCTGTCTCGCCGACATAGGCGATCTGAAAATCGGGGGAGGGCTGCCACAGTCCCAGTGCATTTCCTGCCAGATCGCAGGCGATTCCTGACAGGATAATGCCGCATATGACATACCATTTATAGTAGTGCCACCAGTTTTTCCATTTTTCTGATTTTTTCAGGTCTTTTTGTTCCTGTGCCTGTATGAGTTGGATCAGGTTATCAGAAGTTTCTATATTTTCATTTTCCAAATTTTTCGTCTTTTTCATCTTTTTCATGTCTTCTGAGTCTTCTAAGTTTCCGATACGCATGTCATATCACTCCTCACAGCATGGACAGATATTTTCCCCAGATGCGGTCCTGTTTCTGCATCATTGTTGTTCCCTGGTATTTTCGACCGTGGTTCCCCCGTAGGCGTAAGTGACCGGAAGGCAGACAAGCGGAGGTTTTGCCTTCATGTTTTCCCGCAGGAGCAGCTCGACACACATCTCAGCCATCTCCGGCAGGGGCTGTACGATGGTGGAGCATACGTAATCTATGTTGCCGAAAAGTCGGACGCCGTCATATCCAATGATCTGTACATCTTCCGGAACGCGCTGGTTCAGGCGGCGCAGTGTCTGTATCACCGAGTAGGCAAGGCGGTCTGTCACGCAGAAGATTCCGTCAAAGGACAGGCTTCCGCCATGGATATGCTCTGAGAGAAAGGTCTCAAACTCCTCGTAAGGTTTGTTGTCGTCAAGTATTTTCATCTCATAATGAAGACCGCGCGCGAGGCAGCCATTTTCAAAACCGGCTTTCCGCTTGTTGGGTTCATTGGACAGGGAAGAGCCGATCCGCAGAAAGGCGACATTTTTGCAGCCGAGATCTGCGAGTTTTTCGGCGGCGAGCTGCCCTCCGCCGAAGTTGTCGCTGGCAACGCAGGGGATGCCGGTGCCGATGGAGCGGTCGATGGCGACAAAGGGCGTATTTTCCTCGATGATCAGGTTTGGACTATATGTAAGGCCGATAATGCCGTCCACCTTGTTCTGCTGTGCCATCGTGATGTATTCCTGCTCCAGCGCGGAATCAGAGTCCGTGCAGCACAGCAGCATGCGGTATTTCTGACGCATGAGCACAATGTTGATATGGTAGGCGAGCGCGGCAAAAAAGGGTTCTGTCGTGTTTGGTATCAATAAGGCGACGGTGTAGGTCTTGTTTGCCTTCAGTCCCTGTGCGTAGCTGTTGACCTGATAATTTAGTTTCCGGATCGCGTCCTCCACACGGATCTTGTAGGAATCGCCTACAGGCAGGCCGTTGACAACCTTGGAGACAGTGCCAAGGGCAACGCCGGCCTCGCGGGCGACATCTTTCATGGTGGGGGCGGAAGATTCCTTTTTTACAGATTCTATTTTCATATCGAAAAGTCCCCTTTCGGTTATGATGAAATATGTGGTGTGAAAATATGCGTGAATACATGGGCGGCGTTCTTCCGGATTATTGGCTTTATTTAAAATGTATGATTATAGAAAGGAAGGGTATGATTATGAAAAAGACAGGATTATGGAAAAAAGCGGTTTCAGGCACGCTCGCGGCGGGGCTTGTGGTCTCGATGACAGCCTGTGGCGGGGGAAAGGCGGCGGACACTACCGTGGAGCCTGGAACGGCGAGCAGTGACACGTCGCAGACAGACTTTACAGTCATGGGCGGCATGAGCGCGCTGAGCAAAGGATATGACAATAATGAGGTTCTGAACCAGCTGCAGACAGATGCCGGGATAAAGATCGAGTGGAACTGCATGAGCGATTCCCTGGCAGAGCAGGTCAACATCAAGATCGCGGGCGACGATCTCCCGGATGCGTTTATGGGCGTCGGCTTCAACAATTATGATCTGACCAACTATGGCGAGGATGGCGTGTTTATCGATCTGACGCCGTATCTGACAGAGGAGTACATGCCGAATCTGAGCAGGATCCTCGATGAGAACCCGAATATCCGCAGTGCGATCACGATGAACAATGGCGGTATCTATGGACTTCCGGCAGGCGAGCAGATGGGAACTGCAGGTATCGGTGCAGACAAGGATTACAGTATATATACGATTCCGCAATTTTCCATGATCAACAAGGCATGGCTGGACGATCTGGGACTGGCGGTACCGACGACGCTCGACGAACTGCACGATGCGCTGAAGGCGTTCAAGAACAATGATATGAGCGCGAAATATTATGGAAATGATGCGGGAAGCACGATCCCCATGAGCACAGGCTTTGACCAGTGGTGCTGGGGACAGAACATCTTTTATGCGGGATTTGGCTTCACGAACTGGCCGAACGATGTCTGCAACGATCTGGTGCTGCATGACGACGGCAAGGTTGATTTCGTGTGTGCGACAGACAACTACCGCAAGGCGCTCACCTATTTTCATGACTGGTATGCGGAGGGACTGATGGATATTGAGATGTTCAGCCAGTCTGACACACAGCTCATCTCGAAATGCTCACAGGGCTATGTCGGTGTTGCGACATGGTGGTACATAGAGGAAGTGATGGGCGAGTACGCAAAGGATTATGTATTCCTTCCGGTTCTCGACGGACCCGACGGGACACACAATGTCACAGTGCGCACCGGCGGCGGGATCAACAGCGGAAACCTGTGCATCACAAAGGACTGCAAGAGCCCGGCAAACCTGCTGAAGTTTTTTGACAAGTGGTATGATCCTGAGATCGTCATGCAGCTCCAGTATGGCCCGATCGACACGTATTTCACACAGAAGGATGACAACGGGGTATGGCTGAGCATCACGGACGCGGAGGCGCAGGAAAGGTTCGGAAAGAGCGCGGGCGAGCTCAAGGGTGAGTGCGAAGTGTACGGCCCGAAGCTGATCCTGAGCGATTACTACAACACGACATTCAAGATGGAGGATCGCGCGATCGAGCGTCTGACAGACTTAAACGAGTTCTGGATGCCGTATGTCGACAACACCGTGACGTATCCGGTGGACTGTGTGTTCACGCAGGAAGAGCTGGACACGATCGATCGGTATAAGCCGGATTTCGAGAGTACGGTTTCCGAGCAGGAGGGGCTGTGGATCAAGGAAGGCGGCCCTACGGACGAGGAGTGGGAGAGCTATCTCTCGACATTGAAGGACAACTGCGGCATGGAGAAACTGCAGGAGGTATATCAGGCGGCGTATGACCGCTATGCGTCTGCAGGGGATGCGGAGTAAAATATCAGACAATGTATGACTGCCATGGATAGTGAGTCAATATCGGAGTGGAGAATATCTGCTCCGATATTGGTTCACAGAGGTAGTATTATAAAAAGATTTGGAAATGAGATTGCAGGAGCTGATGGTCAATTTACGGGCTGTCGGCAGAATGGAGGATTTTGTATGATGAGTCACATTTTGAGGGATGCACGGAAATATGAGGAGACAATGGAGAAGCAGATCGCCAGGGAGGCGCGCCCGGATTTTCACCTGTCCGCGCGCGTGGGGTGGATGAACGATCCTAACGGGTTTTCGTATTACAATGGAAAATACCATATGTTTTACCAGTATCACCCGTATGACTGCCACTGGGGGCCGATGCACTGGGGACACGCAGTCAGTGCGGACATGCTGCACTGGGAGTATCTGCCGGCTGCGCTGGCTCCCGACGAGCTCTGTGATATGGACGGGTGCTTTTCGGGGAGCGCCGTCACACTTCCTGACGGCAGGCAGCTGCTGATGTACACCGGCGTGGTGAAGGAACGCCAGCGCGGCAGGGAGGCCAGGGAGGTGCAGACGCAGTGCCTTGCAGTGGGGGATGGCATTGATTACGAGAAATATGAAAAGAATCCCGTGCTGGACAGAAGGGATCTGCCGGAGGGCAGCAGCAGATATGATTTCCGCGATCCCAAGATGTGGCGGAAAGAGGATGGCACGTACTGCTGTGTGATCGGCAGCCGTCCGGCTGACGGCAGCGGACAGATCTTATTATATACGAGTCCTGACGGATTTCAGTGGAGATTCAAGAGCGTGCTGGCCTCCAACAATAACCGGTTTGGGAAAATGTGGGAGTGCCCGGATTTCTTCCAGCTGGACGGAAAGTGGGTGCTGCTGACCAGCCCGCAGGATATGCTTCCGGAAAGTTTTGAGTACCACAATGGAAACGGGACGCTGTGCCTGATCGGCAATTTTGATGAGGAGGCGGGGACGTTTCGTGAAGAGCATGACCAGGCCATTGATTATGGCATTGACTTCTATGCGCCGCAGACAGTGCTCACGCCGGACGGGCGCCGCGTCATGATCGGGTGGATGCAGAACTGGGACACCTGCCAGCAGCGAACGACTGATGTGCTGTGGTTCGGACAGATGAGCCTGCCGCGCGAGCTTTCTGTCAGAAATGGCAGACTGTATCAGACGCCGCTCCGAGAACTGGAGGCGTTCCGGTCAAACAAAGTGGTTTATCAGAACGTTACTTTTTCGGGGGCAACGGAGCTGGAAGGGATCCGCGGACGCAGGGTGGATCTCGAACTGACGATCCGTCCGGGAGAAGAAGGAATGCTCTACCACAAGTTTGCGCTCCGGTTTGCGCAGAATGAGAAGTACCAGACCTCGCTGAGCTTCCGGCCGAGGGAATCCATTTTAAAGGTGGACAGAAAGCACTCCGGATCCAGAAGGGCGATCATCCATCAGCGGCGCAGCAGGGTGAACACCGTAAACGGCGAGCTGAAATTGAGGGTGATCCTGGACCGCTTCAGCGTGGAGGTGTTTGTCAATGACGGGGAACAGGTGCTGAGTGCGATCCTGTATACAGGGCAGTCCGCGGATGGTATCTCGTTCTATGCGGACGGTACGGTGAATATGGATATCGTGAAATATGATCTGATTGTGTAAGGAAGATCTTTGTCACAGAGAAAGGAGACGGGCGGTTTTGAATTTCGGGAAAATCTGCAGGAAAAAGTGTATGTATCTGGCGGCATTTCTCTCTGCGTTCGCCGTTTTGTGCACTGGCTGTAAAAGCTCAGGCAGTGCTGCGGAAAATCTGATACTCCACCTTGCCTTTGACGAGAAGGGCGGAACGACGGCGGCGGACAGCGCCGGGAAAGCGCAGGACGCCAGGGTGCATTACATCTATAACAATGCGGCGTACATGGAGAACAAGGAGCCCGGATGGCGGGAGAGCGGCATAGAGGGCGGCTCCCTGCTGTTTGACGGCTGCTCCACCTATATCGATTACAGTGCCGATGAGATCTGTGTGGGAGGAGATGCCGTTTCTGTCAGTGTCTGGGTAGCGCCGCGCGCTTTCGAGTGGGATGATCCCAATGCTGCGGAAAATGGAACGGAACATTTGACTGCGATCGTCAGCCAATATGACAAAAATAAAAAGCAGGGCATGCTTCTGGGGTATCAGCGGTTTGGAAGGCTTTGTTTTCAAGCCGGGACCGGGGAGGACTGGTTCACGCTCTGGGGAGACGGGGCAAATCTGGAGAAATATCAATGGAATCTGGTGACTGCGGTCTTTGACGGCGCTGCGGGAGAGATGAGCCTGTATCTGAATGGCGAGAGGATCGGATCGAGGGAAGTGCCGGCTGGGGCATCAGTCAGTCCCGCGGACAGGAAAAAACTGCTTGTGGGCAAAAATAACGACGCGGAACAGATCGCGGCGGGAACCTACAACATGTTCTGCGGACTCATGGATGAATTGAAGATTTACCAGGGGGCGCTGGACGGGGAGCAGATCGAGGCCGGAGAGATTCCGGAGATCGCCTTTGAAGATATCTGGATGGAAAACATCCTGACACAGGATATCTACAAGACACAGTACCATGGAGGACCCTATCAGCACTGGATGAACGAACAGCACGCGCCGTTTTATTACAATGGGACATATCACTTATTTTACCAGAATAACATGGTCGGGACTTACTGGCGGAATATCTGCTGGGGACATCTGGTGAGTGAGGATATGGTGCACTGGAAGCCGATTCGGGAGGCCATCACGCCGATGGAAAATTCAGTTGTCCCTGACGGCGTGTGGTCCGGCGGCGCGGCGATGGATGCAAATGGTGTTCCGATCCTGTTTTTTACAGCGGGAAATGACAATTACGCAAAGGATGGGCTGATCTCCAACCAGAATATCGGCGCGGCATATCCGGCGGATCTGTCCGATCCTGACCTGACAGACTGGGTGGTCTGCGACAGGCTTGCCGTACAGCAGACAGAGGGACAGGGAAGAGCCGGCGAGTTCCGCGATGCCCATATCTGGAAAGAAGGGGATCTCTGGTGCATGCTCGTGTGTACCGGGAGCACGGAGTCGGAGGGCGGAAGCGCCATCCTGTATGAGACGGAGACTTTGGAAGTAAAACCGGACGGCACGATCGACATGGACTGGAAGTATATGGGGCCAGTCTATGAGATGGAAGACCAGCCGATGACCTACGGCACGAGCTGGGAGCTGCCGATCCTTCTGCCGCTTACCAACGAGGCGGGGACGGTTACGAAGTATATCTTCATGATCTCGCCCGCGCCCGCAGGCCTTGCCGACAACAAGGTATATTATTTTATCGGCGATTTTGACGTGGAGACCGGAAGATTCACGCCGGATGAGAATTTTGACAACAATCCTGCGCTGCTTGATTATGGATGTAATGTGTTTACCGGACCGAGTGTGTTTGTCGATCCGCCAAGCGGCGACGTGTGCCTGTTCAGCATCATGCAGGATCAGCGGACGGGAGCCGAGGAAGGTGCTGCCGGGTGGGCGCACTGTGTCGGACTGACCAGGAAGCTCTGGCTCAACGACGCGGGCACGGACGTAAAAATGAGTCCCATTGACGCACTGCAGACGCTGGAGGGGACGGTGCTGGCGGAGGGACAGAACCTCACGCTGGAACAGGCCAATGACATGCTGGCGGATGTAAAGGGAGATATGCTCTATGTCAGGGCCGTATTTGTTGCTGATGACGCGGGGGCGTTTGGCATTTCGCTCAAATCAGACGGGGATTCCGACAGGACGTCCTATACATATGATGCCGGGACAAGAACGATCGCGGGCGAC
This sequence comes from Lachnospiraceae bacterium, assembly GCA_009774375.1. GTDB lineage: Bacteria > Bacillota > Clostridia > Lachnospirales > Lachnospiraceae > COE1. Next base: position 17,200 of record VSNO01000067.1, read on the forward strand.
ACGAGCAACAAGGGAAGCGCGGCTTCACTGAATCATGTATCCGGGCCGCTTTCGCTGGAAGATGGGAAGCTCTGCATGGAGATCTATATCGACCGCTCCCTGGTGGAGGCTTATTTTAACGATACGAGATCCATCTCCATGCGTGCTTATGGCGATCACGATTCACAGGGGATCCAGTTGTTCTCGGATGGGAATGTATTGGTGGAAAGTCTGTACGTGACAAAGATGCAGTCGATATATGGCGAATAGCGGCTGCGTGGGTGTCCGGTGCACGGGCAGGGGAGATGGTTCTTCCCTGCTCGATGTTTATGCACACGGGCACCCAGAGGAAGATTGTCAGCATGCGCTGACGGGTGCCCGGCGCACGAGTAGGGGAAGAAGACTCTTCCCTACTCGATTTGCAAATAGATATCGGATATACGCCGCAGAGCTGTCCAGGCGCGGCGTGTTTGCGATGATGCCCAGATAGACTGGCTCCGTAAATCCGGCTGCGCTGATGAGCTGTGTGCGGGATAAGTCAATGCCGTAATAGTGTTCCTCCGTCACAGCCTCGTAGGGGATGGAGGCGTCTAACTGGTGCTCGACTGCGTTGTCCTCCAGGATGATGAGGTTGGCGATAAGGTCTGGTCTCACAGTCTCATACAGGCTCTCGTCCGCCTGCGGGAGAATTTCTGCGAGGTCGTGCAGGTAGCCGTTTTGAGAAAAAGCGTCAAACGCCTCCCGGTTCATGAGGACGACATCGAGCAGTTCCCCGTCGATCAGGCCAAGGATCTTCATGCGGGAGGCGTAGGTGTATTGGTGGTATGCATTCTGGTCATCGTCTGTCAGATACAGTCCTGTGTACAGTTCTGATTTGTTTTGGGCAGGGCTGAGGCTCATATAATCCAGAAAACCGCTGCTCAGCCCTTCTGTCAGCGTCTCCCCGGCATTCACGTTGACAAGCGCGGTGTACAGGACGCATTCTTTATATGTAAAGTGCTGGTACAGAATATAGATGAGGACGTACAGCAGGATGCCGAAAAGAGCCAGCGGAAGCTTGTAGTAATCCCAGATATACTGCAGTTTTGCCCTGCCTTTTAATGTCCGGAGGTTTTTGTCTCGTAATGTTTTCATATGGATTCATGCTCCTTGCATCCGGTTGTTGTGCTGGGTTCAGCCATCTCATTTGCTGCATTCGCCATACTGCATTCCGCCGCCTCCTGCTTTTCCTGGCAGAGCGACAGAATGTTGGAGAGCAGATAGGAGCAGAGCAGTGCGCACAGCCCCTCGCCGAAAATGATAATGGGCGTGAACACATTGATGACGACAAACGCCATCGCGAAATAGATCGCAGCCATGACCGCCGTGCAGAGCAGGAAGCGCATGCCGAGCATGATGGCATTTTTGAACATGGCTCTGACGGTGTTGTCGAACCGCGCAAGCAGCGGGAATATGTACATCAGGATGATGGCGTATGCGACCACGGCGACGAGGAAGACCGCTGTCGCGACAGTCCAGAAGGCGTTCTCAAACCGCATGTGGTAGAAGATATAGCCGTCAAATCCGAGAACGATCCCCGCGGCGAGCAGGATGAGCCAGATGACCGTGCTCTGCCTGAAATTGGCCTTAAATGAATGGAAAAATGCTTTCGTCAGGCTGGTGCCCTCCTCGTTTCTGGCGACTTTTAATGTCACATAAAACAGCGCGGTCGTGGAAGCGCCGATCGTGACAACGGGCAGGCAGCAGACCAGCCACAGGATATTCAGGTAGGCGCTGTAGGTTATTTTGGTGATAAAGTTCATGACTGGTCCCTCGAGACCAAATACACCACGCATAAAAATTCTCCTTTCATTCTAATCACTCTAATCCTCTGTAGATTCCCTGTAGATCAGGCTGGTCTCCGTGTAGATCCGGCGGAAGTTCAGCGACGGTTCCTTGATGCGCGACATGAGCAGGTGCAACGCGGAAAAGCCCATGATCTGGCTGTGGATGTGGATCGTGGTCAGCGTGGGGGAGGTCACGTGCGATTCCGGCGAATCGTCAAACCCGCACAGGTAAACATCCTGCGGCACGCGGATCCCAAGCTGTTTGAACACGTACATGGTGTCTATGGCGGCAAAGTCGTTGGCGCAGATGAACACATCCGGCAGTTCCTTCATGTGCTGGATCTCTTCCTTGAGATATTCCCGGTAGGGATCATAGCCCGGAACTGAAGCTCCTTTCTTGTTGGCAGTGATACAGTACTCCCCGGGACAGGAGAGTCCGGAGAGGTACATGGCATTGCGATAGCCCAGGAACCGCTCGCAGAACGACTGGCAGTGCGAGATGTCGCCGATAAATCCGATGCGCTTTTTGCCGCGGCGGATCATCTCGCTCACGAAGCGGCCGATCTGTGTCTGGTTGTCCATATAGAGGCAGTCTGATCTCAGCGGTCTGTCGAGTTCGGCTACCGGTGTGTCCACGAAGAGCGTCGGTGTGTCGAGCCCGCAGAGCATGTGGCAGTAATCCTTGTTGAACATTTCGATGCAGATAATGCCGGCCGTCCGCTCAGCATTGTAGGAGGCGGGCAGGGACAGGCTCTCGATCTCGTGCTGCTGGAGCCGGTGCATGGTGAAACTGTAGCCCACGCTGGAGAGCTCCCGCTGGAATTTGTCCAGCATGGTCGAGGCGAAGTGGGAGTTTCCTATAAAATTGGAGGTGAACAGCGAGATCTCCCGTTTGTTTGTCTCGGGTGGAAGGGTGACTTCGGGTTTGCCGGAGCCGTAGATATTGACGTAGGAGAACTGCTTGTAGCCCATCTCGATCGCTTTTTTCAAGACACGTTCCCTAGTGGCGTCGGCGAGCAGCCCTGTGTTGTTGATTGCTTTGGATACGGTGTTGCGCGATACGCCCAGCGCATCTGCGATATCCTGAATGGTGACGCGGTCAGCCATGGAAGATCACATCCTTTCCTGATTTTCATTTTATAGTTTGATCGTGTTTTGATACTGTTCCCAAGCCTGCGGCAATTTTTCTTTTACGAAGCGGGCATAGGAACAGTCCGGCGTTTCTATCATATTTTTTTTTGCTAAATATTCGGCGACGCGGGTGTACCACCACGCTCGCTGCTGCTGCGTTTTCTCATCATAACGACTTATTTTCAGCTTTCCCTGTTTTACATATGCCATCAGTAAGTCATACGCATTTTCCACCCGGATACAATCGGTCACCTGAACCGGCTCTGTCGCCAGTCTCGCGCACGGAATGTTTTTGAATGGAATAACCTGGTTATTTTCTGCGGTGACTTCATAGATGTACCCGGTGACATTCTCCGATACTTCCCTTAACGCATCTGGATACAGCTCGTGGTAAACGGGTATGTCACTGCCGTTCTCAAAACCGTAAGGGAACCAGTAATAAGGTCTTTCCACGGCATTGCACAGATAGAGTGCGGCAACGACATCAATTGTGGTCATATATACATAGGGCCGGTCATGGTCGGCCTGATTTGGTTTTAACATTTTTATGTCTGCGGTGCGGCTTCCGTGATAGAGTGTCATTAGAATTTTCTCCTCCTGATATAAAGCGTGCAGTTTTGAAAATTATTATATGTTCTGCTATTATTATAATGTAAAAATTTGAATGTGTCAAATGTAAAATAAAATTTGTGACATTATTTTGTCCGATATGGTTCCTGTTCACTCCGTTCCAGTAATGAGTAAAAATCCATGCAAAATTTGCTTCGCAAATGGATTTTTACCTGCTGCATGTACGTTTTCGTACGGACATAGCAGTAAATGCTAAGTCCTGTGTGAACAGTAACCCGATATGTTCTATTTCCGCGTGAGAGAGCCTCCCGATATGCGTGGTTGATTGCATGATAAAAATCTGATAAGTTAGATGTCAGAAAGAGGCGCACCTTTCGGCACGTTGATAAGGAATTGTAGAAAAAACGATAAGGAGAATGATAATGAACCTGAATATTGGAAAAAAGATCAAATACCTGCGCCATGAGAAGGATATCACACAGGAAGAGTTTGCGGCGGTCCTCGGCGTATCGTACCAGTCGGTGTCGCGCTGGGAGAATGATATCTGCTATCCTGATATCGAGCTTCTTCCGAACATTGCGGAATTTTTTGGGATCACGGTTGACAGCCTGATGGGGTTGGACGAAGCTGCAAGGAAAGAAAATCTTGCGAAGTATCTGGAAGCGTTTCAGGAAGCAGTCAGCCAGGGGCGGATCGACGACTGCATCGCGATCGCGCGGAAGGGCGTCGCGGAGTACCCCGACAATTATAAACTGCTGAACAAACTGATGTATGCCCTGTTCCTGGCGGGCGACAGCGATGGCAACATACCGGAATGGCAGGAAAATATGAGAAAGTACGATTCAGAGATCACGATGCTCGGTGAGCGGATCATGAAATACTGTCCCGACCAGGATATCCGGCTGGAGGCGGCGGGAAGGCTTGCGTTTAACCATTGCGAGATGGGGCGCAGGGAGATCGGCAGGGCGATTTTTGAGACATTGCCGTCACAGAAATATTGCAGGGAAGCACAGATCTGGTGGGGGCTGGACGAGGGGGAGAAACTTCCGTTTGTCCGCGGCAGGATCCGGGAAGGGTATGCAGCGATGCACCATGGGATTTATCTGCTTCTTGAAGAACGCCTGCTTCCGGATGAGGAATTATTAAAGGTATGCCGCAAATTGTCTGACCTGCAGGAGCTTGTCTTTGACGGGAGACCGCCTGCTGAGTGGGGAACTGTGAGAAACCACTGTACGATGGCGGCGCTGTGCGCGAGGTTGAAGCAGTATGACTTGATGTATGACGAGCTGAGAACCGCCGCGGAGGCTGCAAGGGAGTTTGATATGCGCACGGAACAGTACAGTGTCTCGTCAGTGCTTTTTGGCAATGTGACAAAAGGGAGAACAGACTATGAAACATCTGATTCCAGGACGCTCTGCGAGATCATGAGGGAGAAGTGGCTGGCAGCGGAAGATTTTCATGTGGTCCGCGATTCGGAAGCGTTTGGCCAGATCATACAGGCATTGGCATGAGATTGTTAACCGCATAAAAACAAGATGTCCGATATAAAAAAGATGTAAAATGTAAAATTGTCAGAGCAATGGAACATTCTGCATCTTTTTTTGTGGACAAAGTTGAATCGGGAAATCAGCCGCCAGGTATCATTAGGAAGTGGCTGGTAATTTTTTGGGATGTAAAATCATGAATTGTCAAATGCACAAACTGAAAAAAGGCATTTTTCCGAAAAAGAGTTAAAAACAACCCTTTATAA
>VSNO01000068.1:0-9104 GCA_009774375.1 Lachnospiraceae bacterium
AGAATGTGATCGCCACCAATGATGCGCGCCCGGGATATATGGTCACGCAGATCGAGGCGCAGACTGCAAAGGAGAACTGTATAGGCGTTCTGGGACTGTCTTTCAAGCCGGAGTCGGATGACGTGCGGGACACACCTGCGGCGAAAGTGATCTCTGCGCTGATCGCGGATGGCTACACCAACATCGTCGCTTATGATCCGTTGGCGATGGAAGCGTTTGACCGGCAGTATCACTTATCGATCGCATATGCGGAGTCGATGGACGCGGTGCTGGCGCAGGCGGACGAGGTGGTGATCCTGACTGCGTGGAAAGAATTCGCGGATGTGCCGGCGCGCACGCAGAATAGGATCGTTGACTGCAGATATATGCTATAGAAGTCATTGACCAGAAGAACGGGGAGAACGGAAATCTTGTAATGTATTTGCTAATCTGATATAATTAAGTTGAAAAAAGGCGCTCTGGTACATAAGATAAAAGAGGTGGAATGTAAGTGGGCAGGCAGAATAAGGTGGTAGATAAGCATATATGGAAGGATATCTGGAAATTAATAGAGCAGGACGTCAGCACTGCTGTGGCAACGTATATGATCGTTGCGGTTTATTGTGTTGTATGCGCGCAAAGTTATGGTGGCCAGGAGGCAAGTATTCGTCAGCAGCAGATCAGGCAGCTTGTTGTGGATTCGGTCGTACCTACTACCATAACACTGGTAATGACAGGTATTATTCAGATTTTTTTTACGACAACAAGTCATAAGAGAAATTTTTTTCATGTATTTTCATTGATAGGAATGATGACATTTGCTATGTTGACTGCGGGATGCCGGCCGCTTGACGAAGTGTCAGACTTAATTTGTGTGATACTGGGAAGCATTGTCATAGTAGTATTAGATATAGGAATGCTTATAGAAGAAAGGATGTTGCCAGATACTAGACTGGGGGTTTCAGGAAGAAAGGATTGAGAGAGATGGATGGAAAAGTAATGTTGTTGTCTGCGATGCTGGTATGCAGTATTGTATGTGTTATCGGCTGTGCCCGGAAAAAAATGAGCCAAGCTGGTTCTGCAATTTCGGGCCGCAGATTGGTGTTGTCGCTTGTAATAAACTGTAATAATTATAAACCTATTGGAGATGTTTTCTCCAGTCTGGATCAATTGTTAGCCGATGCGGATCAGAAAGATAATATAGAATATAGGGGACATTTCTAGATGGGACGGAAAAAGTATAGTGAATCGCGGCATTTCAATGAGATGTGGAAACATGTGAAAATGGCGAGAACTGCCGCATTGGCTGAATGCGATGAAACATTTCGCGTTACATGTGATCTTTGTGTGTGTCCTGATAATAAGCTAAAGCCCACGATTGAGAAAGTGTATAGGATCTTGAGAACGGAACTCAAAGTCGAATGTTACTTCAATGAGGCGGAAAAGAATATGCTTGATGGCAGGAAGATGGGAGCGATCATGTGCAAAGCGCTTATTAAGGAGAAGGTATTTTATTTTGATGAAGGACAGGCGCTTGAACTGTTGCAGCTGAGAAAAAAGGAATTTGGAGATAGCGCTGAGAATAAAGTAGACTTTAATAAATGGGTTGCAAATAATTTTTTTATAAATTACAAGGTTGCGTATCTGTTCAGCGTAGGTCTGGTGGTTGAGACAGCAAAGGAAAGACTACTGCGGGAGAACAATGTTTTGGGAAAAGCCTTAAATAAGCAGGGCTGGATGACACAGTATCCGGAAGAAAAAAAGATTGACAGTTTTAATGTGAGTATGGTACTGGGATTGGGAAAGGCTGATCTAAAGGGAGAAGACTTAAATATGTTTATGTATGCCATGCAGCTGTATCAGATAGAGCAGTATACGCTGGCAACATTACAAAGGTCGCTACAATTTGTTGAAGGAAATGATTGATCAACAGGGTGTTATGTTACTAGGGAGGAAACGGTGAAAGTAGTATTGTTAGCCGGGGGAAAAGGTACCCGGATCACGGAAGAATCAGAGTACAGGCCGAAACCGATGATCGAAGTGGGCGGCATGCCGATTCTGTGGCATGTCATGAAGGAGTATTCCTACTATGGGTTTCACGAGTTCATCATCTGTGCCGGGTATAAGCAGGATAAGATCAAACAGTGGTTCTCGAAATATTTCCTGCGGACGTCCGATATCACATTTGACTATACCGCGGGACACAATGACGTCACGGTGCATCACAGCCGGACGGAGCCGTGGAAGGTTACGATCGTGGATACCGGACTGAACACGATGACGGGCGGAAGGATCAAGCGGATCCAGAAGTATATAGGGGACGACACGTTCATGATGACGTACGGCGACGGTGTCTGTGACATCGATCTGCAGGATCTGCTGCGCTTTCATGAGAGTCACGGTAAGATAGCGACGCTGACGGCCGTGACTCTCAAGGAGAGCAAGGGAACCCTCGATATCGGCAAATACGGGGCGGTGCGTTTTTTCCGGGAGAAGAAGATCATAGACTCCAAGCCTATAAACGCAGGCTATATGGTGCTGAATAAGGAGATCTTTGATTATCTGAAGGATGACCGCACTGTATTCGAGCAGGAACCGCTGGAGCGGCTGGCTGCCGAGGGGCAGTTGATGTCCTATCAGCACAATGGTTTCTGGCAGTGCATGGACACGCTGCTGGAGAAGCAGCAGCTGGAGCAGTTGATCGGGTCAGGAGAAGCGCCGTGGAAGAAATGGTAAATAGTAGATATTTATTGATGTTGTTGGTTGCCGCTGCGATGCTGCTGCCGCCTTTGCTGGCATGGGGGGAGCACATCTATCTGCGGCACGGGGATGTATCAGGAAAGCGCAGGGTATTGTATCTGCTGTTGTATTTTGTCCTGATCCATGCGGTTGTGTTTGGGGCGGCACATGTCCGGGGAGTCCGGGGATTGTCCCTTCAGACGGTGACCCTGACTTATGTGATCAAGCATTTGGGTTTTGGACTCATATGTGCACTGATTGCTCCTTTTTTCTGCTGTCTTATATTGGAGTCGGACATAACGCCGCACGGATTTCAAAAATACGGCAGGCGGCTTTTCAAGGATATCCGCAGATACAGCCAGTATGTGGTGCGTTCGGCGGGAGCCTATCTGCGGGCAGAGGTGGTCAATTCTTATCTGGACTGGCTGTGGTGGCTGATCGAACCTTTGTGCATGATGCTGATCTATACGTTTATATTTGGTTATGTATTTGGATCCTCGGAGCCGAATTTTTCCGTGTTTGTCTTTATCGGCCTGATCATGTGGAACTTTTTTTCGCGCAATGTTTCGTACAGCGTCAATGCGATCTCGCTGAATTTACCGATTATCACGAGAGTGTATCTGCCGAAATATATGCTGCTGGCGACACAGATCCTGGTGAATGGCTTCAAGCTCATGGTTTCCTATGGGATAACCTTTGTTATGATCCTGCTCTTCAGGATCCCGCTGACAGTCCATATCCTGTGGGCGGTTCCGCTGCTGTTTTTATTATTTCTGTTTACCTTTGCGGTGGGGACATTCCTGATGCACTATGGCGTGTATGTCAAGGATCTGTCGCATGTGGTCGGGATCGTCCTCAATATGATGATGTACCTGTCAGGGGTCTTCTATTCCATGAACCGTCTGCCGGCGCCGTTTGACGGACTGCTGGGGACGTTTAACCCGATGGCGTTTCTGATGAGTGCGATGCGGGACGCCCTGCTGTATGGGACGATGCCTGACTGGGGTGTCTATTTCGGCTGGCTCTGCGCCAGTCTGGTCATAGCCGCGGTCGGTCTATATACGATTTACTATAATGAGAATGCATACGCGAAGATCAGTTAGGATGGAGCAGGAACGGAGGAAAAATGGGAGAGCATGCGATTGATGTGAAAAATATAAGTATTCATTACAGGATACTGAACAGCGCTTCCGTTCGGGGAGGCTTCTGGGGAAAGAAGAAGCGGAATCTGGTGCATGAGGCGGTGAAGGATCTCTCCTTTTCTGTGGACAGGGGCGAGGTGCTGGGGATCGTCGGAAAGAACGGCAGCGGAAAATCCACACTGCTGCGCTCCATTGCCGGGATCTTTGCGCCGAATGTCGGGGAGATTGATCTGCATGGGTATACGGTGTCTCTGATGGCGCTGGGGATTGGGTTTGTCAGCCGGCTCTCCGGCAGGGAGAACATCATGCTCTCCGGGATGCTGCTTGGCTTTTCGGAGAAGGCGATCAGGGAAAAGATGGATGAGATCATCGAATTCTCGGAGCTGGGAGAATTTATCGACAGGCCGGTGGCGACATATTCCAGCGGTATGCATTCAAAGCTGGCATTTGCGATCACGGCTATGCTGGAGACAGATATCATGCTTGTGGATGAGGTGCTGAGTGTGGGCGACAGCCGTTTTCAGAAGAAGAGTTTCGCCAAGATGCGGGAGCTGATCATGGATGTCAATACGACGGTGCTGATCGTTTCTCACAATATGGAGACGCTTCGGTCATTGTGTGACAGGGTTTTATGGATCCATGACGGTGTCATGAAGGAGATCGGGGATACGGAGACGGTCATACAGCATTACAATGATTTTATGAACAAGTGACGGGGGATAGTCTGATTATGGAAAAGAAACCTTTGCTGAGTATTTGCATTCCAACAGTTGTTCGGGCTGAATATTTGAGACGGTGTCTGGAATCTCTGGTAGGACAGCCGGAGTTTTTTACGGAAGATGTGGAGATCGTTATTTCAGACAACGCTTCCTGGGATAAAGGAGCCACAGAGGCAGTGGGTAAGGAATATGCAGAAAAATATGAGAACATTCACTATTTTCGAAATGAGAAGAATGTTGACGACAGAAATTTTCCTACAGCATTAAGCCGTGCAAACGGTATTTTGCGCAAACTGAGCAATGACTCCCTCATATACAGGCCGGGAACGATCGCCTATATGTGTGATATCGCCAGGAAATATATGGATGAGAAACCGCATCTGTTTTTCCTGAATCCGAAAAGGGATCAGCCTGACAGGAGATCGAAAGTGTTGGATTTCGATCATTTTATGCGCAGAGTCAGCTTTAATGCCACGTGGATCGGGGCATTTACCGTGTGGGATACGGAGTGTCAGGATCTGATGGAGGATCTGAGCGGCTGTGACCTGAAGCTCTGGCAGGTCTGGAAGCTGTGCAGGATGTTTGAGAAGAGAAACAAGGGTGTGGTCTTATACAGACGTTTTGCTGATATGCAGCAGTTAAAAAACAAGCTTCTGACGATCAATCACGATCAGGTTTTTTATACGAACTTTATGACGTTACTGCGGCCTTCCGTCGAGAGCGGAATGTTGAGGGCCTCCAGCCTGGAGAAGATCGAGAAAGAGCTGCTGTTTGATTTTTTTACCCGCTGGATGCTTTTGTGGGAACTGCAGATTCCCGGGTACACGTACACGGCGAATGATAATTTTAAGCAGCGCGTGCTGGATATATACAAGGATAAGCCATATTATCGGTTCTTTCTGCTGTACTATCGGTTGATGAAGTACCTGACAGAGAGAGGTGTGCCGGTGATGGTGAGGGGAGGGAAGAAACGCTGATGAGACAGGTAATGTTGTTGGACTGTACGCTTCGTGACGGTGCATATATCGTGGATGCCGAGTTTGGGACGCCGGCAATAAAAGGGATCATACGGAGGCTCCAGGAAGCCAACCTGGAGATCATAGAGTGCGGGTGGCTGAAAGATGCGCCCCATAAGGAGGGGAAGACCTTTTATCATGTCCCGGATGACATCAAGCCGTATCTGATTGAAAAAAATACCGGAAAAAGCGGTAGTGCCCTGCTCGTTGCCATGATCGACTGGGACCGGTATGATCTGTCAAACCTGCCGCCCTGCGATCATCAGACGATCGGTGCGATCCGGGTCGTGTTTCCCAAAGCGCATTTCAGAGAGGGGATCGCCCTGGGAAGGACGATTCATGGGAAAGGGTATCAGGTATTTTTCCAGGCGGCAAATACGATGTCCTATTCGGACGAGGAACTGGAAGCGCTCGCCGGCGCGGTCAACGCTTCCGATGCCCGCGCCCTCTCGGTGGTAGATACCTTTGGGGCGATGGATTATGAGGATATGGGGCGGATCGTCGGGATACTGGACCGAAATCTGAGGCCGGAGATCATGCTTGGATTCCACTCCCACAATAACAGGCAGATGTCGTTTGCCATGTCCCAGATCTTCGTGCAGAAGCTGTACGGGAAGCGGCGGGTGATCGTCGATGCCTCACTCTGCGGTATGGGGCGCGGAGCCGGCAACACGACGACGGAGCTGATGGCAAGCTTCCTGAATAAGAAGTACCACACCGGTTATGACATGAATATGATCCTGGACACGATCGATACGTATATGGAATCCTTTCAGAGCCGTTATACATGGGGATATTCCACGCCGTATTTTATCGCGGGGACATACTGTGCCCATGTGAACAACATCGCATACCTGAGGGATAATCACAGGACCAGCGCGCTGGAGATGCACAGCATCATCAGTTCCCTGTCCGAGAGCCAGCGGGCGCAGTATGATTATGATCTGCTCGAGCAGAAGTATCTGGAGTACCGCAGTCAGGCGGTGGATGACCATGCGGTATATGACGCTTTGAGGGCAAAGTGGCGGGATCGCAGGATACTGCTACTCTCACCTGGCACTTCGCTGAAGAAGCAAAGGGAGGCCATCAGGGCGTATATTGAGAAGGAGAAGCCTGTCTGCATCGGGATCAATGCGGTGAGCGTCGAGTATGAATATGATTATCTGTTTTTCAGCAATCAGATGCGTTACGCCTACGCGAAGGATGTCTATCCGGAGGTTCTGCAGTCCAAGGCAAAGCTCTTGCTGTCAAATATCAAAAACTGCGCGGAGGCCGGGGAGTATATCGTCAATTTCAATATGCTGATCAAGCGCGGATGGCCGCATTTTGACAATGCGACGATCCTGTGCCTGCGGCTGCTGAGCAAGCTGCACGTGAGGGAGGTAGTCCTGGCTGGGTTTGACGGCTTTTCGGATTCCCACAAGGACAATTATGTGGATGAGGAGCTGCCGCGGATCAATCCGGGGATGAGCATGGATGAGCTGAACGCGGAGATCCTCGAGATGTTCCGGGATTTCAGACAGTCCGTGCAGGGGCAGATGGATATTACGTTCATCACGGAATCTAAATTCGCTGAATGATCATATAGGAAAGGAAAGTGGAGCAGGTTGAAAGTATCAGATTATATCATTCAATTTCTTGCAGACCTGAATATCGATAAGGTGTTTTATATTGCCGGCGGCGGCGCCATGCACCTGAACGATTCCCTGGGGAGCAATCCCCAGGTGGAGGGGGTGTGCATGATTCATGAACAGGGGGCGGCGATCGCGGCGGAAGCCTATGCCAGGGTGCGTGAAGGTTATGGCGCCTGCCTTGTCACCAGCGGACCGGGCGGGACGAATGCCCTGACAGGACTTGCGGGAGCCTACATGGACTCCATACCGGTATTGTTCATCTCCGGTCAGGTGAAGCGGGATGACCTGCGGACGCCGGGGCTTCGGCAGTTTGGCATTCAGGAAGTGGATATTTTATCCATGGCAGCGTCCTACACTAAATATGCCGTACAGCTGCGGGATCCGGCAATGATACGCTATGAGCTGGAAAAAGCCGCAGCGGTCGCTGTAAACGGAAGACCAGGACCGGTCTGGCTGGACATCCCGCTGGATATCCAGGCGATGCAGATCGAGCCGGATGAGCTGAGAGGCTTCGATGAGGCTCTGGAGGCATATCCGGCAAGGGATGCGGACGTTGATGAGACGATCGCCCTGCTGAACCGGGCAAAGAGGCCGCTGTTGATCCTCGGACACGGGATCCGGCTGAGCCATTGCGTGGAGGCAGCGCGGGAGCTGTATCAATCTCTCGGGATTCCGGCGATGGTATCCTGGAACGGCGTGGATCTGATTGAGGATGACAATCCGCTCTATTTTGGCCGACCGGGATCTGTGGGGCACAGGGCGGCGAACATCATACTGCAGAATGCTGATTTCGTATTGACGCTGGGAACCAGGATCAACCTGCTCAGCTCCGGGTACAATTATGACAGGTTTCTGGCGAAAGCCGTCCATGTCATGGTGGATATCGATCCGAATGAGATGGATAAGAAAAATGTCCATCCGCAGATAAAGGCAGTGTGCGATGCCGGCTCCTTTATACAGAAGATGCTTGAGAGAAAAACACAGATTGTGTCCAGGGACAGGTCAGAGTGGATGTCGTATTGCGGCAGTATATGGGAGAAATATCCCAATACGATTCCGGAGCAGGAGGCGGGTGAGGGATTTGTCAGCACCTACCATCTGATCGAGGAGATCTCCGCACAGATGAAGGCGGAGGATCTGTATCAGTTCACCAGTTCGGGAACCGCCGTGGATATCGCGATGAAGTCCTTCCGGATCAAGTGGGGACAGCGCGCGTTCCTGACCAAAAATCTGGCGGCGATGGGCTATGACATACCGGCGTGCGTCGGATCCTGTATCGCTTCCGGAAACCGCCGCACAGTGTGCGTGACAGGGGACGGGAGCGCGGCGATGAACATGCAGGAGCTGGAGGTCATCTGGCGTCGGAACCTGCCGGTGAAGCTCTTTGTGATAGACAATAAGGGGTACAGCATGATCTATGGCTCCCAGAACGGCAATTTCAAGGGGCGGCTTACCGGGTGCACCGGGGAGAGCGGACTCACGCTTCCGGATATGAAAAAGATAGCGGAAGCCTTCGGGATCAGGGGGATGCACATCGAGAACGAGGCGGATCTCGCACAGCAGATCAAGGCAGTCCTGGACTGCGACGGCCCCGTTGTCTGCACGGTAAATGCGGATATCACGCAGAAGATCGTTCCGAAACAGGCCAGCTATATGAAAGAAGACGGGCAGATGGCGAGCAGACCGCTCGAGGATATGGCGCCGCTGCTGGAACGCGGGGAACTGGATGAGGTGATGATAAAGGCGTAGACAGGATGACATCAGACATTACCTGGGGTAAACTGCAGAGAAGGGCGGGGGGGAGTCAAAAAAACCCCCCCCGAAAAAGTATGAAAAAAAATTAAAAACCAAAGCAGAAAATAACACTATCAAATA
>VSNO01000068.1:9114-22218 GCA_009774375.1 Lachnospiraceae bacterium
TTTTTATTTCGGATTAGTCTTGTTGACATGATTCTTTCGTGGGGAAACACGTGACTACTGGGTGGGTCGGCTTCCGCCCCCCCCGCCCTTCTCCAGTGTGAAGATAAATTCCGTCCCTACGCCTTCTGTACTGATCACATTGATGTTCTCGTTGTGGGACTGGATGATCTCTTTGGTGATGGAGAGACCGAGGCCGGTTCCCTTTTTATCCTTGCCGCGCGAGAGGTCCGTCTTGTAGAAGCGGTTCCAGATCAGCCGGATGCTGTCCTTGGGGATGCCGATGCCGTTATCCTTTACAGATACCAGCAGTTTGTTTGACTTCTCCACGGTCTCGATCTTAATAGAAGAATTCTTGTGGCTGAATTTGATGGCGTTGTCCACCAGATTGTAGAGCACCTGCTGGATCTTCACCATGTCTGCATTCACATACATCTCGTCTCCTGTCAGGACCAGATCGATGGATATCATCTTTTGGCGGCATGTTCCCTCGAAGGACATTGCCGTATTTTTGATGACCTGATTAATGTCAAATATGCTCCGGTCAAGGATCAGCCCCTTTGTCGTGAGGTTGTTGAGCGTGAGCAGGGAGTTGGTCAGTTTGGTCAGGCGGTCTGTCTCGTTCAGGACGACGCGGATATATTTCTCGTGCATCTCGGGGGGGATCGTGCCGTCGAGCATCGCCTCGAGATATCCGCGCATGGAGGTGAGCGGCGAGCGGAAATCGTGGGAGATGTTTGCTACAAGGCGCTTCTGATTGTCCTCGCTCTTGGCGACTTCGCTTGCCATATAGGCGAGGGAGGCGGCGAGGTAGCCGATCTCGTCCTCGCTGTCGAGCTGGAATTCATACCGGAAGTTGCCGATGGCGTACTGTTCTGTCGCGTGTGTGATCTTGCGGAGCGGCAGATACACCATCTCCGTGAAGAAGAGCAGTATGATCAGCGACAGCAGAAAGAGGATTGCCAGCGTGATATAGGATATGTTCAGGAGCGAATTGCAGGAGGCATGCAGGTTTTCCACGGATGCGTGGATGACCACGTAACCTTTCACCTTGTATTTGGATGTGATCGGCGCAAACGCAGAGATCATTTCCTCATCGAACATCCCAAAAAAATTCCCGGTCGTGTAAAATGAATTTCCAGTGATCGTGGGACTGAAATTGGGGATGGTGGTGGGGTTTTCGATCTCAAGCGGCGAGCTGGAGTCCAGCACGATCAGCCCTGATGGATTGACGATCCAGATCGAGGCGTCCAGGAAGGTGCCGATCGCCTCGATCTGACGCCATACGGATTCGAGCGTGATCTCACTGTTGTAGAGATCGGCGGCGTAGGAGTCGGCGACCAGCAGCGCTTCCTTGTACAGGGAGTCGGCGCGCTCGCGTTTCATGTGCTCAAGTGTCATGCTTGAGGTAAAGGTTGCCACGATGATAAAACCAAAAAAGGCAAAGATAAAGTAAGCCAGTACAAATTTTAAGTAGAGTGTCCGCTTCAATGAAAATCCTCATTTCTTGTTCTTTTATTTTGATCAGTTCTTGACTTCAAATTTGTATCCGACACCCCAGATCGTTGAGATGCGCCATGATTCGTGATCCTTGATCTTTTCGCGGAGACGTTTGATGTGCACGTCGACGGTGCGCGTGTCGCCGATATAGTCATAGCCCCAGATCTGATTGAGCAGCTGGTCCCTTGTGTATACATGGTTCGGGGACGCGGCGAGAAAATATAAAAGTTCCAGCTCCTTGGGAGGCATGTCCACCGTTTTGCCGTGATAGAGCACGGAATAATTGGTGAGGTTGATGGTGAGGTCGGGATAGGTGACCTGCTTGGCGTCCGAAACCGGTTCGGCAGGGGCTGCTGTCTTGTAGCGGCGCAGGACTGCCTTGACGCGCGCTACGAGCTCCTTTGTGTCAAACGGTTTCTCCAGATAATCGTCGGCGCCGAGCTCGAGCCCCAGCACCTTGTCAAACACCTCGCCCTTTGCGGACAGCATGATGATCGGTGTCTGTGCTCTCTGGCGGATCTCGCGGCAGACCTGATAGCCGTCAATGCCGGGAAGCATCAGGTCGAGCAGGATCAGGTCCGGTGAGAAGCTGCCTGCTTCCTGCAATGCGGATTCCCCGTCATAGACGATCTTCGTCTCGAAACATTCCTTTGTCATATACAGGGAGATCAGTTCTGCAATGTTTTCATCGTCATCAACAATCAGTATTTTTTGTTTGTTTGCCATTTTTTCTTCCTCATTCTTTTCGTTTTACTTAAATTCCACGATCGTCACGCCGGCATCTCCCTCGCCGTACTCGCCGAGGTGGAAGGATTTCACATAGGAGACACGTTTCAGGTGCTGCTGGACAGCCTGCCGCAGTGCGCCGGTTCCCTTGCCGTGCACGACACGGACGCTGGGGGCATGGGACAGGTAGGCGTCATCGAGATATTTGTCAAGCTCTGAGATCGCCTCGTCCACGGTCTTTCCGAGCAGGTTGATCTCCGCGGAGAGGGTTGCAGCCTTGGACATGCCGATAGCTCCGCCGCCGGAGCTTTTTCTGGAGCCGCCTGTACCGCCAAAGCCTTTTTTGTAGGCGGCAGTGCCCGACATCGCGTCCTCGTTGATCAGTACCAGATCCTTGATATTGACCTTGGAGCGGATGATGCCGCACTGTACGAAGAGGTCGCCTTTTGCGTCCGGCTTCGAGGAGATCGTGCCCTTTAATCCCATCGAGACCACTTTTACCATGTCCCCGGGTTTGATCTGGGTCGGTTTTAAGATCTTGTGCGTGGGTTTTTCCTGTGCAGCTGCGAGCTTTGTATTTTTCTCCGAGATCTTGTCGCGCACTTTGGTGCGCGCTTTCTCCAGCTCCTGAATAGAGGTTTTGTTGACGCTGACTTTCTGAAAGTCCCGGATCGTCTCGTCGGCGACGTCCTTTGCCTCCTGCAGGATCTTGCGCGCTTCCTCGTTCGCCTCGCGCAGGATCTTGTCCTTCTGCGCGTCGAGGCGCTCCTGTTTCTGTTCCAGTTTCTGTTTCAGGGATTCGATCTCGGCTTTGTAGCTCTGGATCTCATTGCGCTCGTTTTCGATCGTGCGCCGGCTGGTCTCGAGATCTGCCAGCAGATCCTCAAAGCTTTCGTCCTCCTCGCTGATGTGCTCCCTGGCGGATGCGATGATCTCGTCCGGCAGGCCGAGCTTTGATGAGATGGCAAAGGCGTTGCTCTTGCCGGGGATACCGATCAGGAGCCGGTACGTCGGGCGGAGTGTCTCTACGTCGAATTCGCAGCAGGCATTTTCCGCGTAGGAGGTCGTGAGTGCGAACACTTTGAGCTCGCTGTAGTGCGTGTTCGCCATGGTGCGGATGCCCTTGTCGTGCAGGTGCTTTAAGATCGCGATCGCGAGCGCCGCGCCCTCCGTCGGATCGGTTCCGGCACCGAGCTCGTCAAAGATACAGAGGGAATCTTCGTCTGCATTTTCCAAAATAGAGATCGTGTTCGTCATGTGGGCAGAGAAAGTCGACAGGTTCTGCTCGATGCTCTGCTCATCGCCGATGTCCGCGTATACCTCCGTGAAGATGCCCAGTTCGGAGCGGTCAAGTGCCGGTATGTGGAGTCCGGACTGCCCCATCAGCGCAAAGAGCCCGACAGTCTTCAAGGAGACAGTCTTTCCGCCGGTGTTGGGGCCTGTGACAACCAGCAGGTCAAAGTCTTTGCCAAGATTGATGTCGATGGGAACCACTTTCTTCTTGTCTAACAGCGGGTGGCGTCCCTTGCGGATATTGATATAGCGGTCTTTGTTAAAGAGCGGGCGCGACGCGTTCATGTCGATGGCAAGCCCTGCCCTTGCAAAGATAAAATCAAGCTTTGTCAGGAGGCGGTAGTTGTTTGCAAGATCCTCGGTATGCTCTCCGGCGGCGCTACTCAGCTCCGCGAGAATGCGCTCGATCTCGTCCTTTTCTTTCAGGGCGAGTTCCTTGAGCTGGTTGTTCAGATCCACGACGACAGCCGGCTCGATGAAAAGTGTGGAACCAGTGGAAGACTGGTCGTGGACCATTCCTGGGACATTGCCCTTGTGCTCCGCTTTGACGGGGATACAGTAGCGGTTGTTGCGCATGGTGACTACCGCGTCCTGCAGGTAAGTCCGATAGCTCCCATTGACCATGTTGGTGAGCTGGCTGTGTATCTTTTCGTTGGTCAGGTGGATGCTGCGCCGTATGTGCTTTAAGGTCGGGCTCGCGTCGTCCGCGATCTCCTCCTCGGAGATGATACAGCGGTTGATCTCGTTCTGGAGCGGCGTCAGCGGTTCGAGGTTTGCAAAATAGTCCTGCAGACTGTCGGTGATCTCCTCGTCGTGCTCTGTGCGCGCAAAGGTCTTTGCCCTTGTGGCGCAGGCGAGGGAGGCCGAGATCTTTAGGAGTTCTACGGCGGAGAGGGCGCTTCCGATCTCCAGTGACTTGATACTGAAGCTGATGTCCTTGTTTCCGCTGAAGTGGATGCGCCCGCCTTTTACCAGGCGGGAAAACGCGTCGGAAGTCTGCTGCTGTGCCGCCTCGATCTCTTTGAGGCTGGTCATCGGTGTCAGTTTCTGGCACAGCTCCTTTCCGGGAGCCGAGCTTGCCTTGTCGACGAGCAGACTGATGATCTTATGATATTCAAGTATTCGCAATGCTTTATCGTTCATAATAGTCCTCCGTTTAGTTCATCATTGCACAGATATCAGGCACTGTCTTTCAACGGAATCTGCGCAGCACTGTACTAATAAATTCCCCGGATGCCGGTGTCGCCATCGAGGGTGTTCATGTTATATAGCAGTAATATATCCGTGATGTCCCCGTGTTCTGCCAGAAAAGAGGACGGTCCGTCCCTGTAGTATCTGGTGTCGAGCACGTAGATCTTTTTGTAATGGTGCGCGAGGAAGGGCACCATGGAATTGGCGTAACTGTCCTTGATCAGCATCAGTGTATCCTGTGAGGCCACCGTGCTGTTCTCGATCTCGACAAGCGGATGGATATTGTTGAGAAAGAGAGAGTATTTGTCTTTCTCTGCCACATAGTCGAGGTTGTACAGTCTGTCGGTCACTTCCCCCGTATCTGCATAGGTGACAGTCAGGTCATCTGCGGGGTTGGTGTATATCGTGATCGCGTCTTTCGGGTGGCTGTAATCGTTCACCTTGGAGTACAGCGTGCCGGCAAAATCTTCTGTGACGGTCTGCGCTTCCATGGATTCAAGTGACACGGGTGTCATATTTTTGGCATCGCAGTACGCGAGATAACCATAGTATGCGCCCAGCGTCGTCCAGTGATGGTCCGTGCGGTAGTAGATCTGTCCCTGCGCGGCGCCCTCATAAAGCCTGTCCGTGCAGTCGATCGCGGGAATGCCCGATGCATCGTAGATTGCGTCTGCAACCGCCTTCTGATCAGACGATGGAGCATACGCAGGGAGTTTGTCGCTGTATATGGTCACGGCTGTCGGCACCAGCATCAAATTCACGTCGACTTTTGCCTGACCGATCTTGTCGTAAAAATGGACGAGCGTGTCCGTTATGCGCGCTGTGTTCTGCGGTTTGGCGTAGGATTCGATGAGATAGTCGTCCTGCGCCACATAGACGTGGTTGATCTCCCTCCTGCCGCTTGCGATCTCCACGCCGCTCTTTAATCCCACAAAAAAATCCCGCTGCGGGAAGTGGTCGGCAAGCCAGTCGCCCAGCGACTCCGTGTATTCTCCGCCCAGCAGAGCCTTCGCGGAAAAGGACGGGAATTTTGTGAGATATCTGTTTTCATTTTCAGAAAATTCTTTCTTCGGACTGACGAGCAGGCATACGGACAGCGATAAGATGCCGATGCAGAGCAGGCATACGACAGCCCTTTTTATTTTCATGTTTGTGATCATTGTTATGGTATCCTTTCGGAAAATGGACAGTTAAAACCGGAAGTACAAAAACGGATTGTAGGTGTCGCTCACCATGTATGCCGTTGACAATAGAAACAGCAGCAGCATACCGATCCCGGCGCACGCGGACAAGATGCAGCGTTTTCCCGCGCCAAGCCCTGCTGCTTTCCGGCAGATCCACGGATATACCGGGCACGCGAGGACACATGCAGTGACAAGCACCGCGCCGTAATTGCCCAGGTACCACAGAAAACGGGTGTCAGCAAGCGTGTTTGACGCAAAGGAGAAGAGCAGGCCGATATAACCTCCAAGTTCTCCAAAGTCTGTGATCGCAAAGATCACGAAACCAAACACGACGATCAGAAACGCGTAGGCGTGCCGGATCCCTCTGGGTAATTTTGCAAGCAGTTTTCCCCATACGTATTTTTCCAGCATGAGCAGGATCCCGTAGTAGACGCCCCACAGGACAAAATTCCACGACGCCCCATGCCACATTCCGGTCAGAAACCATACGACGGCAATATTGAACAGGTGGCGCAGGACTCCCTTCCTGTTTCCGCCGAGCGGGATGTACACATAATCGCGGAACCATGTGGACAGCGAAATGTGCCAGCGCCGCCAGAAGTCCGTCACGGAGACTGCGGTCAGCGGGTAATTAAAGTTCTCATTATAATGAAAGCCGAGCATGTGCCCCATGCCGATCGCCATATCGCTGTAAGCGCTGAAGTCAAAATAGAGCTGCAGGGTAAAGCAGAGCGCGCCGAGCCAGGCTGTCGCGACACTCGTATCCGCAGCGCCCAGGGCGCGGATCTCCTCCCACAGGGCACCGGCCTGATTGGCGATCAGCACTTTCTTGAACAGGCCCGTCATGAAGCGCAGGATACCCTGCTCAAATCCCTTCAGCGTGAGTCTCCTGTCATGCAGCTGTTCCTGAATATCGGCAAAGCGCACGATAGGGCCGGCCACCAGCTGCGGGAACATGGACACATAGGTGAGATAGGCCGTGTAGCTGTGTTCCGCTTTTACCTCGCCGCGGTACAGATCGATGATATAACTCATCGTCTGGAAGGTATAAAAACTGATGCCGACGGGAAGATGGATCCCAGGCTGCGCAAACTGCGTGCCGAGCAAACCGTTTATGGTCAGGACGGCAAAGTCTGCATACTTGAAAAAAGCAAGTATGGACAGGTTGATGCAGATACTGCAGCACAGAAAAAAAGTCCGCCTGAACCGGGTTGTGCCAAAGCGTTCCATCAGCCTTCCATTTGTGTAGTCGAGCGCGGTCGAAAAAAGCATCAGCAGAATGTACAGCGGTTCTCCCCACGCGTAAAAAATAAGGCTGAAAATAAGCAAAATCCCATTTTTCCATGAAAATGGGACTGCGTAATACAAGATCAGGCACAGCGGCAGGAAAAAGAACAGGAAAGGGATACAGCTAAAGACCATGATTATCCTCCGCTAAAACAGATCGCTTTCAATGATATCCGTGATCGCGTCCGCATTCTCGGATATCACGAGCCATATATAGTTTTCTTTTGTCTGGACTTTGCTCTTTTCCACGATAGCAAACTGTTCGGGAATATAGTTCTCCATCTCATTCTTCTTTTCGTCCACGACGGTCTGCAGACTGTCCTGCAGACTGGCCAGATCGTCGGTGTTTTTGAGCTTCATGATAATGATCGTCTCAGCCTGCGCGGCGTCCTCCGACATGGAGAAGACATATTCTTCCAGCATCGAGGCGTCGATGCCGTAATAATTGGAGATAAAGTCATCGTCCATGCACTGGGGTGACTGGAGCGTTACGGTCTGTCCGATCTCCTGGTAGATCTCGTCGATGGACTTGGCAGTTTTTGTGTCAGTGTTGTCTGCAGTATCCGAAACGGCGGTCTGATCTGTAGTATTTGCAGTAGGTACAGCCTTGTCTGACGAACATCCGGTGCAGACCAGCATAATGGCAGCCAAAGCTGCCACCGCTTTCGTAGATTTTATTGTATTCATGATCGTTATCTCCCTTTGTTTTCCTGAGGAACTGCTGCTTCTGAACTGGTTTCAATCCTGGATTTCGAAGCTTTTTTCGGCTCAGTCTCAGGTTTTTCGGTTTGTGCTTCGGGGCTTTCAATAGTGTCATTTTCTGTCTCTGTCATCGGCTTTGCGGCAGAGTCCGCGTCGGTTTCGGATCCATTTTGGCCGGCCTGCTCATTGGCATAGTCGATGAGCTTGGTCTCCCACAATGCGTATGCGGGGGTGGAGAGATGGACAAATCCGTCACTGCAGTACTCTTTGGCAAGGTTACCCTCACCGTCAGATATGGGGATGCACAGATCGAGGTATCCCCAGCCGTTCTCTTCTGCCATTTCCTGCAAAAGGACATTGTACTGTGCGAGGTTTTCATTGTTCAGCTTTCCTTTGCCCTCACCTTTCAGGGTGTAGGTTACACTGATGATATGGATCTCGATGTCCGGCGAACTTTCCTGTATCCTGCCGATCAGCTCTTTGTACTGGTCGCGCGCGCCCTCGAGACCGAGGATGCTGATATCGTTCATTCCCAGCAGGATAAAAGCGCGCTTGCTGTCTGTAAGCGGGATCGCATCCCACACCTGGCATTTTTTTCCCTTGTACATGGGATGGACATTGTCGCCTGCCACAGGCTTCATGGCGTTGAATGCCGAATAGCTCCCGACAGCCAGAAACTGGATGTCGTGAACGAAAGACTGCTGTTTGGCGCTGTAATTGCGGAATCCGACCATGATCGAGTCACCGACAAAAACAGAATCGCCGTAATATGAGGCGAGTTCCTCGTCGGTGAGAGCTGCGGGAGACTGTGAGTCTTCGGCCTGCGCTTCTTTTGCCTGCGTCTCTTTTGTTGGTGCTTCTTTTGTCTGTGTGTCATCCGATGCAGCACATACGTATCCTCCTGTATAATTGCCTAGAGTGAGTATTGCTGTAAGTGCAGCGCACAGAAATTTTAATTTTTTCATAAATTTTCCTCTTTATCGTCCGTATTATTGAAAGATACTTATACAAAGCATATTCTAACATTTTTTTTATATTCCGACAAGGGATTTTTGATCAGTAAGCGCATGAAATTTTTGTCACAGGCTAAAATGCATTGACCATGGAAAATCTATCGGCTATACTATGATGGGAGGGAGGAGAGACAAGATGCGGATGAATGATGAGAAGAATGAAAATTCGGAATCTCCCGGGACGACGAGTGATTTTGAGTTTTTGCAGGAGAAGATCAAGGAACGGCCGGTCAATAAGAAAAGACTCCTGAAACGAACGATCATTACGGCATCCATGGCAGTGCTTTTCGGCCTGCTGGCCTGCTTATCTTTTTTGCTGCTGGAGCCAGTCCTCAACAACTGGCTGTATCCTGAGGAGGAGCCGGAGATCGTGACATTTCCGCAGGAGCAGGATGAGATGCGCCCCGAGGATATGCTGACAGAGGGGACGGCTTCGGGCCAGGAGGAATCTGCGGAGAGTGAGGCGGAGGAATGGGACAGCTCTTCCCACAGCAGCACGGATGGGCAGGGCGCGGAGACAGGGACGGACGACGGTTCGGGTCCGACGGACGCTGATCCGCAGCAAACAGAGACAAAAGAGAGAGAGTCTGGCAGTACGGAACCGGAAAAGGATGGGGCAGTCGAGACGGATCCGCATGAGGAAAGTGCCGGTATGGAAGGGATGACCACGGCAAACCTGACGGAAGATCCAAAGGAAACGGAGCCGTTTGAGCCGTTGAAACCGTATCAGACACAATATGAGGAGCTGTATAAGATTTATAATAAAGTCAAGCTGAGCATGGTGACGGTCACGGCGGTTCACTCCGATGTGGACTGGTTCAACAACACGGATCAGAGCGAGGGCACCACGGCCGGCGTCATCATCGCGAACAACAACCGGGAGCTGCTGATACTGAGCAGAAAGTCATCGCTGGACGGTGCGGAGACGATCAGGATCGTTTTCTGCAACGGCACGGATGCGGAAGCTGTGATCAAGCAGTATGATCAAAATACTGATCTGGCAGTGCTCGCGGTGGATCTGAAATATATAGGAGGGGACACGCTGGAATCTGCCATGGTCGCAACGCTGGGAAGTTCCATTTCTTCCGGCATGACAGGTTCACCGATCATCGCGGTCGGAAATCTTTTTGGCTACAAGGACACAGTCTGCTACGGGATGGTCACATCAAAGGGGAATGTCGTCACGATGGCGGACAGTGAGTACAAGATGATGACGACGGACATCTATGCGGGCACGAATCCCAGCGGGATCCTTGTGGATATGCGGGGCGAAGTGATCGGTATCATAGACAACAGCCATAATCATGAGGACACCAGGAATCTGCTCTCCGCAGTGGGGATAACTGAGCTGAAGGGACTGATCTCCAAGCTTTCCAACGGGGAGCGGATCCCCTATCTCGGAATCTATGCGCAGGACATCTCCGCGCAGGTAAGGGCGGAGATGGGGCTTCCACAGGGGGCATATATTGTCGATATCGATATGGACTCGCCCGCTATGCGCAAGGGCATCCAGAAAGGCGATATCGTGGTGCGGGTCGGTTCGCAGGATATCAAGAGCGCGGCGGATTATATGAATGTTCTGCGGAATGCCCGGACGGAGGGCAGCATAAACATAGTAGTACAGCGGGCAAGCGTCGACGCTTATGAGGAAATGCATTTTGTGGTGCAGGCAGAATTGGAAAGGATTGAATAAAAAATGAAATATATTAAAGATTATAAAGACGGCGACAGGGTATTTGACATCTATTTTTGTAAGTTCAAGAGTTCGGCGGTGACCAAGAATGGAAAGAGCTATGACAATGTGATCATTCAGGATAAGACCGGAACGCTCGATGCCAAGATCTGGGATCCCAACAATGTCGGGATCGCGGATTTTGAGGCGATGGATTATATCGAGGTGTACGGCGACGTCACAAGCTTCAACGGAGCGCTGCAGGTCAATGTAAAGCGCGTGCGCAGATGCGAGGCGGGTGAGTACGATGAGAGTGAGTACATGCCTGTGAGCAGGAAGAACCTGGATGGGATGTATGCGGAGCTGGTGCACATCATTGACAGCATCGAGAATACATACTTTCATGCATTGTTAAAAAAGTTCTTCGTGGAGGATGAGGCATTTGCAGCCAGGTTCAGGAAGGCATCGGCGGCAAAATCAGTCCATCACGGTTTTATCGGCGGACTGCTGGAGCACACGCTCGGTGTCACGAAGCTCTGTGAGTATTACTGCAGCGCGTATCCCGTCCTGAACCGCGATCTGCTGCTCACCGCGGCGATCTGCCACGATATCGGAAAGACCAGGGAGATCAGCGCGTTTCCGGCGAATGACTACACGGATGAGGGACAGTTTCTGGGGCACATTGTGATGGGATCAGAGATGATCGGTCAAATGGCGCGCGAAATACCGGGATTTCCGTCGGTGCTTGAGATGGAGCTGAAACACTGCATCCTCGCGCATCATGGGGAATATGAGTTCGGTTCCCCTAAGAAGCCGGCGCTCATAGAGGCGTTGGCACTCAATTATGCGGATGATACAGACGCCAAGATGGAAACGTTCATGGAGATCCTGGAATCATCGCAGGAATCAGGCTGGCTTGGCTACAACAGGCTGTTTGAATCCAATCTTAAGCGGACAGTGTGAGTGCGCCGTCCGGGATCAGGAACACAGTGGTCTGTGATAGATCATGCGGTCGGACAAAAGGCATGCAAATGGATGGGAGATCAAATTGGAATACAGAAAAGACGATATCATAACACTTTGTATCGATGATATGGGCATTGACGGGGCGGGAATAGGGAAGATCGACGGCTTTACGTTTTTCGTCAAAGACGCGGTGATCGGTGATGAGATCGAGGCAAAAGTGATAAAAGTGAAAAAGGGGTATGCGTATGCCCGGCTGATGCAGGTCATCAGATCCTCGCCCGACCGTACAGAACCAAAGTGCCCATATCACCGTCAGTGCGGTGGCTGCCAGATCCAGGCGCTCGACTATACGGCACAGCTCTTATTTAAGGAGAGGAAGGTCCGCAGCAATCTGGTGCGGATCGGCGGACTGCCAGAAGAGCTGCTCGACAGGACGATGGAGCCGGCCGTTGGCATGGAGGAGCCGTTTCATTACAGGAACAAGGCGCAGTTCCCGATCGGTGTGGACAGAAATGGCGGGCTGGCTGCCGGTTTTTATGCAGGCAGGACCCATTCCATCATACATAATACGGACTGTGCACTCGGCGTGAAGGAGAACCGGATCATCCTCGAACTGCTCCTGGATCACATGAAGCGCTATAAAATACCGTCGTATGACGAGACAGCCGGAAAAGGGCTTGTCCGCCATGTCCTGATCCGAAAAGGTTTCACATCAGGAGAGATCATGGTGTGCATCATCATAAACGGCAAGGATCTTCCACAGGCGGACAGGCTGGTGGAGGAACTGGCAAAGATTAGGGGAATGACCAGTATATCTGTCAATATCAACAGGGAAAACACAAACGTGATCATGGGAAAAGAGTGCCGCACGATCTGGGGGCGCGACACGATCAGCGACGTGATACACATGCGGAGCATAGAGCGTATCAATGCCGGCGCGGAGCGTGGAGCTGTGCCGGCTGACGGCTGCGGGATTACGTTTGCCATCTCGCCGCTGTCCTTTTATCAGGTAAACCCGGTTCAGACGGAGAAACTGTACAGCATCGCGCTCGACTATGCGGGGCTGACCGGGACAGAGACCGTGTGGGATCTCTACTGCGGCATCGGAACCATTAGCCTGTTCATGGCGAAAAGGGCAAAGCAGGTCTACGGTGTCGAGATCGTCGGACAGGCGGTCGCAGACGCGAGGGAGAATGCCAGGCGCAACCACATAGAGAATGCCTGCTTTTATGAGGGAAAGGCAGAGGAAGTCCTGCCAAGGCTCTATGAGGAGCAGGGGATCCGCGCGGATGTGATCTGTGTGGATCCGCCGCGCAAAGGATGTGATCCGGCATGCCTGGAGACGATCGTGAAAATGGCGCCGGAGCGGATCGTCTACGTGAGCTGCGACAGTGCCACGCTTGCGAGGGATCTGAAATATCTGTGCGCAAACGGGTATGAACTGCGGCGGGGCAGGGCGGTGGATATGTTTGCGCAGACGGTGCACGTAGAGTCAGTAATAATGATGCCTCTATCTTATACAAATCTCCGAGCCAAAGAGACTCAAGAGCATGACGGGAGCTGCGGTAGTATT
>VSNO01000069.1 GCA_009774375.1 Lachnospiraceae bacterium
AAAGGAAAAGAAAAAAAACAAAAACAGAAAAGCCGGAAAAAAAAAAAAACAAAAGGACAAAATCATCAGAGATGGTAAAGAAAATTAAAGATTTGGCGGAATATAAAGAATTGAACAGCATTCGGCTTGATTCAATTGAGAGAATAGAATTATCTAATGATAAGGGAGATTCATGTCAGTTTACTGAGAGCGAAACGGAACAAATGGAGAATATATTAAAACGTGCAAATATCAAATCAGTTGATTATAAATGTCCATATGATATAAAGCTAATTTTTTACATCAATGGCGAAAAAGTGCATGCAAAGTTTTGCAACGATAGCTGTAAGATTTTGGCTGTTGAGGGATTTTATCTTGAATTAGAAGAACAGGATGCCAATTGGATATTAGAGATAATTGAAAATCTATGTTTTGCATAATACCTATAATTTGTCCTTTTCGGAGTGACTTTCTGGATCTTCCTTCTGCTCAACGGCAAGCTCCTGCAAGCATGTTCCAGATCCCTGCAACTACATGCCTGATGGGAGTTCAAATAATGTGTATTATTCTTTTGATGCAAATAAAAATCTCACCATGTCTGGTACAGTTAAAGTATATGATACAACAAATTTTGGCACTATAAAGTTGAAGATGATGGACACAATATTCTCGTGAGTATAGTATGCTGAATGTATATGTAATGTCTTTATTTTATTAAACAGGAAAATATCTGATATTCAGATTATACTGGCGGTCGAAAAGACTGGCCGCTCAGTATAATGTGATGCGCACAGCCGCATAAGGAAATATGCCACTTCGTGGCTGCGGCTGGCGCGATACTCACGGCAGATTTCATCTGTCGTGAGTATCATTTCCTGTTTTTTTAATGATTCGGAAACCTGAACATGATGCAGCAAATATCTTTGAATAATAATAAATCGCAGAAATATATGGCCGTAAATGCCCTCCAAAATCAGAAAGAAAAACCGATGCTACAGCTTAACATTGTAGCATTGGCGTATTGTTATGCCTAAAACTGGCGTGGGTGTGAAAAGTGTTACAGTTCACTCGTCCATCAATGTAGTGAAAAGCGTGCGCCAAATTGATGTCCTTTATCAATTTGTGTGCAATATTTGTTATAATTCACACCTTAAATGCTTAAATAGTTGTCAGAATATGACAGGGTGTGAATTGTAACTGAAAAGTAACGGAGATGCTGAAAATTTTTGAAAATATATTGACAATCGAAATGAGGTAGTGTATACTTTATTTCGGTTAAGCGCCCAGATAGCTCAGTCGGTAGAGCAGAGGACTGAAAATCCTCGTGTCACTGGTTCGATTCCGGTTCTGGGCACTGTGCGGGTGTAGTTCAATGGTAGAACACCAGCCTTCCAAGCTGGATACGTGGGTTCGATTCCCATCACCCGCTTTACATGGGCAGTTTGTGACCGGGGACTTATTTCTGAAAATAATCAAAAATAAGTAAAAAAAGGTTGACAAACAGAGCATCATCATGTATACTTTATTAAGTCTGATGAAGACAATCCCATATGCGATAGTGGCGTAGTTGGTAACGCGCGACCTTGCCAAGGTCGAGACCGCGGGTTCGAGCCCCGTCTATCGCTCTCGATAACCCTGGAAAATCTAGGGTTTTTCTTTTGCGTGTTGCATTTCGTGTTGATACCCTCATAATGTGAGAGTGTCATGTCAGTATATTTTTCTTCATATGCCTTTAAGGTCTTGCCGGAGCTCCATCCACCACGCTGCATGATGTACTGATCCGGTACGCCGATCGCGTGCATGGTGGATGCCGCATAGTGCCGCAGGTCGTGAAATCGGAAGCCGGGCACATCAAGGTGCCGGAGCGCCCTCATAAAGCGGTGGGTTACCTGATCAGGTTGATACAATATTTTCGTAGCTTAGGTATCATCTTCAGGATATCTGTCAAAAGCCGTTCGGTGCTGGTAACACCGGGCGGTTTTTCATCAGTTGCGGTGTTGCAATCAGCTAATTTATGAAAGCAGGTCGGTGATGTTGATTTTTAAGTCTTCATAAATGCAGGAAGAAATGGATTCATCAAAATCGTACTGGTTTGATTTCTCTTCGTTTTCCAGGTCAAATACGGTAACTGTTTTTTTCATGGGATTTACAATCCAGTATTCACGTACGCCTGCGGTACGGTATTTGAATAGTTTGACTCCATAGTCAAGCCGGCTCGTACTGGGGGAGGTGATTTCGATTATCCAGTCCGGTGCGCCGTTGCACCCTTTGTCATTCAATTTATCCTTATCACATATCACGGAAATGTCAGGTTCGACATAGTTCTGGTCATCCTTATTTAAGAAAACTGCAAATGGAGCTGGAAATACTTTGCAGTTTCCGCCCTTTGAGCGGATATAATTTCCTATTGTGATAGTAAATTCACTGACAAGATTCTGATGCCTGGTATTTGGGGGTGCCATCATGTATAAGCGTCCGTCAATCAGCTCTGCCCTTTGTCCGTCCGGGAGAGCATAGATATCATTTATTGTGTAAATTTTTTCTTTTACCAATGCCATGGCGCGGTTCCTCGCTTTCTGTTAGATTCTTTATTAAAACGCTATAGCGGTTTAATCATTTGGCAGTTTCCAGATGTTTGTATTTTTCTGATGTAAGGATCTGTCATGAAATAAACTTTCATTTTGACTTGTCTAAATCTGCATATGTGTCAAAATTAAAAGTTATTTCATGACAGCTCCTAAGCTTTGTAAAATCTAAATTCTAAATTTGAATGACTAAAGTTCCTTGTCTACAGGCGGGGAAATAACAGGTTTTCCATCTTTGTCCAACAGCAGCGTCATTCCGCCCGCATTTGCAACTTTGTGAAATACATAATTCACGCCTGTTTCTGTATCTTCCAAAATTTGCACCACATCCAAAGTTCCCTGTGAATAAACCGTCTTAAACCGTTCTTTCTTTGCCATTTTATCTCCTCCATAAATCCCAATTGAACAAAATCGCTGCGCGATGGCTGGCCAGGGCTGGCGCAGCTTTTCTTTTATGCACAGACCCGTGCAGAGGAAATATGTCGCTAGTGCGGCGCACGGGTCGCGCGCGAGTAGGGGAAGATGGCTCTTCCCTGCTCGATTTCTAAAAACAGTGGACAGGAACGTCCCAAGACAGTATTGTTTAAGTACGACCAAAAACATACTTGAATACGGGCTTATCCCTGACCACTGCTTATGATAAGAATAACACCCTCCTGCCGTATTGGCAAGCACTTTTATTTTGCGATGCTTGCCACCATGTATTCTTCCGGCTGAGGGTTTCCGAAGTCATCCGCCTGCATTATCAGGACATTTCCCGGAAGATTATTTTTGCAGAGGGGCGTAAGGCATGCAGCAGCTTTGCCGCGCGCACCCGGCGCGGTGAATGGGGGAAATATAATTGTGCAAAAATTATGAATTTTATAAATTTTTGGTAAAATTAGTAATATACAAATGGCAATACAGGGTGTAAAATGGTAACGATGATAACAGTGGTTTGAAAAAGGGGAAAGGATCAAAGGAGAAAACAAGTGAGACTTCGAAATGTAACTGGTTCGCGGGAGATGATAGCAGGGAGCCGTTTTGTGGTGCATGATCCTGCCGCGCAGAAGGGAAAATGGCATGAGGTGTTTGGAAACGACCACCCTATACACATTGAGATCGGCATGGGAAAGGGGCGTTTTATGATGGATCTGGCGGCAGCCAATCCCGGGATCGATTATGTCGGGATCGAGAAATATTCGACTGTGCTGCTGCGCGCGGTGCAGAAGATGGAGATGCAGGAGCTCGCCAACCTGAGGCTGGTCCGAATGGAGGCTGAGGAGCTCTGCGAAGTGTTTGACAGGGGGGAGATCGCGAAGATCTATCTGAATTTTTCGGATCCATGGCCGAAGGACAGGCACGCCAAGAGGCGGCTTCCGTCGCGCCAGTTCCTGGCGCGGTATCACGAGATCCTGGCAGCGGATGGACGGATCGAGTTCAAGACGGACAATGCGGATCTGTTTGATTTCGCGCTGGAGGAGATCGGGCCTGCGGGGTGGAAGCTTGAGGCGGTGACGAGAGATCTGCACCATGATGCGCAAATGCTCCCGGGAAACATTATGACGGAATATGAGGAAAAATTTTCTTCGCTGGGGAATCCTATATATAAGTATATCATTTATCGGTAAAAATGTGGGGAATGGATGATGAAAAGGAGGTTTGGGTGATGTATGTCATATTTTTCCTGCTGTGGATCATTTTTAACGGGCGCGTCACGACAGAGATCGTGATCTTCGGGCTGGTGATCGCCGCGGCACTCTACGGATTTATCTGCAGGTTTATGGATTTTAGCCCCAGACGTGAGCTGGAGTATCTGAAGAAGGGCGGTTATCTGCTGCAGTATCTGTACCACCTGATTAAGGAGATCATCATCGCAAATTTTGCGACGACGAAGCTGATCTGTGCTGCGGGCCGGGTGGTGGAGCCGGCGCTGATCGAGTTTGAGACGCATTTTAAGAACGATACTTCGAGGTTTCTGCTGGCAAACTCGATCACGCTCACGCCAGGGACGATCACGGTCGCGGTGGAAGGGGACAGGTTCATCGTGCACTGCCTTGACAGGACGCTGGCGGAGGGGATCGAATCCTCTGTGTTCGTGAAGCTTCTCGAGAAGATCGAGGCTTAAGATTTAAGGAGGTTCTGAGATGAATAGTGGAAATATCGCATTGGAGACAGCGTTTGAGATCGTCATGACGATCTTTCCGTTCATATTGGCGGTCATGGTATTTGGGTGTCTGATCCGGGCGATCAAGGGTCCCAGGATCGCAGACCGCATCGTGGCGATCAATATGATGGGAACGATGACGATGGTCATCATCGCGATCCTCGCGGTGAAGATGGACGAGGGTTATCTCGTGGATATATGCATCATCTATGCCATGATCTCATTTCTGGCAGTGACGCTGCTGACGAAGGTGTATATGGGCGTTTACGCCGAGCGCAAGAAGAAGGAGGAAGAACATGACGGCACTACTGTGGATTAGGTTCATCGCGGGAACCGCATTGATCATCTGTGGGATCATCGTATTTGGAATAGAACTTTTTGGCGTTTTTAAGTTTGGATATGTGCTGAACAGGATGCATGCGGCCGCGATGGGGGACACGTTCGGGATCGCATTGAGCATGCTGGGGCTGGTCATTCTGTGCGGATTGAATTTCACATCGCTGAAAATGATGCTGGTCGTCATGTTTCTGTGGTTTGCGTCCCCGGTGGCGTCCCATATGCTGGCGCGTTTTGAGGTGGCGACCAATGAGGAGCTGGACAGGATGTGCGATACGGGCGGGCTTGCGCGCACAGCAGAGGACAGGGATCCGGAATCCTGATCAAAGATCGGAATGGAGGTTTGTTTATGGAAGTATTTCAGATCGTTTTGTTTTTGTTTTTGATCGTGTGCGCGATCTCTGTGACTTTTTCCAGGAATCTGCTCAACTCGATCATCATCTTTATGTCCTACAGCCTGATCATGTCCATCATATGGATCCTGCTGGAGTCGCCTGATCTTGCGATCACAGAGGCGGCGGTGGGCGCTGGCATCACGAGTATCCTGTTCTTTGTCACGCTCAAAAAGATCCATGCGATCGTGGCGATCGATGAGGATAAGGAGGACAGGCATTCACATAAAAAGGGGGAAACAAAATGAGCCGTCTATTGTCAGAGGAGGAATACCGGAAAACCAGGGCGTTTAAGATCAAGCGCTGGTATCGCGGTGAAAAGGATCCCTATATCGGCAAGGTCGAACTGAAAGCTCAGAGGCCGTATGCCGAGAACGTCGAAACGATGAAACAGAGGATCCACGATGAGGCGATCCTGAAGAGAAAGATCTACGATATCGAGCACAACAAAAAACTTCAGGTCTTTTCGAAGTTTTATCGTGCTGTCTCTGTCGTCTTTGTGTTCACGCTGATCGCGATCCTTCTATATATAGTATCCTATCTGCCGCCCGTGGGAAATGCGGCAAATCCCGACAACAACGAGGTCGCGACAAAGTATATCGAAGACGGGATGGCGGACACGGGAGCGGTCAATATCGTCACAGGCATGATCCTGGACTACCGTGCGTTTGATACGCTCGGTGAGTCCAATGTGCTCTTTATCGCCACGTGTACGGTGCTGATCCTGCTGCGCGTGGACAACTGGTCGAAGAAGAAGGAGGAGGAGGAGAACGACCGCCTCTATGAGCCGAAAAATGATATCATTCTGCAGAAGGTGGCTTTCTTTCTCGTCCCGATGATCATTATTTTCGGGATCTATGTCATCCTGAACGGACATCTGTCGCCGGGCGGCGGTTTTTCCGGCGGTGCGATCATTGGCTCCGGCCTGATCCTGTATGTCAATGCTTTTGGTTTTAAGAAGATCGAGCGTTTCTTCACACAGAAGACTTACAAGTGGATCTGTTTTGTTTCGCTCTTGTTTTACTGTCTGGCAAAGACGTATTCTTTTTACTGCGGTGCGCATCATCTCGAGACGGGGATCCCGCTCGGCACGCCGGGGGATATCTTAAGTTCGGGGCTGATCCTGCCTCTTAATATCTGCGTCGGCATGGTGGTCGCGTGTACGATGTATGCATTTTATGCAATGTTCCGCAAGGGCGGGTTCTGACGCCGCGCAGCCATGGGCTGCGGTGGTGAATACGAAGGGAAGAATTAAAAAGGGGGTTTTCGGCAGATGGGTGGAAATTTGCTTGCAAATTATGGGGAGGCTGTTGCCATGATTCTGTTCGGCATCGGGTTCTCAAACCTGCTTTTGCAGAAAAATCTGATCAAGAAGATCATCGGTCTGAACATCATGGATACGGCGACTTACCTTTTTCTCGCGGAGAAGGGGTTTATATCGGGGCGGATGGCGCCGATCGTGGTGGATGACATCACGAGTGTGGAGGCGTACATCAATCCGGTTCCGAGCGGGCTTGTGCTGACGGGGATCGTGGTGTCGGTGTCCGTGACGGCGCTGATGCTCTCGCTCACGATCCGGCTCTATAGAAGGTATCATACGCTGGACATGGATGAGATCTCCACCATGATGAAGAAGGAGGATCAGTGATGGATTTTATACAGAATTTTCCTTTTTTCAGCATCCTGCTGTCGCTGGGGTCGGGGGTGCTGACGTCCATCATGGACAGGCGGATGGCGCGTCTGTGGAATACGTTCATCCTCGTGGTGATCACTGTCCTGTCGGCGATGCTTTTTGTGTACATGCTGGGCACAGGGGAGCCGTATACGTTCATGATGGGACACTTCCCGGCGCCCTGGGGAAATGAGATCAGGGCTGGCGTCCTCGAGGCGGGCATGGCGCTCTTTTTCTGCCTGGTGATGCTGTTTTCCTTAAAGGGCGGGCAGGAGCACATCGACGCGGAGATCGAGGATACGAAGGTCAACCTTTATTATATCATGATCAATCTGCTGCTGAGCTCACTGCTCGCGCTGATCTATACGAATGACCTTTTCACGGCGTATGTCTTCGTGGAGATCAACACGATCAGCGCGTGCGGCCTGATCATGATCACACAGAGCGGGCGGACGATCGAGGCGGCGACGCGCTACATGATCATGGCTTCGCTGGGATCTGGTCTGCTGCTGATGGGACTGTGCATTCTGTATGATATCACAGGACACCTGCTGATGAGCAATATCAAGGACAGCATCGCGTATGTCTACGCACAGGGGACGTACAGTGTCCCGCTGATCGCTTCGATCGGCATGGTGGTGGTCGGTCTTGCCATCAAGAGCGCGCTCTATCCGTTTCACACCTGGCTGCCGGATGCGTATGGATACTCGACGGCGTCGAGTGCGGCGATCCTGTCAAGCCTTGTGTCGAAGGGGTACATCTTTCTGCTGATCAAGATCTTTTTCCGCGTGGTCGGCTTTGACATCATTGTGGACTCGCGGATCGTCAATGTCCTGTTCGTGTTCGGGCTCTGCGGCATGATCATGGGGTCTGTCAACGCGATCCTGGAGAACGATATCCGCCGCATGATCGCCTTCTCGTCGGTCGCGCAGATCGGGTACATTTACATGGGACTCGGGCTGGGAACGACGTTCGGCATGGTGGCGAGCATTTTTCATATCCTGTCGCACGCTTCCACGAAATCATTATTGTTCATCGCGGGCGTGGGACTTACCGATGCGTCGGGCGGGAGCAAGAAGTTTGAGGATCTGACGGGCAGCGGCTACCGCAATCCCGCGGCGGGCATCGCGTTTACGATCGGTGCGTGCTCCATGGTCGGCATTCCGCTGTTTTCCGGCTTTATCAGCAAGGTGCTGTTTGCGGAGGCGGCGGTGCAGAACAGTCTGGCAAAGATGCTGCCGACGCTGATCTGTCTGGCGATCAGCACGGTGCTCAACGCGATCTATTTTATGAAGACCGTGATCCGTCTGTATACGCCTGTGAGCAGGAAAACGAAGAAGACGCAGGCGGGCGAGGCGGCAATGATCAGCCTGAAGGAGCACCCGCTGTACAATGCCGCGCTTCTGTGCATGGTGATACTGAATGTGATACTGGGCTGCTGCTCACAGCCGATCGTGGACTGGATCACAGATGGTCTGGCAATGTTTGGATGAAATGGGAATGGAGGATTTGCAGATGGATTATATGATATTGGTTTCGATCATCCTGCCCATTATCGCGGGAGGTATCCTGCTCTTTCTGCCGGACAGCGTATTTGCGGACAGGTCTGGGCTCTTAAAAGTGACAGGGGCGTCGTTTGTGGTGAGTGCACTTCTGGCAGTGTATGTGATCAGCGGGGCGGCAGGAAGCAGTCTGGTGCTGTTCCGGCTGGTGGATGATATACCGGTGTATTTTATGATCGATGATCTTGGCAGGCTTTTTGCCGGGATCGTGGTGCTGGTATTTGTGCTGGCAGGATTTTTTTCGTTTGTCTACATGTCGCATGAGAAGAATGAGAAGCGGTATTACAGCTTTTACCTGATCACGTTCGGCGTGCTGATGGGGCTGTGCTTTGCCGGCAATCTCGTGACGCTGTATCTGTTTTATGAATTCATGACGCTCGCGTCGATGCCGCTGGTGATCCATTCCGGATCGAGGGAGGCGGTCATGGCGGGGTTAAAATATCTGTTTTATTCGTTCTGCGGGGCGTACATGGCGCTCTTTGGGATCTATTTCCTGTACAGGTGTGCCTGCGCGGCGCCTGCAGGGGATGCGCATATCATGGATTTTGTGCCCGGAGGCAGGCTTGATACGGATATGGTCTTCCGGTCGGGGAATACGGGCTTATGCCTGATCGCAGTGTTTCTGATGATCGTCGGATTTGGCGTGAAGGCGGGATGTTTTCCGCTCCATGCGTGGCTTCCGACGGCACACCCTGTGGCTCCCGCGCCGGCTTCGGCGTTCCTGTCCGGCATTATCGTGAAGGGGGGCGTCTTAGCGATCATACGGGTTGTATATTATTATATTGGCGCGGCCTTTCTGCGCGGGACATGGGTGCAGACGGCGTGGGCAGTCCTTGCGGTCGTGACGATCCTGATGGGTTCGTCGCTTGCCTTTAAGGAAAAAGTGTTGAAAAAGCGGCTTGCCTACTCGACGGTGTCAAATCTGTCTTATATATTATTAGGATTATCTATGCTGAATGCGACGGCTTTTACGGGAAGCCTGCTGCACGTGGTGTTTCACGCGGTGATCAAGAGTGCGCTGTTTCTGACGGCCGGTGCGCTGATCTTTACGACTGGCGGGACGAAGGTCAATGACTTTATGGGACTTGGGAAGAGGATGCCTGTCCTTTTCTGGTCTTATACGATCGCCTCCCTTGGGCTGATCGGGATCCCGCCGACGAGCGGCATCGTCAGCAAGTGGTATCTGGCGACAGGGTGTCTCGAGGCGGGGATAACGGGACTTTCATGGATCGGACCGGCGGCACTGCTGGTCTCGGCACTGCTGACGGCAGGGTACCTGCTCCCGCTCAGTATCCGCGGCCTTCTGATGGAACCGGATTACAACACGATGCGCGGCGATTATAAGGAGCCGGGGGCGCTGATGCTGGCGCCGGTTGTGATCCTGGCTGGCATCACGCTCGTGCTCGGACTGTATCCGGCGCCCCTGATCCGGCTGATACAAGACGGCATTGCTGCCATGTTATTTTAGGGGAAAGGAGTAGGTCATCATGATATTTGGTCTGATGCTTACAGTGATACTGCTCCCTTTTGCGGGCGGTGTGCTGTTACAGTTTTTGAGATTTGGAGACAATAGACAGAAGCAGTGCTATATCTTTGCGTATGTGCTGCTCAACACCCTGTTGACGTATGTGCTGCTGTGGCAGGGGCCGACGGAGCTGATCCGGGTGATCAATTTTGCGGGTGCGAAGCTTGATTTTTCCCTTAAATTAGACGGTATGGGTATTGTCTTTGCAGGGCTTGTGGCGACGCTCTGGCCGCTTGCGACGCTGTACTCTTTTCCTTACATGGAGCATGAGCACAACGGGCGTGTCCACGAGAATATCTTCTATATGTTCTACACGGCGACTTACGGGGTGACGCTCGGCATCGCCATGTCCGGCAATATGCTGACGATGTACTGTTTCTATGAGCTTCTGACGCTGGTGACAGTTCCGCTCGTGATGCACACGCTCACGAGGGAGGCGGTGCTTGCCAGCCGCAAATATTTTTATTACTCGCTTGGCGGCGCGGCGTTTGCGTTTATCGGTCTGATCTTTCTGGTGGTGTACGGGGACAGTCTCACGTTTGTGTACGGCGGTGTGCTGAACCTGTCTCAGATCGGCGGGAAGAAGGATCTGCTGCTGTTCATCTATGTGCTCGCATTTATGGGTTTTGGCGTCAAGGCTGCGGTCTGCCCGTTCAATTCGTGGCTGCCGCAGGCGGGTGTGGCGCCCACGCCGGTGACGGCGCTGCTGCACGCGGTCGCGGTCGTGAAGTCGGGGGCGTTTGCGATCATGCGTCTGACTTACTATGGCTTTGGCACGGATTTTCTGCGGGGGACATGGGCGCAGTATCTGCTTCTGTGCATCGTCATCTTCACGATCGTGTACGGGTGCAGCATGGCGGTGCGGGAGACGCACATCAAGCGCAGGCTTGCGTTCTCGACGATATCGAACCTGTCGTATATCCTGTTCGGCGTTCTGATCATGACGCCGCTTGGGCTGGTGGGTGCACTTTGCCATATGGTGTTTCACGGTGTGATGAAGATCTGTTCCTTCTTCTGCGCGGGTGCGATGATCACGCAGGCACATGCCAACTTTGTGCATGAGATCGACGGTATGGCGAAGCGCATGCCGAAGATCTTTGCGGTCTTTACGGTGTCTGCGCTGGCGCTGATGGGTGTGCCGGGGCTGTGCGGCTTTGTGTCGAAGTGGCATCTGGCAAAGGCGGCTTTTGCGAGCGGCAATCTCCTGGCAGTTGTGGGTGTGGGCGGTCTGCTGGTCTCTGCGCTGCTGACGGCGGTCTATATGCTAAGTATCGTGATCAGGGCGTATTTTCCGGGGAATGATTTTGACTACGGGAAGCTTGGCGATGATATTCACGATCCGGACTGGCGCATGCTCCTGCCGCTGTTTCTGTTCGTGATACTGATGGCTGTGTTCGGGGTGTACAATGCGCCGGTCGTGGACTTCTTTGGATCCGTGGCGCTGGGAATGATATAGAAAGGGGGAGATCGGATCGTGAGGGATAGTTTTTGGATGGTGCTCTATCCTTTTGTGATGTGCGCGTTCGTGTGGTTTGTATCGCG
Organism: Lachnospiraceae bacterium; assembly: GCA_009774375.1. Lineage (GTDB taxonomy): Bacteria > Bacillota > Clostridia > Lachnospirales > Lachnospiraceae > COE1. The sequence continues at coordinate 11,740 of VSNO01000069.1, forward strand.
CGTGAGGGCGAAAGACAGGAAAAAGGTATGCGCATTGATCATGATCCTTGCCAGTGCAGTAGAGCTTGCGGCGGCAGTGAACCTGGTACTCTGTGATCTGAGGGGGGGCGTGGTCGGCGTCTGTGAGCTTACCGCTGTGGGGGGGCTCGGACTGCATTTCATGTACTCGGGTTTTCGCGGGATCTTCGGCGTGCTGACAGCGTTCGCGTGGTTCGTGACGGCACTGTTCTCGTATGAATATATGAAAAATGACGCGAATGTCATAAAATACGATATCTTTAATCTGCTGACACTCGGCGCGACAATGGGGATCTTCTACGCGGCGGACTTGTTCACGCTGTTCTTCTTTTTTGAGATCATGTCCTTTACGTCGTTTGTGTGGGTGTCGCACAGGCAGACGCGGGAGGCGCTGTACGCGGCGGGGACGTATCTTGGCATCGCTGTCGCCGGCGGCATGGCGATCCTGATGGGGATCTTCATCGTATACAGCTGGCTTGGTACGCTCTCATTTGATATAATGTACGAATGTGCTGTGGTCATGATGACCAGCGGCAGCAAAACTGATATGACGTGGCTGTACGTGGCAGCAGGCTGTATGTTTGTGGGATTTGGCGCGAAGGCAGGCGCTTTTCCGGTGCATGTGTGGCTGCCGCTGTCCTACACGGAGGCGCCTGCACCCGCTGCGGCGCTCCTGTCCGCGATCCTGAGCAAGACGGGTGTCTTCGGCATTCTGCTGGTGACGCTCGATGTGCTCCCGATGCAGGGAAGCTGGGGCGCGTTTATCCTGATGACCGGCATTGTCACGATGGTGCTTGGCGGGATCCGGGGGGTGACGAGCGGAAACCTCAAGACGACGCTGGCGTACTCGTCCATGTCACAGATCGGTTTCATACTGACGGGCGTGGGCATGCAGTCACTGCTGGCGGAGTATCTGAGGCTGGCTGCGGGTGCTGCGCCTGCGGATGGAGGGACTTTCGGGGAGATCACGAAGGTGTTTGGCATGGCGGTCAACGGGACGTGCCTTCATATGCTCAACCACTCGCTGGTGAAGCTGGTTCTGTTTATGGCGGCTGGCGTGATCTTTGCGCAGGTGGGAAGCTATGAACTCAACCAGGTGCGCGGCTTCGGACGGAGAAAACCGTTTCTGATGGCGGTATTTGTGCTGGCGGCGGCAGGTGTCGGCGGAATCCCGTTTCTGAACGGTTATGTGAGCAAGACGCTGCTGCACGAGAGCATCGCGGAGTACGGGGCGCTGCTTGCGGTGTCGGAGGGGAGTCCGGTACAGCCCATGCTGTCGGCGACCGCCGCGATGATGCGGGTGGTCGAAGCACTGTTTCTGTTCTCGGGCGGGCTGACGGTCGCATATATGACAAAGCTCTTTGTCGTCCTCTTTGTGGAGAAAAATACGGATAAGAAAGTGCAGGAGGCGTATGAGGCGAAGAAGGATTATGCCTCGCTGGGGAGCAGGCTGGCGATCGGGGTCTGCGCGCTGCCGATCCCGTTGATCGGCGTGCTGCCGGATCTGGTGGCAAAGCCGGTTGCGGAGTACGGGCTTATGCGGTTCGGGCTGAGTTATCTGCTGGAGGAGCAGCATGAGCATATTCATTATTACTCGTTGAAAAATCTTTCGGGTGCGCTGATCTCCATAGCGGTCGGCGCGGCGGTATACTTTGTCGTGGTCCGGCTGCTGATGCTGAAAGGGATCTCCTCAGAGCGGAAGGAAGAGGGGTATCACGAGATCTTTCCGGCGTGGATCAACATGGAGAAATACGTGTACAGGGCGGTGCTCTACACAGCGGTGCCGTTTGTTCTGGGGATCATTTCCCGGATCCTGGACAGTATTGTGGATATCGCTGTCGTCCTCCTGAGAAAAACCGTTTACCGCGACAGGCCGCTGCCGTACGAGCTGCCGGAGGGGAACCGTGTGACGCACCGTGTCGGAACTGTCATGGAGCGCGCGCGGCTGTTGTACTATGCAGTCATGCGGAAGGAGGGCTATCAGCCGAAGAATTATGAGCACAGGCTCGCGATGAAAAAAACGGATTTCTTTGAGAATCTCCGCATCATCGAGTGCAGCCTGTCGTTTGGGCTGTTTATGTTCTGCGTGGGACTTGGGCTCACGATGATCTATCTGCTGGTAGTGAATTAGATTGGATTTATTTTTTCATGATCATATAGGAAGGAGGACGAGATATGCTGGAAAATTGGATCAGACCACAGAGACCGGAGGAGGCGGAGCTGGAGGAGCGCTTAAAGGCGGCGAACGAGAAGCTTTCCCGCCAGCAGATGATGATCAAGGAGCGCGGCCTGCCGGTGCTGGTGCTGTTTGAGGGCTGGGGGACAGCGGGAAAGGGGAGCGTGCTGGGAAAGGTGATCCGAAACATCGATCCGAGATTCTTCAAGGTCGCGGCGATGGAGGTGCCGACGCCGGAGGAGCGCAGGAAGCCCTTTCTCTACAGATACTTTGTCAAGATCCCGGAGGCGGGGAAGTTCATGTTTTTGGACTCCGGCTGGATGGACGAGGTGACGGGCGAGTATCTGGACGGAACGCTGAAGGAGAAGGAGTACAAGAAAAAGATCGAGAGCGTCAGGCGGTTTGAGCGCCAGCTCACGGACAACGGCTATCTGGTGATGAAGTTCTTTTTTCACATCAGCCGGAAAGAACAGAAAAAGAGGATCGATGCGCTGAGGTCAGACAAGAATACGAGCTGGCGCGTGGGAGAGCGGGACGGCTGGCAGAACAGGCATTACGACAAGTGCCTTGCCGTGTTTGACCGTTATCTCAACGACACGAATGCGCCCGCGGATCCGTGGTATGTCATCGACGCGAAGAGCAGGAAATGGGCACAGCTCCAGGTGTTGGAGACGCTGGTGTGCGGGATCGATACCGCGCTGGGGAACAGTGCGATGGCGGTGCCTCTGCTGCAGAATGTCTTTCCGCTGGAAAGGATGCCAAAGCTCGATGAGATCGATCTGGACAGGGCGGTCACGCAGGAGGAATACCGGGCGGAACTGGATCGGCTGCAGGAGAAGCTGGGGCATCTGCACAATAAGCTGTACCGCAAAAAAGTGCCGGTCATCATCGCGTATGAGGGCTGGGACGCGGCAGGGAAGGGCGGCAATATCAAGCGGATCACGGAGGCGCTCGACCCCAGGGGATTTGAGGTGCACCCGATCGCGAGTCCCGAGCCGCACGAGAAGGCGAGACATTATCTGTGGCGTTTCTGGAACCGCCTGCCAAAGACCGGGCATATCGCGGTCTTTGACAGGACATGGTATGGTAGGGTCATGGTGGAGCGCCTGGAGGGATTCTGCAGGGAAAACGACTGGCAGCGTGCATACAATGAGATCAATGAGTTTGAAAAGGAGCTTGCGGACTGGGGAGCGGTCATCATCAAATTCTGGGTCCAGATCGACAAGGACACACAACTGGCGCGCTTTAACGAGCGCCAGAACACGCCGGCGAAACAGTGGAAGATCACGGAGGAGGACTGGCGCAACCGCGAGAAGTGGGATCTGTATGAGGGCGCAGTGAACGAGATGCTGCAAAAGACCAACACATCGTATGCGCCCTGGCACATACTGGAATCAAATGACAAGCGGTATGCGCGCCTGAAGGCGCTGCGGATCGTGATCGAGGCGGTCGAGAGGGCATTGGATTAATATGTCATTGTGTTGATGATCTCTTTCAATGCCTGCACCTGAACGCGTCCCTCCAGCGTGTATTGTATTCCGTCCGCCACAAAGATCATGATCGTCCGGGGAACGAAATCGTCTGGCAGGCTGGTCTGCTGACCTTCAGCGACCGTGTCCTGCAGGACGTTGACGGTGTAGCCCTGCTCGGAGGTAAAGGTCTCGATGTATTGAAAATAGCCCAGATAATCGATGTCCAGTTCCGGCTGTGACACGTCGGATATGATCCTGATCTTCAGGTCGACAGGGCTTTTATAGACTGTTCCGTGTGTCCATGCATACCATCTGTCATTGCCTTCTCTGGTATTGTCAACATCTTTACGATCCCATTCCCTGATGTCTGTGAGGTCTCCGAGAAGGTATTCTTTGATGTCGATCGTGTTGTAGCCGTCCCCTGTTTTTGTGTAGGATATCTTCAGATAAGGGTTGCCGGCGGCGAGGTTCGCACCCAGCAGCCTGATCCCAAGCTCGTTCTCCAGCGTCTCCATGGATGTGTACGTTTTCTGGAGTTGGCCGTATTCGGTGAGTGTTCCCTCGACTGCCTGCAGGGGAATGACTTCCATGGGGGCAAGATCCGGGATGCTCTGCTGGTTTACATTGATCCGGGAATGGAGCAGGGAGCCTGCCGCGAATGCCGATGTACCCAGCAGTGCGATGCACAGGACAGCGGCGGCTATGTGGCGCAGTCTGTGCATAGGGGCACATGACGGGATCCGCTGCTGACGCATAGGGAATGTGTCCGGACAGGATGCAGTGGTGGGGCGGGCGTGGTTTTGGGATTCTGTGATCCGGGCTGCAAAATCGGGAGGCAGTCTCAGCTCACGCAGTTCTGTGTCAATACGTTTCTTGATCTCATTCATATCAAAATTCCTCCTTTAATGCCTGTTTCAGCTGTTCCCTGGCGCGTTTCAGCCGCTGCTTGACGGCGGATTCCTTTTGGCCCAGCAGTACAGCGATCTCCCGGATGGTCAGTTCCTGGTAGTAAAATAACAGGACGACTTCCCGGTATTTTGGTCTTAGTCTGCTGATCTCTGTGATCAGCTGCGTGTGTTCCAGCATGCCGTCATATGCTTCCGTGCAGGACAACACTGGAAATTCATCTGACCTTCCCATGGAAAACCATTTTGTGCGCATCTGGTTTTTGCACAGGTTGATCGCGATCTGGATGATCCATGTTCTGACGGAAGATTGCTGGCGGAAGCTGTCGTAGTGGTTGTACACCTGGATAAAAGTTTCCTGTACAACGTCCTCCGCCAGATGGTAATCTTTGAGGTAGAGACAGCACATGCGCAGGATGCTGTCCCCATACTCAGAGATCAGTTTTGAGAGTAGTTCGTCACTCATTTGGTGTGTACCTCCTTTACCTGTTAGACACAGGAAATCATGTGAAGGTTACATTTTTTTGATGGTTTTTGACAGCAGAAAAGGGCAGCACTTTTTACAGTGCCGCCCTTTGGTCCACCTTAGGATCCTTACTTTAAAACGAAATGTCACAAACTTGATGGAGTGCATTTTTAATCTTCATCTTCGACATATTCAAGAATATCCCCCGGTTGGCACTTTAGAACTTTGCAGATTGCGTCTAACGTACTGAACCGTACAGCTTTTACTTTTCCCGTTTTCAGGTAAGAGAGATTGACATTAGATATACCGACCTGGGCTGCCAAGTCATTAAGCCGCATTTTTCTGTCTGCCAGCACCCGGTCAAGCCGAATAATAATCATAGCGTGTGATCCACCTCGTCCTGCAAATGCACTCCATAATGGATGATATATGCAGCTACAATAAAAGCGATGCTGGGGATAAGCATATTTAACATAGCCTGCCCTGTAGAAATGGACATTCGACTATTAGATATAAGGTTGATAAGCCAGCAAATCAAAAGTTTGAGGAATGGAACGAAAACGGCTACTGAAAATTGGAGTATCCCATAATAAAGCAGATAAGAAGAGTTTTGCTCAGTAAAAATCTCCCCTTTATTTATGTTGGAAAAAACACGGCTCAGAAACCAATAAGCAAAAATCATAGGAACTATATGGACAGCATACATGAGAGAAAGCCCAATCTGAATTGTCAGGTCAATCTGGTCATTATCGTTTGTCCATACATGAATCTCATCGCCCGTAAATACAGTCATACTGCGAGAGTGTGCATCGTGATTTTCCTCTGCGTAAATCGCTCGCTCAAAGATTCCCGTTTTTGTATGCAGGAAAAAGGATTGACGCCCCATAAAGCTAAGGACGGCACATAGGACATAGAAACAGATTACAAGATAGCAAGCAACTTTCATTAGTTGAGCGGCAGATCTTGCAAATCGCTCATTTGCGAGTTTCTGAATGAATTTCATAATTTATCACCTCAAGTTTATGGTAGTACAGGAATTCAAAAATGTCAATAATAATTTAATGACAATCGTTAATTTATTATTGACAGACTTTATTAGGAGCGCACAAATGGCAGGCAATTCGGGTGTGGCAACATCCCGAAATTTTTGCTGTGCCGGAGCCCGCAAAAGTGCTTGTTGGGGATCATTCGCAGAATTCATCAAGTACCAGCGCGATTTCACCGCCGCCCCGCTTTTCTGCAGTTTGCCCCGTCATTTGCCAATGGATATTCTCCGCGTGATTTTTCCTGATTGTATTGACATATATCGACAATCTATATATAATGGATATGACATATATCGATAATCTATATAAGAAAGGAATGGTCTGTTATGGCAATTGACAAGTCACTGATCTCGGGGAGTACCTCCATGCTGATCCTGCGTCTTTTGGAGGACAAGGACATGTACGGTTATGAGATGATCGAGACGCTCGAGGCGAGATCGAACAATGTATTTACCTTGAAGGCGGGGACGCTTTATCCGTTGCTGCACTCCCTCGAGGAGAAAGATTTTCTGACCTCGTACGAGAGTGAGGTCAACGGAAAAGTGCGCAAGTATTACAGCATCACCAAGGGCGGCAAAAAATATCTGAGATCCAAAAAGGAGGAGTGGCAGGAATACCAGACAGCCGTTGTGAATGTGCTCAGCATGGCGTGAGAAACTGTTAATGGGGAGCAGAGATCAATTTACAAGGCTGTATTACAATAGGAGAGATGAAAATGGAAGAATTTATAAGGATTTTGACGGAGCAGATGCGCTGCGCAAAGGCGCGTGACGGTGTGGCGCGCGAGCTGTCCGCCCATATATCAGATCAGGCGGAGGCTTTTGAGCAGGCGGGAATGGAACACGACAAGGCAGTCGCGAAGGCAGTGCGCGAGATGGGGGATCCGGTGGAGATCGGCGTCTGGATGGACAGGATCCACCGCCCGCAGGTCAACTGGAGAATGCTGCTGGTCACGTTTGCGCTGAGTGTCATGGGAATTCTGTGCCTGATGCCGGTCTATGGCGTTGAGCGCGGTGGATTCAGGCAGGGGCTGTTCATGCTTGCAGGCTTTGCAGTCATGGCTGCTGTGTACTTTGTCGACTACAGTATCATCGGGCGGATCGGTGCGGCTGCCTATCTTGTCATGTCGATCGCACTGTTTATCGGTATGCATTATATGCGGACAATCAATGGCAGGATACCGGTAATGTCCATACTGGTCTATCTGTATGTGCCGGTCTTTGCGGGCATTTTGTATCAGCTTCGCATGGGCGGCTGCAGGGCAGTGATCGAGGCGATCATGGTGAGCGTTATCACATTTGTGGTGTGTACATTTTTGTCGTCATCGATCGTTGTATCGTTCAATATTTTACTGGTCATGATCGTCATGCTGTTTGCCGCGATCCGCAAAGGCGTAATGGGTACGGACAAAAAGCGTATGACGGCGATCACCGCGGCAGCCGTGATCCTGCCGGCAGTCGTATTTGTGTGGTATCTCTCCGCTGGCAGGGAAGGTTTCCGGATGATGCGCATAAAAGCGTTTTTTCAGCGGGATCAGTATCGCAATACGTATAATTACATATATACGGTCATCGATGATATCCTGCAAAATGCGAGGCTGGTGGGGGAGGGCGGAGCAAAAAACGGTAACAACTTACTGGATTTGCCCATTTCTGCGGACAGCAGTTTCGTGCCGCTGGTGGCAATGCATGTATATGGCATCATAGCCGGGATCCTGCTGGTGCTCATGATGATCGTGCTTGTCCTGCAAGCGGTGAAGATCGTCCGCGGGCAGAAAAACCAGCTCGGTTTTCTGGTATCCATGGGGTGCATGATGGTCATACTGCTGAACTGTCTGGAAGGGATGCTGGTCAATGTCGGCCTGTTTCCCTCCACGACGGTCGTGATCCCGTTTCTGACCGTCGGAGGCGGCGCGGCAATCGTGTATGCAGTGCTGATCGGACTCCTGCTCAGTGTACACCGGTATGAGAAGGTCTATACGACAGAAACACCTGTTTGCAAATCGTGAAGTGAACGTACTGTAGGGGCTGGCGGGGTTGCTACTATCATTAGAATAAGAAAGTTTTTGTTATCGCCACCATGGGATTGTTTAGTGGTGATGGAGCAGGAATTCTTGGACGACTTTTACAGCAATACGGAGCAGAGATAATAGGTGGATTGCATATGAAAATACCGGATAGTATAGGTGATGAAAAAGTGTTGAAGCGTCCGCTGGAGAAGAACAAGGAGCTTGTGAAGAAAGCGGAGCGAAAGATTAGCAAGGCGGTTCAGCTTTTAAAATCAGGAAAACCAACTTATTCTGATAAATTGCGCGTAGATGAAGATAAGGATCTGTAGAAAAATAATGTGAGCATGTATGGTGGATACACGAGAAAAGAAGTAGATGTATTTTGGCATCTACTTCTTCCGCTTACATGTTTAAATTGTAACCATTTTCATTTTAGCATTAGCTTCTCGGTAATTTGAGAAGGTTATCCGAAGGGGTATCGTTAGGTTCTGAACGTACATATTTTTCGCCGTTTGCACTTATTGCTGGAAACCATAACGAATAAATGTTCTGCTTGAGCATAGGAATTAATCTGTGGTACAATGCTTTTTGGAAAGTGCATATGTACGCAGGAGACCAGTATTCTATTCGTTAGATGCTGGTTTCTTTTTTATTGGAATTTTTTGTTCCTATACTTTATATATCACTATACAAAATATTTGTCCCAATATTGACAGAAATGTCCCAAGGTGTTAAGGTATAGATAAGAAAGAGAATTAGGAGTGGATCATATGAAAAAGAAGAGCGTTATTAATTTAATTAAATACCATGCGGAGAATAATGATGCGGGTTTTCGAAGTGAAGCTTATGAAATAGCAAGATATTTTGACCAAGCAGGTGATTATCAGCTTGCAGAATACATTATGGCATTGATGTCAAATGCAAATACATTTGTTCCGCAAATGAGCGAGAATGAGTCTGCTATGTTTGAAAAAATTGAAAAGATAAGTGATTCTTTATGGTTGCCGGAAGACATTACGCAGGATTTATTAGGAATTGTGCATGCAGTAGCGCATAATGCAGCAATAAATAAATTTTTATTTCAAGGAGCGCCGGGAACCGGTAAGACAGAGGCTGTTAAGCAGTTGGCACGAATATTGGAAAGAGAAATATATATGGTTGATTTTTCAGCCATCATTGATAGCAAAATGGGACAGACGCAGAAGAATATGTCGGAACTATTTAAGGAAATAAACAGTTTTGTCCATCCGGAAAAAGTTATAGTATTGTTTGATGAGATAGATGCCGTTGCTTTAGACAGAACAAATGCCAACGATTTGCGTGAGATGGGACGAGTAACATCTTCGTTGTTTAAGAACATGGATCGTATGGATGAAAGAATAGTGTTGGTAGCAACTACAAACTTGTATGAATATTTTGATAAAGCATTGATCAGACGATTTGATTCGGTGATTGATTTTAATAGATATTCACAAAGCGATTTAATGGAAATATCTGAAGAGTATTTGAATAAGTTCCTAACTAAATTTAACTTGGCGAAGAAGGATATTAGATTATTTAGAAAAATAATGATGTTGCTTTCACCATTACCCTATCCGGGAGATTTGAAGAATTTGATAAAGACAGCAGTAGCATTTAGTAATCCGGATGATGAAATGGATTATTTCAGAAGATTGTATTATACGATTACAGGTGAAAAACCGGAAAATATTAAAAAACTGCAAGAACAGAATTTTACCATAAGAGAAATCGAAATTTTGAGTAAAATACCGAAGAGTAGTGTTGCCAGAGAATTAAAGGAGATGAGTGAAGATGAATAATATTTTGCAGTTAAAAGGTCAATTTCAAAAGCGGAAAGCACCTAACGGTTTTGGTCCTGCTAATTTGCCAAAGGGAAAAACAGTCAGTGTAGAACATGTTTTGAAATTGAAAAAACAGCTACAAGATATTATTTTGTTTTGGAATAAGGAAAAAACGATTAATGGTGCTTTGGTAAG
>VSNO01000007.1 GCA_009774375.1 Lachnospiraceae bacterium
CTTCTTTGCCTCCGCAAACAGATCCCGCACCCTCGACGCGCCGACGCCCACGAACATCTCCACGAAGTCAGAACCCGATATCGAGAAAAACGGGACGTTCGCCTCACCCGCGATCGCCTTTGCCAGCAGCGTCTTGCCGGTACCCGGCGCACCCTCCAGCAGCACACCTTTGGGAATCCTCGCGCCGACCTTCGTGTACTTGCCGGGATCCTTCAGGAAATCCACGATCTCCTCGAGATCTTCCTTCTCTTCTTTCAGACCTGCCACATCCTTCAGGGTGACCTCCCCGCCTGTCATGAGGCGCGCCCTGCTCTTTCCGAAATTCATCATCTTGCCGCCGCTGTTTCCCGAATTCTGGGCGTTCATCATGCTGAACATAAACACCACGACAACGAGCAGCATCAGCAGCGGGAGCAGCTCCGTGATAAACCAGTTCTCCTGCGGCACATCCCTGACGATCGGTTCTATATTGTAGCTCTTTATGATCTCCTGCGCCTCGACGACATCCGATACATAGAGGTTTCGCTGCTGGTTATCCTTCAGCGTGATGCGCAGCATGCCTGTCGGCACCTGCGCATTCGGGTGGATCTCCACATCCACGACAAGCCCTTCCTCCATCTCGGCCACAAACTGTCCCATCGTGTAGGAACCGCCGCTTCCGCTGTTGGTGCTCGCCCAGATCAGCACCAGCACCAAGATCAGTATAAATATAAACGTCAAATTAATTCCTTTCGCACCTTTTCCCAATTTCTGTCTCCTTCTAGTCCTATAACGATTAAGAATCAGTCAAACTCGACCACGCCGATATATGGAAGATTCCTGTAGCGCTGGTCATAGTCGAGACCATAGCCCACAACGAACTCATCCGGTATCTCAAAGCCTGTGTAATCCACCCTCACATCGACGACACGCCTCTCCGGTTTGTCAAGCAGCGTACAGAGCTTCATACTGCCCGGTCCGCGCTGTCCGAGCAATTCCAGCAGATAGCTCAGTGTCCTTCCGGAATCCACGATGTCCTCCACGACGATGACATCCTTATCCTTCAATGGCTCATCAAGATCCTTGACGATCCTGACAACCCCGCTCGACTTCGTATTGCTGCCATAGCTTGACACTGACATGAAGTCAAGCGACACCGGCACCGTGATACGCTTGGCAAGCTCACACATAAAAAAACTTCCGCCCTTGAGCACACACACCAGATGAACCTGTCTGCCTGCATAGTCGCGGCTGATCTGCTCACCGATCTCCTTTATCCTGGCGTCCACCTCTTCCTCCGTCAACATGACTCTGATCCTCTCAGCCATATTCGAGTCCTCCTTTGTCTTTCTGCCGCAGAGCCTGCATCTGCGCTCTGCCGTCTTTTCTACGTGCATCCACTTATTATATAGAAAACGCACAAACTTTTGCCGTTTCCTGATAACTATATCCGCTGCGCATCCTCCTCGAAGGCAAGCGATAAGATCGTTCTCGTCGCCTCGCTGACCTTGTAGTGATTGCTGATGCGCTCCCCGACGATCCAGATCACGTGGTTCCCGTCCGTCACAAGGCAGATCCGGCCGCGCTCTGCCTGCGGGATCTTGTGGTCGATAAAATATGCCTTCAGAGTCTTGCGCTGATCCGCATCGTTCACTGTCAGATAATCGCCAGGTCTGCGGGTTCTTATGACAATACTTCTTTCTATTTTATCATAATCAAACCATTTCGTATACTTCTTTTGCGGAATATTTTCAAAATCAATGCCATTATTTTCCAAAAAGATCAATTTTGCCCTGATCTTCTGATGGCTGCCCACCAAGATGACCAGCTCTCTTCCCGCCAGCAGCGCCGCAGTCTCCTCCTCCGACAGCGCGATCTCCGACAGGACTACCTCCTGCGTCATCCTGTCAGGCTCCCTATAGATACACACGCCCGTATAATCGCGCCTTGCCCGCAGCTGATACGGCAGCCAGAGCGCCTTTCCGCACTGTCTGTCCATCAGTTCCCGGATCTGCCTCACATGTACGGACTCCAGGTCTTTTCTGCTGCCCGCAGCCTGCGCAAGCGTCTCCATCACCACGTATCCCTGTACGGTCCTGTGAAGCGCCAGAAATCTCTCACGATCGATATGAAATCCTGTCGAGGTCACCGTCACACAGGTCTCAAAACCCTCTCTGGTGAGATCCGCGATCAGGCCGCAGGCCTCGTTCAGCCGCTCACAGGCGTCACTGATATGGCAGACTGCCGCAGGGCTGATCCTGTTCACAGCCGTGTCCAGTATGTGATGGCGTATGATGTTTCTTGAATAATTATCCTCCAAATTCGTGCTGTCTATACAATAGGATACATTTCTTTCCTGCAGAAAGCCTTCGATCTCATCCCTTGTCAGGCACAGCAGCGGGCGGATGATCCTGCCGCGCACGGGCTGTATTCCTGTAAGTCCCCTGATCGACGTTCCCCGGAATAAATGAAATAAAAAGGTCTCACAACTGTCATTTTTGTTGTGAGCGACGGCGATCCTTCCTTTTTTTGTCCCTAATTCCCTCTCAAACGCTGCATAGCGGATCTCCCTGCCCGCTTCCTCCGTCGAGATGCGGCGCGCGCGCGCTGCCGCCTCCACATCCTCCTCCACCAGCGTAAAATGGACCTTGTCTGCCAGGCACAGCCTCCGGACATAATCCGCGTCCTCCGCCGCGTCCTCCCGGATCAGATGATTGATGTGGACCACACGGATCTCGATCGGGATCACCCTGCAGATCTCGAGGAGCATCAGCAGGAGACAGACGGAGTCCGCGCCTCCTGAGACCCCCGCCACGATACAGTCGCCCTCCTCGATCATATGATGTTCCCTGACATACTGCTGCACCCTGTCAACCATAAATCTCCCCTCTTCCTACACCCCCGCGCGGCGCTTCACACAGCAGGTGAGGACCGTCATGTCGTCCCGGATGCGTCCGCCCTGGCTGCTGATCGCGGAGCGCAGAAGATAGTCCGCCATCTCTTTCGGGTTCTGTATCGGACTCCTCGAAATGAGTTCCCGCAGTCTGCCCACGGCCGCATCGTCAATGGCATCTGATACACCGTCGGAGACCATGATCAGCATATCCGTGTCCGCAAGCCGCACGCTCTGCGTGATCGGAGACAGCTCATCCATGCTGCCGAGCGGAAGCGTGTCCGCCGCCACCTCGTCCACCCAGTTTCCGCGCTTGATATAGCTCGGCGCAGCCCCCGCCTTGACAAACTCCGCCTCGCCTGTCAGCAGATTCACAGAGCAGACATCGAGCGTCGTGAGGTTGCAGCACCCATTCTGCGCGGCGATCGCCCCATTGACCATCGCGAAGGCCTTTTCCTTCTGAAACCCCGCCTCCAGAAAGCGCTCCATAAACTCAATGACGTCCTGGCTGTCCCTGCATGCCAGCTCGCCGCTTCCCATGCCGTCCGCGAGCATCACGATCACCTGACTCTGATTATATTCCTCCAGTGAGAAATTGTCACCAGAAATTTTCTCGTCCTCCCTGACTGCCCTGGATACGGCACTCAGAACAGTGTATCTGGGCTCGTCCTCAAAGATAAAGGTATCGTACCCTCTCCCGATCGCCAGCGCGCTCTCCGCGGACAGTACCAGCCTCCTTCCAAAAAAACCTGACAAAAACTCTCCCAGCACACTCGCTGACATCGTATGTCTGCCAGCCGCACGCGCCTCGATGCTGATCCGGTTCCCGCAGCGCCCGTCCGCGGCCGCCTCATAGCCCCCCGCAGCGCCGCCCTCTATGAACACCAGTCCCCTGACGACGATCCCCTGTCTCTTCAGGTGCTGTATCAGCGCCTTCCGCTTGTGTTCCATCGGCAGGCTCACATGGACGACTGTGTCCGCCACATCCGCGAAAGCGTTTGAGATCTCGTCAAGATGGTTCGCAAAGACTTTCCTGGTCTCCTGCAGCTGCCTCCTGTAGAGCATGTCCTTCCTGTCGCCGCAGGACCTGTCCGCCTGCGGTATCCCCCGGTACAGTCTGGCAAGCTCCTCGTATGTCTCAGACAGACAGTACAGTTTTCTCTTGCTGTAACCGTTAAACAGCTCTCCCTCGATAACCCCTGATTTATTTTCTGCTTCCCTGAAAGCCCTGGATGTTCTGAACTTCAACATGATATATCCCCCTCCAAAAATCTGATTCATTACCCATTATAGAATGGGGGACTATCATTTTTTGTCAAACCTGTGCACCGCATCGCTTTTTTTTATTGACAATAATCGCAAAACACCGCTATAAGGCAGCGAAACAAGCCAAATAACGGTGCAAGATCCTCATCAGTCAGTCTCCTGGAATATGATCTCATCTTCATACACAAGTCCCAGCTTATCCTTCGCCACTTCCTCCGCGTACTTCTTGGTCTTGGTGTAGGTGGCGAACTCCTCAAGCTCCTTAGCGCGCTCCTCCTCCACTGAGATCTGCTGCAGAAGCTCCTGTTCACGGGCAGCATAGGCTTTCTCCTTCTGCTTCAGGGAGATGGAATTGATCCCGACGACGCAGGTCATAATCGAGATGGCCAGCATGGCAATGATCATCCCCAGACGGTTTTCGTTCTTAGCGCGGAGAAACTCGGGCGTCTTTCGTTTTTCCTGATTCCGGATCTCCTGATTTCTTTTTGCCGGTCCTTTTGCATTTTGCTTTCTTTTTCCCTTTTTTCCCGCCATCCGACGCCGCCTCCTTTCCATCTTCTGTGCCCTTGTGACTATGTACTTTCATTTTATGACGATTCGCATTGCACGTCAACCGGATTTTATGAAATAAACGGATAAAGAAACATTTCAGATCACGGCAAAGCTTTCCGGCAAAACGTCTGACCGGTCTCAAAAGTTTCCGAAACTTCCTGATGATCTTACCGATCAGCCGCAGCAGGCTTCCAACTGTCTTATCAATGACCAGATAGCTCACCCGCACGAAAAAACGCCCCGCCGTGGCCGCATAGACGATCATCCCGACTGCCGCCCCGAGCACCGCGGCAAATCGGATCACACCATTATTTCCATAGTACAACAGCGTGAAGCTGAGGCCGAAGCAGGCCGTCCAGTACAGAATGTCCTCCAGGTCGACCGCCAGCCTGCCATGCCGGAACAGACGCCGGAACAGACGGATCACATCGTACACAAACGCCAGAAAAACACCCGTCGCGATCGATACCAGCCAGAAATGCCACTCCTTTACAATCTCTCCACTCATCAACCAAACAGGCGTGTAAGCAGCCCTTCTCCTTTTTTCGCCAGAGTGTTCTTGTCAGAATAGGCCAGGGAATCCACCTTGCCGTCCACATCCGCCTCGCCTTTCTCCAGATTGAGCCGTCCCACATGCAGGTTCGTCCCCTTGATGGTGAGCATGCCGTCCACCGTCTCCATCAGAATATTGTTCTCATCAAAAGAGTGGACCTCCACCACGCCGGTGATCTTACACTCCCCGCGCTGTTCCATGCTGAATCTATGCTTTCCTATGCCCGCGCCGTTTCCGATGCTTCCGCTCCTGCTTTCCATATCGATCACGCCCTTCTCCCCATACAGGTACTCCCTATAGTATATGGGGAGAGCCGCCTCTATATGTATCGAAACAGTTCTTTTGCCTCATCCTTTTTGACAGTCTCCTGCACATCAAGGATCTCCACCTTCGTCTCCCTGTTGCCAAACTGGATCGTCAGGATGTCCCCGACCCTGACGTTTGCCGACGCCTTGGCAGGCTTGTCGTTGATGAGCACGCGCCCCGCGTCACATGCCTCATTTGCCACTGTACGGCGCTTGATGATGCGCGATACCTTTAAAAATTTGTCCAGTCTCATACTGATCCTCCCCTAAATGATAACAACCGATGAAGTGAGCCTCATCGGTTGCCTGAAAATCCGTTTTAAAACAATTTATCTGTTGACTTCGTCCTTTAACGCCTTGCCCGGCTTAAACTTCGGTGCCTTGGAAGCCGCAATCTTCATGGTCTCGCCTGTCTGGGGATTTCTGCCCTCTCTTGCTGCTCTCTCGGATACCTCAAATGTACCAAAACCCACTAACTGAATCTTCTCGCCCTTCTTTAACTCCTTCGCAACAACTTCTGTGAAAGCCGTAAGCGCCTTCTCAGCGTCCTTCTTTGTCATGTCTGCCTGTTCAGCCATAGCGGCAACTAATTCTGTTTTGTTCATTGTGAACTCCTCCTATAAATATCTGTAAATAATATGACACAATAGCGACCTATTGCCTTTGTCCTGCGCCGTTCTGACGCCTATATCTATTTATAGGCGAAAAGCGTTTGTTTGTCAAGGAAAAAAGCCTAAAATTTCCTGTTTTTTATAGGTTTTGGTAAAAATACCATATATTTTACTACTCGTCCAGCTTTATGAGATCTGTGAACGAATAATTGATGTCCTTCTCCTCCTCATCGATCTGCAGTGTATAGCTCCTCGTCTGATACCCGGACTTCCTGAGCGTCACCACGTAACTGCCCGGCACCTTGTTAAAGCTGACCGGCGTCACCCCGATATAACTGCCGTCCAGATAGGCCTCTGCGCCGTCAGGGGCGTCGATATATACCTTGTATCGGCCTGTTGAGGACACGACAGGGCTCTTCTCATCCGACTTGTCAGAGGACTCCTCTTCCTCTTCCTCCTCGTCCTCATCATCGTCCTCTTCGGGGGACTTTGACTGGTATTTCTTCCCGGTCGTCTTTTCCTCCTCTTCCTCCTCGTCCTCATCATCGTCCTGCCTGCTGTCCGACTTATCGTCATCATCTTTGCCGGACGGTGTCTCCGTGGTCTCCTCCTCGCTCTTTTCAAGCTCCACAGCGACGCTCGCGGAAGGCTCCGCCACCCTGATATACTGCGCTACCGTGTCATACCCATCCGCAGTGATGCGCATCTGGTGCAGTCCGTACTCGATCTCGACAGGCTTCGAGACATTGACCTCCCTGCCGTCAATGAACACCTTCGCCGTGGCAGGCGTCAGCGTGAAGATCACCGTCCCCTTCTGGACAACCGTGATCTCGACATCCCCCAGGTCCCATGCCATCTCCTCGTTTCTGGCAAAGGTGATCTCCTGTGTGGCGCTGCTCCCCTTGTTGCTGACAGTGACCGTGTGCGTCCCCTCGGGCACCACCAGCAGCATGTCCTGCGCCACCTTCCGGATCACGCTGTCCCCGACATCGATCCAGCCGTTCACGAAATAATCCTCATTCTGAAGGCGGAGATACCCGTGGCCTTTCTCGATATTGATCCCGTAGATCATATTCTTGTATCCCCACACGCTGATCACGTCCATCTGGTTGACTTCCATCATGTCCGTCTCCCTGCCGTCCGACACGACGACAACGTGCGCGCTGATATTGAAGAGCTCGTCCCCGATCGCGATCGTTCCCTTCCGCAAGTCCATACTGTAGTTGCGCACGTTATTGTAGCTGATGCAGTTCGGATTCTCCTTCACGTAGGCAAGCGCCTTTCTGGGCTTGTAAAAACGCGCCGTGACAACACTGCCCTCCCTCAGCTGCTCCATGGAGAGCGCCTGGTCATTCCTGTCATATACCGTCGTCGTACCATCATAGCTCAGCGTGTACCGGCGCGAGGTCGAGATATTCTGAAACTGCACTGTCCCCGCCTCAAGATCTTTTCTGACCACGACCGCTGCGTCCTCAGAGTCATAGATGCCGCTGCGGCTCAGCTCATCCACCGCAGCCGCGGGCTCCGTGTCCTGGACTGCCTCCGCGCCGGCCGGATCCGCGCCGGACAGGAGCGCCGTAAATGAACTGACACTCTGCGCGCAGCCCGTCAGTGCCAAAGCGGCAGCCGCAGATATCACTGCGGTTATGTATCTTACCTTTCCCCTTCTCATCCTGTGTTTCCCCTTTTCCTGATTTTCTGTTCCCCGTCTTCTGACAGCAGCTTCGCGTAAAATGCTTCCCGCCTGTCCTGCTTTACCGGAAATTCCCCGCGAAAACGCTCTGTATCGTCTGAAAGCTCTGACAGGATCATCCCTTCCGTCCCCGAAAGCGCCGCGCGCACCTCCCCGTCGGGAGCGATGACACAGCTGTCCCCCGCATACAAAATGCCCCCGGTCTCTCCGACACAGTTGACCGCGAGGATATAGACCTGATTTTCAACAGCGCGCGCCCGCAGAAGGAGCTTCCAGTGCTCCCTGCGCTCCGCCGGCCAGTTTGCGGGCACGACGATCATATGCGCCTTCCCGGAGGCAGCCTGAAAGATCTCTGGAAAGCGCAGATCATAGCACACAAAACTGCTGTACGGAATGCCGTTTAACCCGAAATGCGCCAGCGCGCTGCCGCCCTGAAATCTCTCATCCTCCCCCGAAAAGGAGAACGGATGGATCTTGGCATAGTCAGACAGCACATCTCCGGCGCTGTCCACAACGGTATAATGGTTCTCACACCTGCCATCCGGCCCGGCGCAGCCCTTCACCCACCCAAATCCGATACTGATATGGTACTTCCGCGCCAGCCCGCCCATGTACCGGATCGTTCTCTCATCGTCTTCCTGCGTGACATCCGTGTTCATGGAAAATCCCGTGAAACTCATCTCCGGAAAGAACACAGCCTCCGCCCTCTTTCCCGCAGCCTCCCCGATCCATTTTCCGGCTGTCTCAAAATTGCGTTCTTTGTCCTCCCAGACGATCTGCGTCTGCACAAGGGCGATCTTTATCTTTTTATTTTTTATCCTGCTGTCCTCCATCACACAACTCCCGCTCCGATCCGTCTCTGTACTTTTATCGTAAACCTATTATATATTCTTTTGCGCCCCGATACAACCCCCTCACGCAAAGAACTTGTTCAGCAGCTTCTCCTTATTTTTCTCCTGCCGGATCAGGCTCTCGAGCTTGTCATAGTTGCGGTTTGGCATCCACGACTTTCTGGAATTATAGTAAAAATTGATGATCTTCCAGAATTTTTCAGGATATGCAAGCCGCAGGCACAGGCTCCGCCACTCGATCGGCGGGAACACCCTTCGGTTCTGGTATGCGTCGAGCATGCTCTGCGCCATGTCGACCGCCCAGTCGCATTTCTCCGATATCTTCCGGAACAGAAGGTAGAAATCCCGCGCCCCGGAGTCATGCGCGAAATGTTCAAGATTGATGATGCCCGTATACGCCCCGCCGCTGCCTTTGCCAAACAGGACATTGTGGTACTGGTAATCGCCGTGGCAGTACAGTCCGTTGCTGTTGACATACGCCTCGTACTCCGCCCGGGATTCCTCCTTCGCGCGCCGCGTCACATCCGCCGCCCTGTCGAGAAAATAATCGTACTCCCGCAGCAGCGCCCGCTCGAAATCTGTCTTGTTGCGCAGCTTCTTCAGATAATTTTTTACGCGCCTGCACTCCATCGTATGCTTTTCCATCTCATCGGCATAGAAAAAGACAGGCATCGCGCAGAGATCTTCCGATGCGGGTATCATAAATTTCAGATGGAGTTTTGCCATGGCGCCAAATGCTTTGACGATATCCTCCTCGCTCTTGTAGCTGCACTCCTTCCCGTCGACCAGCTCCTCGAGTATGTAGACGCTGTTGTCGATGTCTTTCACGAACAGCGCCCCCTCCCTGTTCCGGATCAGGGTATCCGTCCTGAGATTGTCGTTCAGCCTGCCCTGCAGCTGGCACAGAAGCTCGAGCTTCTCCGTCCTTCCCCGATATTCTTTGAGCACACGCATGCCCTGCTGCGTATCACAGATTATGGTTCCACGCCCCTTGAAGGTGCGGTTGATCGTCACATCATATTGTTCCAGCACATTCACTGCCTTGTCATTCACAAAAAATCCCCCTCCACACAGATAATGATCGATTCTATCACACAGATAGCGACTTATTCTATCCTATGTCGGAGGGGGATCGTTTATTCCACTTTTTTCTACAGCAGTTTTTTGGCTCTTTCTATCAGATATTCATGCACATTGTCCTCCGGATTCTGCAAGACATCGTCCAGAAGGCAGTTGAGGATCTCCCCGATCCGCCTGCCTCTGGGCACGCCGAGCGCGATCAGGTCGTTTCCTGTGACCGCCAGCGTTTTTAAGGAAATGCACTGCTTCTTTTCCATGATCTGGTCATAGAGCCGCAGGACCTCATCGATCTGCGCCAGTTTCTGCTCTCTCTGGTAACCGCTCTGTGCCAGCGTGTCCGCGCGCCTGATCTCCATCACCTGCCCAAAATACGCCTCGCCGATCCTGTTGACGGCACGCCGCACAGACCGCGCATCCGGCTGCGGCTTATCGTCGTGATACCGGACATATTTCTGCACTTTGTCGATCGTGTCGTTATCAAATTTCAGCCGCTTTAAGATATCGACCGCCATCCGCTCACTCACTTCCGCATGCCCGTGAAAATGGTCGATCCCATCCTCATCGGTCGTCCTGACAGCCGGTTTCCCGATGTCGTGCAGAAGCGCGGCGATCCGCAGGCTCTTGTCGGCCCTCGTGTGCAGCAGACACTGCATGAGGTGTTCCCCCACGGTGTACTGATGATGCGGGTTGTCCTGCCTGGCTGCAAAGGCGGCGTCCAGCTCCGGCAGCACGACTGCCGTGATCCCCAGCCTGTACGCATCACGCATGTAGTCGGGATGGTCTGACAGGAGCAGCTTCACAAGCTCCACCTGTATGCGTTCCGCACTGATCTTCGACAGGCTAGGCGCAAACTCCCGGATGGCAGACCTCGTATCCTCCGCGATCGAAAACCCTAGCTGTGCCGAGAAACGCACTGCCCGCAGCATGCGGAGCGCATCCTCCCCAAAGCGCTCCGACGCCTCTCCCACACACCGGATGACGCCCTGACGCAGATCCGCCATGCCGTCAAACGCGTCGACAATGCCGCTCCGTTCATTGCAGGCAAAGGCATTGATCGTAAAATCCCTGCGCTTTAGATCCTCGATCAGATTCGCCGTGAAGACGACCTCCTTCGGGTGGCGGCTGTCCTCGTACTCGCCGTCGATCCGGTATGTCGTCACCTCAAACCCCTCGCGGTCGAGCATGACTGTCACCGTGCCGTGCTGTATGCCGGTATCGATCGTATGACGGAATACGGCTTTGATCTGCTGCGGCTTCGCCGAGGTGGTCACATCCCAGTCGCTGGGCGTCCGCCCGAGCAGGGAATCCCTGACGCATCCGCCGACCGCATACGCCTCGTATCCTGCTGCCTCGAGCTCCGCTATGATATATCTGACTTTATCTGGCAAGTGTATCTGTGTCATGTGCGCTTCTCCCTCTCCTCAATCCTGCATGATATGATCTGTCCTCCTTCCTATTATATGTGGACATGACGATAAAATCAACAGCTCATGTGTTATCCCTTCAAAAACGCGTCCGACTGAACATACTGCACAAGGCTCCGGTACAGGCAGTCCGCCTCCGGATATTCTTTTCGCAATGCAGCAAGATCCGCCTCGCAGACGAGCATTTTTGCATCCCCCCGCGTGATCTCATGAATGAGCCCTAAATTGTGATTGCGCTCAAAGTTATCCATCATGCGCACGATCGGCCTGATATCTTTCGTCTCCTCGATGCTGTCCAGGATCATCGGCCGGGAGTGCATGACGATCTGATACCACTGCGCCGTCGTGTGCTCCTCGCACGCAAAGCCAGCAAGCGCAGGGTGCTCTGTATCGATCAGGAGTCCCATCGTCCCGACAGGAACCGGTTTACCCGCCCCCTCTGAGATCGATCGGAACATCGGATAGCACCAGAAATCGGTACAGTACTCTCCTTTCAGATGGCTATCCGGAAGCGTGCTGTCCGGCTTCACGAACAGCAGAACGGACGATCCCCTGTTCCACTCCTCCAGAGCGGCTTTATTGTCGTTTGTGATGTATACTGCGCCTGCATTTTTTATCGTGTCCTTGCATTCTTCATATACAAAGATATCGTATTCATTCACGATGTCCTCCGCATTGTCGCTGGTCAGCGAAAACCGCAGGGTATACACCGCATTATTTTCACACGCCGGCACGTTCAGCGCCATCGTTCCCAGTGTCAGAAGCCCCCTTCCTGTCACGTCTGCACAGTCCAGTGTCTGAACCGCAGTCTCGCGCAGTCTGACATCGCTTTGCACTGCTGACTTTTGACAGTTTTCATTTTTATCATGTTCAGGCTTCCCTTCTGCCAGATCTTTCCTATATTCTGTGTCCACAGCCGCCTGCTTTTTGAGATGCCATGCCGCTTTCAACTGTACATTTGCCAGTCCTTCTGTCCGGTAATACCGCAGCTTCACCTCGCTGCGGACGCAGCCGCCGCCTCTCATCACGAAGCTGTCCAGCGTGGGCAGGAGCACCGCGTCGGAGCAGAACATGCGCCAGTCCGTTCTCGTGATGGCGCCCTTATTGATGTGAAACGCGTTCATGATGCCCACCAGCGCCGTCCCCTGCCCCGAGAAATCCTTGATGTCGAGCAGCTGGAATCCGCTCAGGTTCGCACTGCGCAGCGCCGCCTCAAGCTCGAGCTTATAGCACGCCGCCGCCAGCTTTCCCGATGCGCGGAAATAGTCGTCCGCATAGCATAACAGCCCTTTTTCCTCCATGCGCTCCCTAAAGATCTTCATATTCTCAGGCTTCAAGACGCCTGTGTAGCGATCGATCTCATGAAAATCCGGCGTGAACTCATACTGTCCGATCTCATGCGAGACGACCGGCACATGCGGGATCACTTCCTCCTCGCCCCCGCCGACTTCCACTTCCTTGATACCGGTGCCGTACTGGATCTGTATCGTTCCGGCTTTCGCGGTCTCCCCCTTTTTGATCTCCGCGGGCGATATCATCTCATCGTAGTTCCAGTATGCGCCCGGTCTCTCAGTCTGGACAAACCCAAGCGGCGCGTCGCACATCGCGTACGAACCGCGGAAGAGGCGGTATTTCGAGAAGCGCACGCCGCTGAAAAAGTCGTCGTTTGGCAGCACGGCGGGCACAAACTGATGGTTGTTGCTTCCCTGTGTGTACAGATGGCGGGTGTCGTGTGCCTTGAGCACCCCCATGATCCGGTTGATCTCCTCCCTGCTGCCCCACAGCTCATTTCCCATGCTCATGCCAAAGTAGGACGGCAGATCGCCGAACGCGTCAAGCGCGCGAATCCCCTCCGCCAGCAGGAACTCCTGCTGTTCTTTATAGCGATCATAATTCTCGTCCCCCGCCTCGTAGATAGAACCCCAGAATGCCAGCTCCGCCTGCACATAGATGCCAAGGTACGACGCCGCCAGAAACGCCGCCTTCGGCGGACAGCAGGTGTGATACCGGTAATGGTTGAGCCCGTATTCCCTGCTCGTGCCGTACACCCGCAGCCAGGAATCCAGATCCATCGGCGCATAGCCTGTCAGCGGGAAGATCATGCCGTCATGCGTGCCGCGCAGGAAGATCTCCCTGTCGTTGCAGTACAGCGTCAGTCCATCATGGGTAAGATCCCGCAGTCCGAAATAGCTTGTCCGCCCGCAGAGCACGCTGTCCTCGCGCAGAATGCGGACAGTGAGCTCATACACATACGGCTCGTGCTCGTCCCACTCCCGCGCCTGTTCCCCGAGCAGGTATCTGAGCGTCATTTTCGTGTCCAGGACACCGATCTCCCTGTCCCCGTCACACGTCCCTGATGCCGCAGGCTGCAGGATCCCCGTCTGCGCTGTTTCCGCATCAGATAGCGCATACACTTTCTCCGGCAATACTTCCAATGTCTCGATCACATACGGCAGATCCTGTCCTTTTCCCTGTGCGGTCCACTCCCTGCGCGTCTCTGCCGCCTGTGTGTGCAGCGGCTCAAAGTGCTCAAAATCCCTGCCCTCTTTCATCCGTAGCGCTGTGAGACGGCAGCACACGCTGACCCTGACGTCCTCGAGCGCGCCGTCGTGTGAGAGCCGCAGACGGATATCCACATTCTTTTCTTTTCTGGACGGGTATATCCACATCTGATCGATCGAGATATCCTCAACCGACTCCAACAGGATCTCTCCCAGAATGCCGTTCCAGTTTGTCTGTGTGTCCGGCGAAGTCATATGTCCGCCGTTTGAGACGTAGTCCGTGTTGTCCGTCATCACGACGAGCGTGTGTTTTCCGGGCGTAAGCTGTGCCGACAGCTCATAGCGGTGCTCCACATAAAAACTGTCAAAGCGCCCTGCCGGCACGCCGTCCACCCACACTGTCGACTTTCTGGTCCTCTCCATCGAAAAGAAGAACCGCTTACCCCGCTCCGTTTCCGGGATCTCGACCTCCCTCAGATACCACGCATACCCCTCAAAATGATACGGCTCCGTCAGATGTCCCACAAAGCGCTCCGTGCCCTTCTCACCCTTTTCCGCCTCCGCGGTCGTCGTCGGCAGGCTGATCGTGTCGTCAAAAGATGTTTTTCTGAAAAATTCCTGCCGGATCCCCGCCTTCTCCCCGTCCAGCGCAAACTGCCAGGTTCCCGATAAATCAAGCTTCATATCCATGATTCCTTTCTGTTTGTGTTTTCTGCAATTCCTGATCCTATCATACCATAACAAAAAACGCAGGTCAGTAAAACCTGCATTTTTTTAGATAAATTGTATCTATTATTAGCGCCTTTTTGAACACCTACTCCAGCGCCAGCTTCCTGATCCTGCCGACTGCCGACTTCACCGGCGGCAGAAGTATGACCGCGATGCTGATGGCCGCCTCCGAAAAGATATAGCTGCCATTGTATGCCAGAGAATACGGCAGCGGTGCCCAGCCCTCCCACGCATACGCGCCAAAGAAGATCCAGCCTGAGATCACCGTAAACACATAACGTCCCAGCACAGCGGTTATGTATCCTTTCACCAGACCATTTTTTGCGTTTGAGAACAGTCCGGACAGGCCAAGAGCGCCGAATCCCAGGAAATAGTCCACGACGAGCTGCAGCGGAAACAGGATATACGGATCGATCAGAAGCTGCAGCACCCCGTACGCAAGTCCCGTCATCAGCCCCGCGCCAAGCCCGAACAGATATCCCGGCAGACAGATCACGAGCATCGACAGCAATGTGACCGATCCGCCGTACGGCAGGTCAAAAAGCTTGATATTCGACAGTACCGTGCCGAGCGCGACCGCCATCGCGCAGAATACCAGCTGCTTTATGGTCAGTCTGCCGCTTCCGGCGCCGCGCATGCCAGGATCCTGATCTTTTTTGAGCTTTTTCGCATGCATCCCCGCAAAGGCGACCGCAGCCGCGAGCAGTGCGATGATCACCGCCGAAAGCAGCACGTTGCCAAGTGTCGTCGGCACGTAAGTCGTACCGCCCCATTCGTCCACTACTACATTGTAAAACATAAAAAATCCTCCTTCGTTTTCGCGAGGAGGTCAGCATCGTTCTTATCCTGAATATCCGGATACTTTCGCGCTGCTGCCTGCCATCAGATCCCGTCACCGTTCCCGGCGGTTTTACGGAGCCTGTGTTCTCAGCCCGAAGCTGATCTCAGATCAGAACAGTCTCAAATATCGATCAGTATCCATGATTCCCATACTGCTTCCTTACGCCGGTATTATCCGGTTCAAGTAATGAGGGTAAAGTCTCAGCGATGTGCACCCCTAGCGTTGTTAAACGTGTCCGGACACGTTCTGGGAATAACTATACCGTTCTTTTTTCTGGCTGTCAAGCATATTTTTTTATTTCTGTCGTTTTTGTCATTTTACCATTTCTCTCCCGACTCTGATTTCCTTTTTCCTGTTATCGGTATACGATCCTGTAGTACCCCCGCGACGTGAGCCGAAACACGATAAAATAGATCACCGCGAACACTGCCGCCGTCGCCGCCAGACAGCCCGCAAACAGGGACACATTTGCCAGCCCGAACACCATCAGCATCAGCCGCAGCATCGGAAACGCCATCACGAGATGGATCACCGCCACCGTGATCGGCAGGAAAAACACCGTGCGCACCTGCGCATCGATCGCCGCCTTCACCATATCCCGGCTCATGCCGACCTTGGCCATGATCGCAAAGCGCTCCCTGTCCTCAAAGCCCTCCGATATCTGCTTGTAATAAATGATCAGCACCGTTATCATCAGAAACAGGATCCCCAGAAAAAGTCCGAGGAACAAAAAGCCGCCGTTCATGCCCAGATACTCCTCGCGCTGTTCTTCCCTCGAATAAAGCAGGGAACGGTTGAATCCGGCCTGTGCCCTGCACATCCCCACTGCCTCCCGGACCGCAGACGCATACAGCTTTCTCTCCTCGCGCGTCCCATCCGTCTCCACGGCGACATGATACTGGATCTCCACTCCTGTGCCAAGAAGCTCCAATTCACTCTCATCCGCCACGACAAGATAGAGCACTTCGGTGTCCCCCAGGAACCCTTCCATCTCCCTGTCCGGAAAATCTTCCGGCAGGATCAGCGCGTCCGCGACCCGGTACGTTCTGCCAAATACATCTATGCTGTCCTGCGCAAACCCTGACAGCGACGCGACCATCACGCTTCCAGGCGCGATCGCGCCAAGCGGCTGCCCTGTATACTTTTCATAGTCCCTTCCGGTCATCACATAGAGCATACCCATCTCCGTAAAACCATAGGATCCATTTTTATTGTCAAAGAGCTCGATCGCATTGCCGTCGCGGTGCGTGATAAACACGGCATCCACGTATTCTGACAGCTCTGTCACTTTCCTGCCCTGATCTTCTGCCACAGCGCGAAACTGCCCTGTCAGCTGTTCCCTTGCCGCCTCCGCGGGCACACCGTCAAAATAAAACGTCGCGTCAACTTCCTTCTCAAATGAACTTTGCAGTGCGTCCTCCACCCCCGCGTACAGGCACACTGTCGTCGATATGATCACCAGCACCATTGTGGAGAGCACACAGATATTTGCAAGCCCGACAGCATTGCGCTTCATGCGGTACATCATGCCGGACACCGCGATAAAATGCGACGTCTTATAATAGTACTTTTTGTTATTTTTTAACAGTTTCAGTACTGCGATGCTCACTGACAGGAACAGCTCATAAGTTCCCACGATGACCAGCAGCACCGCCGCAAAAAACATGTTGACAGCCTGAAGGACGCCGTTCACACGGACTGCGAGATAATATCCTGCCAGGATACACCCAAGTCCGATCACCGCAGACACCCACTTCGCCTTCGGCTCCCGCTCCCCCACATTGTTTCCGTGCAGGAGCGCAATGGGATCCGCGAGCTTTACCTGCATAAAATTGTACAGCAGCATCAGCGCGTACACGACCGCAAAGAGCTCCGCAGTCTGCAGGCAGCCCCAGCCTGAGACATAAAACGGAATGCTTTCTGAGACGCCAGTCAGTCTGCACAGAAACATGACGACCAGCTTGTTGAACACAATGCCGCACACCAGTCCGCCGCAGACGGAGAACGCGTACAGGATCACGGCCTCCCACGCCATCACCTTTGCGATGTGCCTCTTCTCCATGCCAAGGATATTGTAAACGCCCAGCTCCTTCCTGCGGCGCTTCATCACAAAACTGTTTGTATAAAACAAAAAGATAAACACACACGCCCCAACGATAAAAACCCCCATAAAAAGCACGATCCCGAGTATACTGGCGCCGCGCATCGAGTTGATGCTGTCATTTCCCTGAACCGCGCGCATGATATAGAACATCATCGCCGATACCATGCCTGCAAGAATATAGGGCACATAAAACTGTTTGTTGTTTCGTAAATTTGTCACTGCCAGTCTGTAATACAGATGGTTCATAATGGTCACGCTCCTTTTTCTATCCTTTATCCGATCTTCCTCGAAGAAAAATCCTACGGACTATTTGCAAGTTATTTCGGGACAGTTCCTTAGCATCGTCAGCGCGTCCGATATCCTGACATAAAGCTGCTCATTTGTCATGTCACCGCGGTATAACTGGTGGAAAACCTCCCCGTCCTTTATGAACAGAATGCGGTCTGCATGGCTTGCCGCATCCGTGCTGTGCGTCACCATCAGGATCGTCTGCCCGTCATTGTTGATCTCGCGGAACACCTCCAGCAGTCCCTCTGTCGCCCTGGAGTCGAGCGCTCCTGTCGGCTCGTCTGCAAGGATCAGCTGCGGTCTGGTGATGACAGCCCTCGCCACTGCCACCCGCTGCTTCTGTCCGCCTGAAACCTCATATGGATACTTCGCCAGCAGGCTGGCAATGCCAAGCCTCTCCGCGACCGGCTCGACGAGCTGCTCCATCTGCGCAACTGTTTTCCCCTGCAGCACAAGCGGGAGCAGGATATTGTCTCTCAGCGAAAAATTGTCAAGCAGGTTAAAATCCTGAAAGACAAATCCGAGATTGTCACGCCGGAAGGCCGACAGCTCCTTTTCCCTGATCTCCGTGAGCTTTCTTCCTTTTAACAGCACCTCTCCGCCCGTAGGTCTGTCAAGCGCCGCGAGTATGTTCAGCAGGGTCGTCTTACCCGATCCGGACTCCCCCATGATCGCCACATACTCCCCCTCATCGACCGAAAAATTCATGTCCGAGAGCGCCTGCACCTTCGCGCTCCCAAAGCGCGTCGAATAGATCTTGCTCACATTTTTTACCTCTAAAATCACCATGTTTCTTTCCTGCCCTTCCATAAATATTTATCATCGAAACTGTTCTTCAACGTTATCTGCTCGATGCCATATCCGTTTCCGTGATCTGTCTGATCGTAATTGCAGTATATCAAAAAAGGGAACTGTATGCTATTTGATCAGCTTACATTTCCCTCTGATTTCTTACATTATCGTAAGAATTTACCGTACCTATTTTCCATTGGCAGGCTCGATGTTGATCGTCTTGCCCTTGATCTTGACATTCTTCATCGCCGCGAGCACGTCCGCCGCATTTTCTTTCGGAACCTCCACGAAAGTATACTTGTCATAGAGATCGATCGCCCCTACCAGTTTTCCCGGAATATTCGCCTCGCCCGCGATGGCGCCCAAGATGTCCTTCGCCTTGACCTTCTGCGCTTTTCCGATATTGATGAACAGACGCGCCATTCCTTCCTCCTCCGCGCCCGTGTTGTCAAATGTATACTCCACATGCGTCTCGTTCCCCTCGTTCTGCTGCCCCATGTACAGTTTTAAGAACGCCGCCGCGATGTCCATCGCGGTGTAGTCAGACTCATTGATCTGTTTTTCGATGGTATTGATCATGGAAGTCAGATCTTCCTCCTCGATCACATTTCCGATCTTGTCCATCAGTTTCTCGATCTTGATCTGGTTCACATCGTTGAGCGACGGCACCGGCATCGCGTAGATCTTCGTCTTGCAGTAGCGCATGATATCCTTTAGCTTGTACACTTCCTTGCCCTTTACGAAGGTGAACGAGCGTCCGGTACGCCCTGCGCGTCCGGTACGGCCGATGCGGTGCACGTAATATTCGTCGTCCTGCGGAATGTCGTAGTTGAACACCGCCTCCACATCATCCACATCGATACCGCGCGCCGCCACGTCCGTCGCGATCAGGATATCCGTCTTGCCGCTCCGGAAGCTTTTCATAACGCGGTCCCGCTGTGCCTGGCTCATGTCGCCATGCAGTCCTTCCGCAAAATACCCTCTTCCCTTTAAGACCTCTGTCAGGTCATCGACCATTTTCTTCGTATTGCAGAATACAAGGGAAAGCTTGGGCTCATAGTAGTCCAGCAGACGGCAGAGCACCTCGACCTTGTCCTTTCGCTTCACATCGAGATAATACTGCTCGATCTTCGGCACTGTCAGCTCCTTCTTGACCACCCTGATCATCTTTGCATCCGGCTTCTGATAATTTTTCGTGATTTCCAGGATCGGCTGCGGCATGGTCGCCGAGAAGAGGATCGTCTGCCTGTCCTCGTTCGGGACATACTGCAGCACCGTCTCGATATCCTCGCGGAATCCCATGTTGAGCATCTCGTCCGCCTCGTCAAGGACGATCGTGTCAACATAGTCACAGCGGATCGTCTTGCGGCGCAGATGATCCATCACGCGCCCCGGCGTCCCGATAATGATCTGCGTCCCCTTGAGCGCCCTGATCTGTTTTGTAATGTCCTGCCCCCCGTATATGGGGAGTACTTTCACTCCATGCATGTATTTGGCGAGCTTGCGGATCTCCTCCGCCGCCTGAACTGCCAGCTCCCTCGTCGGACACAGAACCAGTGTCTGCGGGTGCTTGATCTCCCGCTTAACCTTCTCAAGGATCGGTATCCCGAAAGCCGCCGTCTTCCCGGTTCCGGTCTGTGCCTGGCCGATCACGTCCGCGCCCGCCATGGCGACAGGGATCGCCTTGGTCTGTATGGGCGATGCCTCCTCAAATCCCATCTCCTTTACCCCCCGGAGTATCTCGGGGCTCAAATCCAGTTCATCAAACTTTAATGTCTCCATATAATATTATTTCCTTTCATTCCTTTTCTTTTCAGTTATCGCTATCATCGGACACCTGCTGCAGATCTGTCCTTTCTCCACTTATATCATGATCTGTACTGCGTCAGCGCACACAAAAGCGCATGCGTAAAAGCATGCGCTTTCTAATCAACTTATTCATTATATTTTCAAATAGTACCAAAGTCAATAGTTTTTGACACGAATCAGTCAAAATAATCCGTCCCGCACCGGCAGTGCCCCACAAAGGATGCTGTCATCACAGGTATTTCAGCGCACTCTCAATCTGCGGCGCTCTCCGCTCATACACGGCGATGACTCTCGCGATCTCATCTGTGCTGACCTGTTTCCTGTTCCGGGCGTAGAGCGCGAGAAACAGCCACAGCATGTGCGTCTTGGCGATACCGTACAGAAGGTGTTTTGAAAAGCTGTAATCCTCAAAAACATCGAGGAGATCCGTGTATAAGAAGTACTCGTAATACCGGTCAAGAAGCCTGTCAAGATACGGCACTTTCTCATACAGGCTCCTTTTCAGCGCGGTGTATCTCTGTTCGCCAGCATCGGGATCGATCTGTCGAAGCACCCCGAAGCTGCGCAGATATCTTTTGCAGAGCATATATAAAAACGGCGATATCGTCCGAAGGCTCGGATGATAGAATCCATTGAAGAGCAGCGCGTTCATTTTTTTGAAAGTGATCTGATACGCTTCCCGGGAGGTATATTCTGTCGGGTGGGGGAGCGGGGAGCGCGCAAGGCATGCATTCTGCGCATCGCGCCCGTACTCCACGATCGCCATACTGTCAAAGCGCGTACCGTTTTTCAGCATGAAAACCAGTTCTTCCCTCGATCGCATCAGATAATCGAGGAATTCCTGATCGTCGTTGGTCGTGTTGGTCTCGTAGGTTACGCTGCCCTCCGATTCAGTAAAATCAAACGCTTTTTCTTCGATGACAGTTTCCAGAAACAGCCTTGCGGACTCGGGGCAGGCAAGATAGAGCGTCTCCTCACAGAAAGACCCGAGGTTGTAAAGCTGCCTTGGAAACTGGATGCACACGGCGGGCATATATTCAGTCCCATATTTTTTCTGTAACGTGCAGAGGTGGTCGATCCCCCAGAAGGGGCAGCCATGGGGCGTGCTGCGAAACGCGGTGAGTTCTTCCGTCTTCTTGATGGAGCACCGGAGCAGGATTCCGAAAAGTCCTTTTTCATTCAGATATTTCATGTACATGTCATGGTCAACAGGAACCTTCCAGCCGCGGCAGCAGTTGAAAGAACAGCCCGAGCCGGTGCACTGAAACGCATTTAAAATAGAAATTCGTCTGATCAACATGGGTTCGATACCTCTTGAAACGTAATCTGCTGATTATTTTGTGCCCTTCTTTTTCTTTGCCGCAAAGGCGATCCCGCCTGCCGCAGCCGCGACAGCCGCCACACCGATCAAAATACCTGCACTGTTTCCTGATGCGGAGGAGACGTCTGCTGCTTCCGCAGACGCACTCTCTGTCGCAGCAGGGCTTTCCTGTGCAGCGCTCTCCGCGCCTGCTGCTGACGGCGCCGCTGTGGATCTTACGAGCACCATTGCAGAAATGGGCTCCACGGATGCCTTGCCGTCCGCGATCGTTGCGAGCACTTCCGTGCCGGCCTTCTCCCCGTTCACGAACACATCCCAGACTCCCTCCGGCAGAGGGATCTCCTCCACCTGGTTGTTGGGATTGAATATGACAAAGATACCGTCCGAGGCCTCCCCGTTCACGCCGCCGTTGATCGAGAGCGCCACAACATTTGCAGGCAGTCCGTCCACAGGCGTGACATTCTGCTTCACATCCTCGGCGTTTGTCAGCCGCAGTGCCGCATGTGCCTTTCGGAACGCGATCAGCCCCTTATAGTACTCATAGACATCCTGGTATTCCGTCTCCTCGAGTGTCGACCACTTGATACTGTTGACAGAATCCGGCGACTTATAGCTGTTCTCGTCATAGGTGCCGCCTGCCTTTAATTTCGAACGCAGCATCTCCTCCCCTGCCTGCATGAAAGGGATCCCCTCGGAGGTCAGGTAGACCGCCGCCGCAAGGTTGTTCATGCGGATCCTGTCCGCCCTGGAAGAATCAAGTGTGGAGCGGGCGATACGATCCATCATTGTCAGGTTATCATGGCATGATGCGTAATTGATCGTCTGTGCCGGGGTCGTACACCAGTCTGTGAGTCCCATGAAGCACTGCTCGATCGTCTCCTCGAGTCCTTCCGCACCGGATACATATCCTGTGGAAGTATCAAATACACTGCCCTTCAGCGCATCCCTGATGGTGTCGCTAAAGTACGCAAAGCCCGGTGTCTCCACAGAGTTTTGCTGTGTCGCCATCGTGACACCCTCCTTGGTCACCATGGTATCCATGGTCCATCCTTCCCCGTAGAAGATCACATCGGGATGATCCTTGTGCACCTCCTCCACGATCTGGTTGATCGTCTCTGTGTCGATCAGTCCCACCAGGTCAAAGCGGAATCCGTCAATATGGTACTCATCCGCCCAGTACTTGACAGAGTCCACGATATATTTCCTGACCATGGAGCGCTCCGAGGCCGTATCGTTGCCGCAGCCGGAACCGTTGGAGTACGCACCGTTCTCGTCGATCCGTGAAAAATATCCCGGCACGATCATATTAAAACAGAAATCCCCTGCGCTCTGCACGTGGTTATACACCACATCCATGATCACACTGATATCGTTGTCATGCAGCGTCTTTACCATCTGCTTCATTTCCTTCACACGGACTTCCCCATTGTAAGGATCCGTGGAATAAGAACCTTCCGGAACATTGTAATTGACAGGGTCATACCCCCAGTTAAACTGCGCTTTGTCCAGATTTTCCTCATCCACCGATCCGTAGTCGTATATTGGCAGCAGATGCAGATGTGTCACGCCCAGATCCTTGATATGATCCAGTCCGGTCGGAATACCGCCCGGCGTCACGGTGCCTGTCTCTGTCAGACCGAGAAACTTTCCGACATTTTTGATGCCTGCGCTCCCGTCCGAGGACAGATCCCGCACATGCAGCTCATAGATAATGGCATCATTGTAGGTCAGTCCGGCATTGGGATCCGCATCGCTGTCCCAGCCTTCCGGGTTCGTGGACGCCAGGTCAATGACCATGGCACGCTTACCGTTCACCCCTGTCGTCCTGGCATACGGGTCGCAGGCTTCCTTCTCCTCCCCGCGCACACGCACTGTATAGGTATAGTAGGTCCCATTCAGGTTGCCTTCCTTCTCCGCAACCCACGTACCGTTCACATCCTGCTCCATCTGCAGCTGCTCCTGCAGGTAACTACTGACATCAAAAGCAGCACCGTCGCCATCAGGATCGCGCGGATGCGCTCTCTTCCCTGCTTTTTTGTTGCTTCTTTCATAACAATCCTTTTCCTCCTTATTTCTGTTTGTGATCTGCATGTCTGAATCTTATCAACGACAATTCCGGTAATCTGCTGTGTATCCCTCCTCCCCGTATGAAAATGTTGCAAAACACCGCATCAACGCCCGTGTCATGCCGCTGTCAGCATTATACCATGTATATCCAAAATAGAAAATAGTTTTTCGAAATTTTACGAAATTTTCATTTCGCCCACCTATAAGCAGAGGAATAAAACCGTGCCGTGTTGTATACACAAAGGAATACAACACGGCACAAAAGAAGATGCACCTCATAGATGATCCAGTATTTTGTCCGATCACACTGATCGGGGAAAAAATGATCAGAGGACGGGAACTGACGGGATCGTCACCGGCCCGCAGCCGCGTCCATCTCATTCGTCCCTTTCCCTCATGTAGACCATATCCCAATATGTAAGCTGCGGCACTGTAAAGACAATATAGCTGCCGCCCGCATCCTTCCCGCTATCATATGACAGCTCCCTGCTCATTCCGCCCTCTATGGAGAAGGATGCCACACAGACCTTCTCCACTGCCCTGGCCGGATAATATTTTACCTGCAGATGCTCCACAGGCGCCGGCGCTGCCTTTTTTCCCTGCTCGTCACGCCATGTATTGTCCGTTCCGAGCAGGTTGATCAGATGGAGTATCTCATAGCCGCCGCCTGCCCTTGTGTACACCCACACGGTATCGCTCCGGCCATCCCTGCTCGTCCGCAGACCCGTTATATTTACCGCATTGTGCGCGGTCACCTGGCCGTCACGCAGCAGGTTTTCATACGCCACGGCAAAGTCCGCCAGCCGCACCATATCTCCCGCAAGCTCCTCACCCATCAGAATGTCATCATCCGGATAATACTCCACATGGAGCATATGGTCTCCATTCCCTATTTCCAGCCGGGAACCGCCAGCCGCGTAGACTGCCGCGTCGCACAACAGCACGCCCGGCGGGTTCATGGTTCCTGCAGACTTCTCATAATTAATATACGCCTTCACCGCAAGCGACTTTCCTTTTCCATCGGCGGAAAACGGCCTGCTCTCCTCCATGGTGCGCTCGATCTCTGTCACAAGTGACTGGTATGTATCATACCGGACGCCGTCCCTGTCACGGTCCCACGGCCAGAACTCCGCATACAGCGCATCCACCCGGCTTGTATTGACCTGTTCTATTCCCTGCGCGCCCACCGGGTTGAAGGAAAGACAGCGCCCGCCCAGCGCCTCTTTTGCCGCATTTAGAAACTGCCTGTAAGTCTCCTTGATCTCATAGACCGGTTCTCCCTGCTCACTGTTTCCCAGCGGCGCTCCGGCGGCATCGGTCACCCTGCCCCATTCTACCACAGTATCCCCGTGCCATCCGTCAAAGTCCAGCACATCAAAAATATGCTTTTCCTGTGCGAAAATGTGATGCTGCCAGTCCGGATCCAGCGGATTCATGATATACAAGCTGCCATTGCCGGAAGGCGATTCGCCCATATGAAAGACAAACGCCCCCTCGCCCTTGTCATTTCCAGGAGCCAGATGAACCTGCCACTCCGCCGCCTCCGTGGGGCTTCCATCCGGATTCCGCACAAAGCTGTCCGTCCCTGCATAGATCATGTTATACGCCATGTTTGCCATATTTCGGTCGTGTGCGCTGTCCAGATATCTTCTGAGTGTCTCCCCATAAATTTTGCGGCCTGCCCAGTCCTCCCAGACGCCCGGAGACTTTCTTGTGGCTTCCGGCGGAAGCGGCTCGTGATGCAGGGCATGCCAGTCATAGTACTCGATCACATTGATGTGGTATCTGTTCATCCGTGCGATCTTTTCCTCCGCATCCTCCGTCTCCCCGTAATCGCACAGATATCCGTAGCGTGGAAATTTCAGCCAGTCCGAGGAGACATCCACACCGACCGTATCCTGCGCGATCACATTGCTCCCGCTCTCCACAAGACGCAGACAGATCAGATATCCCTGATAGTCCCGCCCGGATGCGTGCCATTTGATGGACACCGTCCGGATCTCCTCCGGCTCCAGGATCAGAACCTGCCCGTCCTTGTATATCACCTGATCCAGATGGTACGCCGCAAGCTCCAGCCTCAGCTCCCTGCGCGAACTTGTCCGGTTCTCTGTCAGGGCGCTGACTGTCACAACATCATCCGGCGCATACCGTGCCTTGTCTGTCCCCCTTATCTCTAGCCGTATCTCATTGTTTGTATCCTTCATCCTGCCATCCTCTCCTATTCTTTGACCGAACCCATTACAATGCCCGTGATCAGATATTTCTGTAAGATCGGATAGATCATCAGCAGCGGTATGACTGCGACGACGATCTTGGCGGCATTCAGGTTCCTGTTTGACAATTCTGTGATATTTTCCAGCGCGCTGCTCGTCGCACCGCTCTTTAACAGCTCCTGAATATCCACGTTCAGGGACTGTATATACGTCATGATCGGATAATTTTCAGCCTTCTGCATGTAGATCAGGCCGCTGAAAAAGTCATTCCAGCTCCCCACAATGCTGAACAGCGATATGGTCGCCAGACAAGGTTTGGCACACGGCACCATGATGCGCAGCAGGATCTGAATCGGATTTGCCCCGTCCATCAGCGCCGCCTCCTCCAGAGACCTGGGAATCCCCAGGAAAAAATTCATCAGGAGGATCACATTGAAGATCGGCAGAGCCCCCGGCAGAACCAGAGACCAGATTGAATTCAGCAGTCCCAGATTCCTGACCAGAATATAGGTCGGGATCATTCCGCCGTTAAACAGCATCGCAAAGATTAGCAGATTCATATAAATATTTCTTGCCCGGAACTCCTTTTTCCCTTTCGTCATCGCGTAGGCCATCGGCACGGTCACCGCCAGGTTCAGCGCCAGACAGAGGACGACTCTCACCACAGAGATCAGAAAAGACCGCCAGAACTGCCCATCCGACAAGATTTTATTGTACGCGGTCAGCGTAAAGTCCACCGGCAGCACCCCAACCCGGTTTGCGGAAACTGCCGCACTGCTGCTCAGGGATATCGCCAGTATATTGAGCAGCGGAAGCAGACAGCTCAACCCCAGCAGAAGCACTATGATATATATGACCGTAATCCGTACTCTGGAGTGCATACTTCTATTTTCCACCATTTGGATTCCCCTCCTTTAAAATATTTTCTGATCGGTCAGCTTCTTTGTCAGCGCATTGGATGACAGGAGCAGAACCATCCCGACGATCGAGCGGCACAGTCCGACCGCCGCGCCAAAGCTGTACTGCCTTCCGACCAGACCGATCCGGTACACGTACGTGTCGAGCACATCCCCCGTCTCATACACAAGCGGGGAATACAGGTTGTATATCTGGTCAAATCCCGCGCTGAGAATGCTGGTCAGATTCGTCGCAGTCATCAGCAGGATGATCGGAAGCATCCCCGGCAGCGTCACATGCCATATCCTTTTCCACCACGAAGCCCCGTCCATGGTCGCGGCTTCGTGCAGCCCGGGATCGATGGACGTGATGGCCGCCAGATATACAACTGAGCTGTAGCCAAATTCCTTCCATACATCCGTTCCGATTATCAGGCTGGGGAAAACCCTGCTGTTTCCCAGAAAATTCACTTTCTCCAGCCCGAGCGAGGCGAGGACCTGGTTCACAGAGCCATCCAGCCCGAACATATTTGTCACAACGGATGCCAGAACCACCCATGACAGGAAATGAGGAAGATAGACAATTGTCTGCACGGTCTTCTTCATAATCTTGATCCGGACCTCATTGAGCAGTATTGCGAAGGCGATCGCGATCACCATGCCAAGCATCATTTTTCCAAGAGCGATCACGAGTGTATTTCGTATGATCTTCCCGATATCCGGGAGCTGAAACATATATGTAAAATGCTTTAAGCCTACAAACTCGGAGCGGAACAGCCCTTTTGCCGGGACAAAATCCTGAAAAGCCATCAGAAGGCCAACCATTGGAATATAGCTGAACAGAATCAGAAAAAACAATCCCGGAAATACCATCAGGTGGTAGGACAGCTCGGAACGCCTTCTGACCTTTTTCATTTTTTCGTTTTTATCTCTATCCATACAAACTCCTTTTCCAAAAACAACAGCCACGCTCCCGTGCAGCGTGGCTGTCAGATCCCTATTTCAGCTGCTCTGAGATTTCCTGGATGATCTGTGTTCCGCCCTGTTCCCGCCAGCTGGCAGTGAACTGTTCGAACCCGCTCTCCACGTCCAGATATCCCTGGATCACCGGGACGTTGGAACGCTGTTCCGCAGTGCGCACCTGCTCCAGCGTGATCTCCCCATTCAGACATTTTTCCAGCTCGGAATAGTCATCAAACAGCGAAGTGCAGGAATTGATCTCGATATTGAACGGTCTGCTCGATCCGTCCACCGCATTCTGGACATAATCTGCCACTTCCGGATATTTCTCAAGCAGTTCCGGAGAATTCGCAAGCTCGTCATAAAACAGGTTTGTGATCTGAACCGCGATCTCAGGATGCGCAAATTTTTTGCTCACAACGATATAGCCCGTCGTCGCATTGCTGTGTTTGCAGTTTATCGCCCCGTCTTCTCCCTCTAAAATATAGGCGTTGAACGCCGCCTTATCATTTAACGCGTACACATTGCTCAGCAGCCAGTCGGGAATGTGCCAGCATCCAAAGGCGATGCCGCATTGTCCGTTTGCCATCAGCGCCGTGATGTCGTCCCATGTCCTCGTACCGACCTGCGGGTCTAAGATCCCCTCCTGAAACCACTACGCCGCAACGGCAAGCGCCTGCTTCATCTCCTCTGACGTGGAACCATAGATAATCTCCCCGTCCTTTTCCATCCATGTCTTGGGATAAGCTCCCATCGAATATGCCACGGCATTTAGACTGTAGGTATCATCCGGCGATCCGCCGGTCAACGAGGGCGCAAAGGCGATACCGACCGGATTCTCTGCGTTTTCCGGATTCTGGTCCCGGAATGCAGCCGCGATGCTTTCCAGTTCGTCCCGCTTGATGCAGCCGTCGCCGTCCTCATCGACTTTGATTCCCAGCTGTTCCATCCAGTCGCTTCTGACCCATATGATCCCCGGGCTGGTATCCACGTTCGTCCCTGGCAGCGCGACCATCTTTCCGTCGATCGCGCGCCCCTCAAAGGAATCGTACAGCTTCTTCAGATAGTCGCTCGCGTACTCCTCATAGACGCCCGTGAGATCGGCGATCAGGTCATTCTCATACAGCTCCTCCAGCTCATCCAGGCTTCCGACCTTCATCATATCCGGAATATCCCCCGCTGACAGCGCCAGGGAGACCTGTCTGTCATAGTCGTCACCCGTCGCCTCAAAGGCATCCACGATATCGATGTTCAATTCCTTTTCCGCCATCCGGATATACGCATTGTCCTCGTACGTATCCCCGTTTGGAAACGTGACATTCTGCAGTGTCTGACGTCCTATAGAAACCGTGACTGGTCCGGACACCGCACTGGTCCCACCGGAAGCTGTGTCTGACGGCGTGTCCGATGCCGCGCATCCAGCCATGGTGCCAGTGAGCAGAACTGCCATTGTCATTCCCGTTAACCTGCGTCCAATCTCTTTTTTATTCATAACTTTGTTCCTTTCCCCAGAGCGTGTATAAAGATGCCCTAAATCGTTTGCATTGTTCCCTCAACGTTGATATCTTTAGTATAGCCTCAATTGGATTTCCAAGTAAATATAACAATCTTCACATTCATATTCCATTTTACAGTTGTTCTTCCCCGCTGATTGTCCGCGGAATCTGGTTATGCTATACTACATATAATCTAAGATAATTGGGGAGGAGAAGTGCGATGTACACACTGTTGATCGTAGATGACGAGGCACACGAGCGAGACCTGATCCGCTTCCTGCTGAAGGACAGCGGACATGCACTGCATGTTCTGGAAGCCCCAAACGGCCGCGACGCGCTGAAACTGGTGGTTGACAGCCGCGTGGATATTCTGCTGTGCGATATAGAGATGCCTTTTCTAAACGGCATTGACCTTGCCCGGAAGGTGCGGGCATCCAACCCTGATATCGAGATCCTGTTCTTCAGCGGCTATGACGATTTTGCATATGTCAAGGCAGCCCTGGATCTGAAAGCTGTCAGCTATATCCTGAAGCCAGTCGACCCAGTAGAATTTCACCGGCTTTTAAACGAGATCATCGGCCGTCTCGAATCCGGAAAAATAGAATTCGCAAAATCAGAGCAGTATATTGAAGCTCATTTTCATGATACGATACCGCAGTCTGCAGCAGCAGAATCGGATCCGGTCTCCATCGATGACGCGACCAGCCTCGCTCTGCAGGGCATCGATGCGGCCATCAGGCTGCGGCAGCCGGATACGCTCTCCAGACAGATCCACACACTGCTGAACCACTATGCGCATCTTCCCAGCCTGTCGCATATTTATATCCGCTACGTATGCACGACACTGCTGAGGATGCTCCTGTCCGCCGTCCCCGGACAGTCCGGCGAGGCACTGCAGGACGCCGCCAGCGAAATATACAGTTTCCGCCATTTTTCCGATATCATAAACCTGATCGAACACTATCTGTCCCTTGCCGTGGACGCATTTCAGCAGGAACAGAATGCCCCAAACTACGCCGTCTTTCAGGTAGAAAAGTATATCCGCGCGCACTACAATGAAGAGCTGACGTTAAATACCCTCGCAGATCTGGTATATCTGAATCCCAACTATCTGAGCGGCATCTTCGCACAGACGACTGGCTGCACGCTGAACAGATATATCAAACAGATCCGTATGGAAAAAGCGCAGGAGCTTTTGTTGAACACCAATATGAAGATCACGGACATCAGCCAGGCGGTCGGTTACCCCAACCCGTCCTATTTCTGCAAAAGTTTCCAGAAACTATACGGGACAACCCCCGAGCGGTTCCGACAGAGAGGTGACTTATGATTTGTCGTTTGAAACAGTATTTTCTAGATTTGAAATTTCGAAATAAGATCATCGGGACCAGCCTGATCATCGGCCTGATTCCGATCGTTCTGCTGGGTTTTTTCTCCTACAGCAGAGTCTCCTCGCTGCTCGTCGAGCGCGAGGAGACTGCACTGCGCGAAACGCTTCACCGCGAGGTCATGCAGCTGGAGCACAAGCTGGATTCCTACCTCAGCGCCATGAATCTCGTCGCATGGAATGAAAATATCCGTCTCGCACTCGCAAAGGACTATCAGTCCAACTATGAAATGTATCTGACATACCGTGACACCATCGATCCGATGTTTCTGGCGATCCGGTCCTTCAACCAGGATATCACGGGCATTACGATCTACACGGACGCCCACATCTACCCGCATGACAATACCCTGCGCGCCCTGCAGGAAGTGCAGGACGAGCCATGGTACCAGCAGGCCTGCCGGACTACCGCGCCCTTTTTCTGCCTGTCGGAGGATGGCGCGTCCCTGAACCTGATATGCCAGATGTACTATCAGTATGTACCCTACACCAATATCATCCGCATGTCCATCGACCTCCGGTCAGCC
The DNA here is from genome assembly GCA_009774375.1 of Lachnospiraceae bacterium. GTDB lineage: Bacteria > Bacillota > Clostridia > Lachnospirales > Lachnospiraceae > COE1. The sequence goes on from VSNO01000007.1 coordinate 31,139, forward strand.
ATGATGACGGCGGACAGTCTGTTCGAAAACAGCTATGGTTTCGTCCTGCTGGACGATTCCGGCAAAAAGATCTACCAGTATACCGATCTGACGGAGAATATACTTCCCTCCTCCCTGAATAGAAAACAGTTCATCACAGAGGAGAAAATAATGGAATCATCCGGCTGGACCGCCCTGCTCTACCGCCCTGTGAGCGCCGTCTCTGCCGCCGCCATCCATATCACATACATTGCCCTGTGCATGGTCCTGGTCTGCATCGTCCTGATCATTTTTGTCAGCTTCTGGCTCTCGAGAGTCATCGTCGCCCCGATCGAACGCCTCTCCGCCGGCATGGAGCAGGTGGAGCAGGGAAATTATGACCTCGCTGTCTTTCCCAGCAGCACAGACGAAGTGGGGCAGCTGGTCGCCTCTTTCCAGAAAATGGTGCATACCCTGAATAATCTGGTAAATGAAGTGCTTTTGGCCCAGATCCGGCAGCAAAAATACAAGATCGAACTCCTGCAGTCCCAGATCAACCCCCATTTTCTCTACAACAGCCTCTCACTCATAAACAGCAAGGCGATCGTCTCCGGTCAGAGCGAGATCAGCCAGATGGCCCGGCTCCTCTCAACCTTTTACCGGACAATGTTAAACAGAGGACAGCCTCTCACGACCATCTCATCCGAGCTGGAAAACACCCGCTCCTATATCGCGATCCAGCAGATGATGCACTCGCATTCTTTCGACGTGGTCTACGATATCGACGAAACCGTGCTGACGTCCCCCATCCCGAATCTGCTGCTGCAGCCCCTCGCCGAGAACGCCATCCTGCACGGTCTGGATCACCGTGAACTTCCCGGCCGGGCGATCCTGTCCATCTCCTGCTATCAGGAGGAGGACGGGATCGTCTTCAAGATCATGGACAACGGATGCGGCATGTCCGACGAGGAATGCCTTCAGATCCTCACCAAGGACAGCGGCGGGTACGGCGTAAAAAATGTGCACCAGAGAATCCAATTGTACTACGGAAATAAATACGGACTTGTTTTTCACAGCACAAAAGGAATGGGAACTTATGTGATCCTGCGGATCGGAAGGAAGCTTCAGGAGTGACAGAACCTCCTACAGCATCAGCCTCCCCTCGATCCCGTCAAAATCGATCACCTTCACCGACCCGTCCCTGTGCGTGATCGTCACCGGCCCGTAGCCGCCTCTCGCCTGCGGATCCGTGTAGGCGATCTTCCGGATCGGGAACAGTTCATCGTCCGTAAAATCCGCCAGCGCCTCCTTCGTGATCACCTGCGAGACAAGGATCGCCTGCTCGTAATGATTGTGACTGCGCCTCGCCGTCTCTGCGTACACGATGACCGACCGCTCGGAATCCGGATTCGTGCCTGTGCTGTTCACAGTCTTCAGGCTGTCCCAGCCGTCGTAGATGGTCATGGCGAGCTGCTTCTCCCGCCCTGTGAAGTCCTTTCCTTTCAGAATGACTGCACGCGCCGTTCCGCCCTCGTACTCCTGTTCTCTGGTGATGACCTCCGTGCCGTTATCAGGGAAGCCGTACGCCCCGAGCGTCAGCTCGACCGGTTTCCTGCACAGTCTGATCTTATCCGCGCGCATCACACCGTAGGGCACCGCATAATCGGCGAGGTTTACTGCCTGCATCCAGTGGCACTCTGTCCCGAGGTCATAGCCGAAAAACTGCCTGCGGTAGAGCACGCCGTCCCGCTCCCCATGCCAGAATGTCACATTCGCCCTGTCGTACGTGTCCGTCGTCACGTCGTGGAGGACATACTGCTGCGACTCCACAGACGCAAGAGGCACGGACTCCGCAGAAGGGCACGGCGCGGACTCCCATGGATACTTTGTGTTGAAGCACAGCTTGGAATAATTCCACATGCCGTGCACGTCGTTCCTGTCCTTCACGACTTTTCCGCTTCTTAAGATCGTCTCGCCGTTTGCCTTGTGATTGCTGAAACAAAGTGCGGGGCCGTCCAGGGTTGTCGTCTTTACCTCTTTTTCACCCAGCTTTTCCCAGGTGCCGTTGTTCTCTTTTGCCGTCCAGAAAGGGTGGTCGGCGGGCAGATGCAGGCACAGAAACGCCTTGCCGAGCCAGAACGGGGATTCCGCGCACGAGTAGCCCTGCACGAGCGGCGTGAACTGTCCATAAAATCCCAGCGTCGGGACACCCTTGTACAGAAAATCCTCCCGCCCCAGAAACTGCATCAGGGAACCCGACGAGATGCGCCTCGCAAGTCCCGGATCCGCCTCGTAGTCCCGAAGCATCATATTGCCGTCAAACGCACTCGTCGCGGCGTTGCGGTAGATATTGCTCCGCCCCCACATGTTGGTGAAACCGTCCTCGTCGAAAAAGTCCGCGTAGGTCTTCATCAGCGCGTTCGAATTTTCCTCAAACCGCTTTGCCAGATACGGTTCATGCTCATAGCCGTACCACTCATTCCAGAGCGGCGCGTAGACGTTGAACGCCCAGCAGGAATAATAGTCAAACGAATGCCCGTCGCGATACCAGCCGTCCCCTGCATAGTAGGCGAGGATCGCCTGCGCATGCTCCCGCATGATGTCCGTGTCGATCGGATAGCCCTCCATGTTCAGAAACGCCATGTCGAGCATGTTGAAAAGGCGCCAGTTCTGCGGCACTGTATTGCCGTACGCGTACTCGAGCAGCAGGTCCGCGATCACGTCCTTCTCCGCCTTCGTGTATGTATCCCAGATCTCCGCCTTGCTCATCCACAGGCAGATGACGAGCGCGCACGTCTCGACCGTCTGCTGGAACGCGCGGAACGGGTTGGGATCCTGAGCCAGTTCCCTGCACTCCGCATAGCTTCCCACGTACACGCTGTCACCGGGTGTGCATGACCGCAGGATCTGGTTCTTATAATAATCTCTGATATGGATGTCATTGATCACAAGCTCCGGTTTGATATGAATGAGCGGCGCCGCGAGAAAGAGCGATCGCGCAAGCCCCTCAAAATATTCTGCCTTGAACTCCCACACGGCGTCGGCGCTGTGCGGATAGGTGACTTCTGTCTCCTTCCTCGGCATCACGACCGGATCCTCAAAGTTTTTGATATTCTGGAAGATCCCGTTTAACAGATACTCCGCTGCCTCGATCCAGCTCTCGCGCGTCAGACCGGTGTACGGGCTTAATTCATAATCTACATGTTTTGGTTCAAATACGTTTTTCATACTCATCACCTCATTTTCGGGGTTCCTTTTTCAACCGGTCATGATAATATTCATAGGCAAGCTTCGCGAACTGCTCTCCCGCCTCATCCCAGAAATATTCGTTCGTCTCGTCCAGTATGACCTCATCCTGTTCCGTGAAATATTCGGGAATGTCCCAGTACGCTTTCAGCCGCGGATCGTCCTTGAATTTCTCAAAAACCTGCTCGTACGTATCATGGAGCCGTTCCAGAAGCGCGTAGTCTCCGATTTTTTTCAGCCCGCACATCGCATACCAGTATCCGGGATACCCCCAATTGCAGAAAAATTGTTCAAATCCACCGTTATATCCATCCGCCAGCAGTTTCCAAAGACCAGCGATCTCTCTTTCCTCCTGATCCAGCTGATTCCAGTCCCCGCCAAAGCCAGCTTCCAGCGTTTCATTAAACTGAATGGAATAGTCGTCCCACAGTTCCACATAATCCATCATGTTATCCCCCTACCAGATAAAAAGCTCCTTGCCCATCAGCTTCCAGATTGCTTCTATAAAATAGTAGTCGCCATAGATAATTGAAAATTCATGATCCGCATCGTGGTACGCGGCAGTACATTTCTCCACCAGGTTGTCCACGTTCTCGTCCCAATTGCAGCGCTTGTCCGCAAGTGCCTTAAGCATCTCGAGCGCGGCCTCTTCGTACTTTACCTTTTCAGTCTCAGGCACATACTTTGCAAGCTCCAGAAGACCGCAGGAGGCGATCGCCGCCGCGGTGGAATCCTCGTAAGCGGGCGTCTCGGGCTGTCTGAAATCAACCGGTATCAGCTTTGAATCCGGAATGTTCGCGATAAAATAATCCGCCACTTTCTTCGCGGTGGCAAGATAGCGTTCCTCCTTCGTGTGGATATAGCTCAGCATGAAGCCGTACACCGCCCACGCCTGTCCTCTCGTCCACGAGGAGCCGTGCCCGTAGCCCTGTCCGCCGACAGAGTGCAGATACTCGCCCGTCTCGGCGTCAAACTCGATGATATGCTTTGCTGATCCGTCCTCGCGGATAAAGTTTTTGATCGCCGTGTCCGCATGCATCTTTGCGATGTGGTAAAATCTCGGATCGTGCAGCTCTTCCCCCGCCCAGTACAGAAGCGGCAGGTTCATCATGCAGTCGATGATCGCGCGCCCCGCGAAAGAACCGTCCTCGTTCCCGTCCCAGTTGTTCCACGCGCGGATAAACTTTCCGACGGGATTGAAGCGGCTTGCGAGATTGTCCGCCGCCAGAAGCGCCCGGTTGCGCGACGCCATGTCGCCCGTCACGCGATAGTGCGCGACCGCTGTCGGCAGCCACTTAAAGCCGCTGTCGTGATCCATGCCCTGACGGTTCATAAGATTCTCGTCGAGTCTGATCTCCGTGCGCAGCGCGTTCTCCAGATAGACGGGCTTCTCTGTCGCGTGGTAGAGCTGCCACATCATGCCGCCCCAGAAGCCGTTCGTCCACCAGCAGATCTCCGTCTTTCCCCTGTCGTCGAACACGCCGTCCTTCGTCGTGTAGGGGATCTTGTTCCGATTGCGCTGCGCCACCTTTTCTTCCTTTGCGAGGATCTTTTCATAGACCTCGCTGATCCATTTTCTTTCCATCGTTTTCTCCTTTTCTAAACCATTTATGATCATCAATGTGTTCATTTCTATACGTTGATGCTAAATGTATCTCTCCACAGTTTTGTCTCTTTTAACGGTATGGGTGTATCAATTAATAGATTCTGATCTCTAAGTGCATCAATCGCCCTGAATACACTGCCGCTCTCGTTCGTAAATAACAATTCATAACTTGCTGCATCTCTTATCGTGTCAAATATCATTGTCCCAAGCTGATTATTAAATTGTATATTAAACTGACTCAACATCCCAGAGCTGATCAGCAGATCTGCCGGAAATCTTTCCATCCTGCTGACAAGTATCGGCAGATCGATAAATCCGATCCCGTTTATGCTTATATCGATAACATAAACTGTACTTCTGGGATTTCCGCCAAGCACCTCTATCGTAACCGCTTCATTTTTAGATATCTGTCTGCAATGATACTTCTCTAATTTATTATAGTCGCCCGTCCACACCGGATAGGCTGCTCCCGTGTCGACGAATATCTGTACGTATCCATACTGCGTACTTGCAAATATGATCGGACATGAATTAAGATACATCATTTTGAATTGTTTAAGCAATAACCCACCCCCATCATATAATTAGGCATGCTGACTGTTTTAAAAGTAAATTCTATATCACCTGATTTCTCCAGGTCGTATATGCTGCCACTTAAGCATATGTCATTTAATTCCTGAGTAGCATAAACTTCCGCCTCCGAAAAGAACGCATTCTCGGGTTTTCCGTCTGGCTCAGTCATATTTCGTATGCCGACTATTTTGTCCGGATATTTCTCAAAAATTTCCCTTCTTGATAACATCTCACGATTATTTGTCAATTGATACATACATACACTCCCTTCAAAATGCGGTTCAAATGTTAAACAAGCCGCTCAAAATCTTCGTCGGATATCACATTCCCATCCGCCGTATAGACTCTGGGATTTTTTTCTTTCAAATACGAAATCAGCTCTCTGCCAGATTCCTCGGTGCACTCCGCTATGGCACAGATCCTGTTTCTGCCAAGCAGCATGACCGTGAGGAAGTTGTGCTCTTTGTGCACCGGCATGCTGTCCACCTTTAAGGTCTGCCTGACCAGACAGGCCGCCTTGAGATCCGCGATCTTAAAGACCGAGTGGTGCGCGTCCGCCAGGTAGATGTAGTCCCTCGTCAGGATGCCGTCCGACTGTCCGTTTGCCAGCGCCTGCGCTGTACCGAGAAGCTTCACCGCGCGGCACTCCATATTCATGGTCTGGCGCTCAAACTCGTCCATATCGCTCACCGTGTAACCGCTGTTCTTTGCGCACTTTTCTTTCCACTTTTTCGTCCCGCGCGCATGGCGGACGATCGTGATGACAATGCACGCCAGGCCAATGACTGCCAGAACCGCGAAAACGCCCAGGATCACATAACCTGCGCTGATCATGTCATCCTGCCCCTCCAGACGGTACTGCTCGATCCTTCCGTTCGCCCAGTATGCGCCGTATGCGCCGCCCAGAAACACGATCCCGAAAAAGATATAGATCCCAAACGAGATCTTTGCCGTTTTCTTCCTGATGGAAGCAAACACGCCATCGGCATAATGCTTCTTCTTGTAGTCCCCACTCATGACAGGTAAATACTTTTCCATACCCAAAACCTCTTTTCTTAAAAATATGAATCTGCCGCTTCGATAACCATACATATTTTATCACAATCTCCGTAAAATGTCATTCCTTTTCAGGACTATGACTCCATTTCCCCCTCAACATGACGACAAAAAGACCGCCCGGAAATCCGGGCGGTCTTTTGCCTGTTCGCGCAGCGTTCAAGTGCCGCTCATTCAGACTGTCTCCTCCAAAATGGCCACGCCCCATTTCGGCAGCGTGATCGGTTCGTTTTCCTACTCAGTGATATACTGGTTTGACTGCCAGATGATATGGATCAGATGCCCCACTGCCAGCTTCAGTTCCCGGAGATCGAGCGTGCCGTCGGCAAGCTCTTTTCTCAGATTTTCGTGATCCTTTTCGTACCCCGGCATCACAATGTCGTTTCCGGCCCTCATGCATCCGCTCGCCGTGCAGTCCGGCCTATTGTGCGTCGTCGTCCAGTCCGTCATGATCAGCCCCCGATAGCCCCACTCGTTCCTGGCAGCCTTCGTGCACAGATCATAGCTGTTGGCGGCGTGAACGCCGTTGATCAGATTATAGCTTGTCATGATCGCCATCGGCTGGGACTTTGTGACCGCGATCTCAAACCCTCTGAGGTAGATCTCACGCAGCGCGCGCTCCGACACGATGCTGTCCGAGTGCATCCGGTTGTCCTCCTGATTGTTGCACGCATAATGCTTGATCGTCGTGCCGCAGCCCTTCTGGGACTGCACGCCGTCTGTCATCGCCGCCGCGACGGTTCCCGAGAGCAGCGGGTCTTCAGAATAATACTCAAAGTTTCTGCCGCACAGCGGATTTCTGTGGATGTTCATACCCGGTGCAAGCCAGAGCGTCACGCCAAACTCATCCATCTCCTGCGCCACCGCCATGCCACATTCCCTGATAACCTGCGTGTCCCAGCTCTGAGCCAGCACGGTTCCGACCGGGATCGCCGTGCAGTACTGATAATATGTCTCCCCCTGACTGTCGACTATTCCCCTCGCAAAATATCCGTCCTCGATCGCCATCTCAAAGGGCATGGACATCGGCTTTCCGTCAACTGCCTGATAGGTTTTGTTCAGGCGCAGTCCGGCCGGCCCGTCCGCGAGCACGATCGCCGCAAGCCCCTGTCCGACGGCACAGCTGCTCGTCTCCGCGGCAGAACCCGGCACACTGTTTCCGGCCGCCCCGATATTGCTGCCCTGCCCCTTCGAGAGATCCCCCGTCGCAAGCTGGATCAGCTGCTCTGTGTCCAGGCTGTCGACAAACGCTGCCACCTCGTCGGAAAAATCGCGGAAATTCCGCTCATACGAGATCTCTTTCTTCTGAATGTCAAAGCTGTGTATCGTCATCTCCGGCTTGTCCGCGGCCTCCCCGAGCCACTCCTGCCTGCGCGCGTCAACCTGCCCTGCATCTCCCTTCAGTTCGTCCAGGAACTCCCGCAGCGGACAGATATGTTCCGTCTCCATCAGCACAGCCTCCCCGTCCATCTGAACGGACGCGCTGAAGACTGCTGTGTCCAGGCTGTTTCCGACAAAGATCCCATAACGTCCTTCCTCCAGGATCCATGCTGCGCGATCCTCGTGGTAGGACGCCATCGCGCTGACCGCAAACCGGATCGTCGTCTCCTCGCCTGCCCCCGGCTTGAGCGGTCTTGTCTTGTGAAAGCCCACGAGACGGCGGTACTCCTTGTCGAGTCTGCCCTGCGGGCAGGAGACGTACAGCTGCACCACCTCTCTGCCGGTGTAGCGCTCCCCAGTGTTGGTGATCCGCACCTTCACGCCGATCTCCGGCTCCTGCGTTCCCAGGTTGAAATGTTCGATCCCCAGTGTCTCGATCGCAAAATCCGCGTAGGACAGACCATAGCCAAAGCAGTACCGCACAGGGACCGCAAAGGTGTCAAAATAGCGGTATCCCACATAGATCCCCTCCACATACGCCTCCTTCTCGACGTTCCCGTTGTTGTGCGAGAACACGGACGCGTTCGGGTAATCCGCATAAGCGCACGGCCAGCTGTCTGTCAGTTTGCCGCTGGGGACCACATCGCCGCAGAACAGATCCGCGAGCGCATTGCCGGCCTCCATCCCCGGCTGGTGCATGTACAGGATCGCCTCAATGTTCGGATAGCGGTCCGCGAAGGACAGATCGATGATGCCCCCCGTGTTGAGCACGAGTACCACATGCGGATACAGCGCGCACATTCTCTCTATGATCTGCGCTTCCTGCTCGGAGAGCACAAAGTCCCCGCCGCCGTTGATCCGGTCTTTTCCCTCACCGGCCTGTCTGCTCCGCGTCGCGCCACTGCGCGCGCGCCGCTTCGTACGCCTCGTCATACGCATCCAGCCACCGCTTCGTGACGATCCGATAGCCTGCGTTCGTCAGCCCCTCCAAAATGCTGACCGTCCCGCGGCTGTTGACATCCCCCGAGCCGGTTCCGCCCTTGATCGTATTGGCAGCCCCCGCGCCGTAAAGGGCGACCGCCGTGCCCTTTGGGATTGGCAGAATGGCGTTTTCATTTTTCAGCAATACCATGCCCTCGGTCGCGGCAACCCTTGCGATCTGCTTGTTGTGCAGCTCGTATACGCGCTCTTCCGGGCAGGGCACCCCCGGCAGTTTTCTTTGTTTCATCGTTCTGTTCATCGACACCCCTCCTGATAACTCATTTTATTGGACTCTTCTTATGCTCTCGCCCCCAAAAGGCAGCCGTTCCAACATTGAAACAAAACGCTGAGATTCAAATGTACCGATAGATATTGTAGATATTGACTGCGATGATCACCGCCATCAGCCCGATAAACAGGTGATCTACCGCCTTGTTGTCTATCTTTTTGTTGAGTTTGCTCCCCGCAAGCCCTCCCAGGATACCGCACGTCATCATCACGGCCAGCATGGGCGGCGAAAAGTCCGGCACTCTCCCCTGTACAACCGCCGCGAGCAGGCTGGCGATCTGCGAGAACATGATGATGTAGATGGAGTACATCGCCGCCTGCTTGGAGGTCATGGAGAAGAAATAAAAGAGCACGACAAGGTTGATCGGCCCGCCGCCGATGCTCAGGAAGGAGGAAAAGATCCCCAGAACCACCCCGATCAGAAAAATGACCGGGCGGCTCGTCAGCTCCTTCGTCCTGATCTTTTGTTTGTACACGGTCGCAAGCAGCGTCCCCAGCGTGATCACCAGCAGAACGGCGGCCTGCACGGCGCCCACATGGCTCGTGTCCGACAGATTGTCCAGAACCAGCTCGTACAGCGCCTTGCCCGACAGACCGCCCGCCACGCCGCCCGCCGCGATCACGGTCGCAAACGCCTTGTCAAACACAAAATCGTGCTTCATCCGCATATTTTTGTACAAGGACACGACCGACATGGACAGCACGGTACAGCCGGACAGGAAGGAGCCGGTCGTCACCGCGAGGATCCCCGTCGCGTCCAGCACCGGCTTGATGATCACACCGCCGCCAATGCCGCAGACCGCCCCCACCACGGAGGACAGGAAACACACCAGCACGATTATGATATATTCCATGACGCACTCCCTTTCCAGCGCGTGCCGCCGATAAACACGTCGGCGATCTCATTCCTGTCATTCAGCAGTACCAGATCGGCGTCCTTGCCGTCGGCGATCGAACCCTTTCTGTCGTAGACGCCGATCAGCTTCGCCGGGTTCTCCGTCAGCATTGGCAGGATGTCCGTCAGGGGAAGCCCCGTAAAGGCAAGCAGGTTTTTGAGCGCCGTCCCCTGCGTGAGCGTGCTGCCCGCGCGCACGCCTGTCGACGCCAGCTTGGCGTCCCCGTTCTCCACGACCACGCTGTTGACGCCCAGATGATAACTGCCGTCCGGCAGTCCGGCGGCCATGATCGAGTCCGTGACAGCCACCACCCTGTGGATCCCCTTTGTCTTGATGATCAGGCGGACCGTGCCAGGGTGCAGATGCCTGCCGTCACAGATGATCTCGCAGTACGCGTCAGACTCCAGCGCGGCTCCCCAGATCGCAGGCTCATGTTGGTGCAGCAGCCGCATGACATTTCCCGTGTGGGTGATCGCGCGCGCCCCCCGCCGGATCGCGTCCATCGCAGTCGCATAATCCGCGCCGGAATGGCCGATCGCCACCGTGATCCCGCTCTTTGCCAGTGCCGGGATCATGTCCATCACGCCCTCCACCTCCGGGGAGACTGTGATGTAGCGGATCGCGCCCTCCGCCATGGCCTGATAGTGCTCCACCAGCCCGATATCGCCCGTCCGCAGCAGCTCCTCGGGCATGGCGCCCTTGTACTCCGCTGCCAGAAAAGGTCCTTCCATATGAAATCCCAGCAGTCTGGCGCCGCTGCGCGGATGATCCCGGTACTCCCTGTACGCGTTGATGCACCGGTCTGTCTGCTCTGACGTGTCCGTCAGCACGGACGCCAGCCAGGCTGTCGTGCCGTTCCCCGCAAAGAAACTGCCGATCTTCTCAAAATCATCCGCGGACGCCCCGTTGACGTCCACTCCGACCGCACCGTGCGTGTGAATGTCAATGAACCCGGGGACTACCTTTTTGTGGGTTCCGTCTATGACCTCCGCATCCGCCGGGATCTCACATCCCGCCGGATAGAAGCGGATCGTCCCCTCATGGATCCCAAGAACGCCCGTCCGAAACTGTCCTTCCACATATATGTCAGCGTTGATAATATACTGTTCTCTCATGATCTCCTCCACCTTAAATCTCATGCGGCAGCTTCGCCACAAACTCTGTCACCCGCAGAAGCGCATCCGGGTGTTCCTGAACCAGCGTCACCGGAAAATGCGCGGAAATCTCGCCGTATGCCGCGTGGCGCACGACGCTGCGGTGCCAGTCGCGGAAGCAGCCGATCCGGATCTTTCTGGCATTTATGATCTCGTTCATCCCGATCGTGACACAGTAGCGCGGCATGTCGTCGATCGCCCCGTTCAAGTCGCCGATCGCATTCGCCGTCCTGGTCTCGCGGCTGATCTCGAGCACCCTCGTATGTAAGTTCCGGAATTCCTCCGCACTCAGCGTGTCGTCCGCCTCATTGAACGCCAGATGCCCGTTGATGCCGATCCCGCCAAAGCAGATGTCCACACCGCCCAGCTGCCGGATCAGCTCCGCCATTCTGCCGGGATCCTCCGGATCCGGGAACACCCGCTGCTCCTGCGGCATCACGAGCTCCGGGCGGATCCTGTCATACACTGCGCGGTCCATGAACCCGCGGAAACTCAGCGGATCCTCCTTGTCGATCCATGCCCTGTCATCCGTCAGATACTCGTCCATGTTCAGAAACCACACATTTTTCAGGCTGATATCCTCATTGTTCACGAGTTCCACAAAATAGGGATATTGTCCCACCGGTCCTACCGGACAGATGAAGACGGTGTGCTCGCCCAACGCGTTTTTGCGCTTGATCTCATCTGCCATCTCCTGCGCGATCGCGCGGAATACGGTCTCATTGTCCGGCAGCACGGTGACCGGCAGCTTCGGCGCCTTCAGAAATTGTTCCTTGTCATAATAATAATATTCATGTCTCATACGCAATCCTCTCCTTCTCTTTTCTTATGACTTCTGTCGGTGCAGCCCTGTATAATTCTGTGTCACCTCCAGCACGCGGTACACATCCAGATACGGCTGATACTTCTCCTCATTTTTGCAGATGTACTCCCGCAAAATCTCCCACTTCTGATCCGCCTGCGCCTGATCCCCCTCTGCCAGTGCCTTCAGCGTCCGCGCAAACAGAATCACATAGTTTCTGTGATACTCCAGTACTTCCCAGTAAATGGACTCCCAGGCTCCGTCCTCGCCCTGATGGCGCCGCACGGTCTCCGCAAACGCCTCGCAGCAGCGGACGGCCTCCTCCATGCGCACCGCAATGTCCGCATCGCACCGCGCGCTCTTGCCATTCACATAGTCGCAGCCGCTCAGTTCGGACAGCCTGGACAGATAGTCCAGCACCGCCTTTGCATCCGCGTCATAACATGCGCGGTAATACTCCCTGATCAGCTCCTCCACCGGACAGTTCTTCTGAAACAGGGTGTGTCCCATCACATAGTTTGGCAGCGCATTGGGAAAGGCGGCGCGCAGCTCCTGGCAGCTGATGTAGCCGTCAAGCCCCATCTCGTCGAGCTTGCGTATGTCCGCGTTCAGCACCCGCGCGATGTGGACATATCCAAAGTCCCCGTAGTGCGCCCTGCCCAGCGGATAATCGTACACAAAACCGCTGCCTGTGAAAATCTTCTGCCATGCCCGCAGAAATGCCATGTTCTCCCCCAGATTGACCGGCAGCGTCACCTGGTTCCTGTGAAATTCCGGAAGCGCCGTCTGCGCGCCGTCCAGCTCGTAGCTCTTCTCAAAGGTGCGACTGATCGGGGCGAACATCAGCACAAAGCGGTCCGGATTCTCAAGCCTGCTGACCTCTGGCGGCCACAGCAGCTCCTGGTACAGCAGGAACACAATGCGCGTTTTCAGCCCCTCCTGTGTCAGCCTGCGGTCGATCTCGTTCAAAAGCTCCACATACTGGTCAGACAGCGTTGTTTTGCAGCAGTCCTCGCACTCGCACAGATTGTTGTGCGTGTCGGCAAGCCACACATGCAGATAGTCCATGTACGGATTTTCCCGCGCGTATTTTGTCACCAGCGCGGCGAACGCGTCCACCGCATCCCCGTTGTGATAGCACAGGTTTGTGTTTGCCGGTATCCCGTGAAACAGTTCGCGCCTGCCCCCGATCATGGCCATCCTGTGGCGGTACTGCTCCTCGTCGGGCTCTGCGCCGGTGTCCCACGATACGGTCTGATAGCCCAGAACCTCTCCTGTCCAGCCGTGTCCCGCCTTGTGCACCAGCAACCCCCTCTTCTTGGCCGCCTGCTCGAACAGCACCATGTCGCGCTGCGCGTCCTCCTGCGTGTAAGGCTCCTCCCCGGCGTAGGGATTGCGCTCATGGCTGTACCAGCGGTGCAGGAACGCGTAGGGCGACTTAAACTGCAGGAAGAAGCTGTTGAAGCCGGCCTTTGGCAGCCATGCGATATAATCCATAATATTCTCAAACGAGTCCGCGCCCTCGATGCACACGCCCCGGTGGAAATAGGACGCCTGCTTCTCATAGACTGCCGCGAGATGTTCCCTGCCGACGCGCGGAACGATCTCGCAGGTCCTGACCGGCATCAGAAATCGGCAGCCCAGATACTGCAGGTAATCATACACTGCAAGCAGCACACTCCTGTCGTTGCTGCCGACGATGGTGCCGCCGTTCTCGCCATCCACGCAGATCCGCACACGGAAGCTGTCATTGCAGTCCGCCGCAAAAGCGCTGCTGTCGCTGTCCAGGCTGATCTCCAGATCCAGCGCCGGATCCAGCATCCTCTCCAGATATGCGGCCAGCTCTTCTGCCGCATAGACAACAACCTCGGAGGCTTTTGCATTATAATGTACTTCTACCACTTTGTCATCCCTCCATCCCTATCTTATTTCCCTGATCAACTTGACAAAAGACTCCGGGAACAGACTTTTAAGCCGCTCCACAGAGTCTTTTCCTCTCAATCATGCAATATTATATTGTCAGATTTGTCCGTCCCGCACAGGCTTAGTTGCCCAGCGCTTCCTGCATCACATCAAACAGCACGTAATTCTCCAGGGGAACCTCTCCCTCCACAGCGCCGCCTTCAATGAACATCTGCTGCTGACGTGTGTAGTAATCCTGCATCGTATTGTCCGCGATCCCGCTCTTCACGTCGTCCGCGCTGAACCATGTCGCATCACCGGTCTCCACCAGACATGCTTCCTTGTCCTTTGCACACTGCTTCGCATACAGGCCGACTGCATAATCATAGTTCTCCTCCTGTGAAGAGTACGACATTGCCTTGTAGAGTGCGCGACTGAAGCGCACCAGGATATCATGGTTCTCCTCCGCATAGTCCGGCAGGCAGATCCAGCTTGACAGGTTCACAGAGTCCGTAGCAAACTCAAGCTCGATCGAGCCTTCGCAGTTTTTCAGGATCTGAGCACTGTATGGATTCCACGCCGTGCAGGCATCCACGGAACCGGAGGACATCGCTGCCACCATGTTCGTCGCATCCATCTCATACGCATCAATGTCATCCATGGTGAGTCCTGCGGCTGCCAGCGCGCCATTCAGCGCTGTCTCCGAAGAAGACCCTGCGTTGTAAGCTACTTTTTTTCCAGCAAGGTTTGCGATATCGTCAACGGATGTCACACCTGACGACGGCACCACGATGATCTTGTCTGTGCTGTGCACGGAGCTCGGTGCAAAGATGGACGCCTGTCCGTTAATGCACAGCTTGTGCGCGCCGTGTCCGATGTATGCCAGATCGATGCTTCCGCCTTCCATAGCCGCGATCTCAGACGGTCCGTCCGCAAACTCCCACAGCTTGATCTCGATTCCTTCCTCTGCAAAGAAGCCCTGATCGATACCGGTCAGCACAGACCAGAGTGACGCGTAATTGGGCATGTACGCTACGTTGAGCGTCACCGTCTCGACCGCTTCCTTCTCGGGCTCTGCCGCCGTTGTCTCCGCCGGAGCTGCCGTTTCTGCCGGAGCGGGTGCCTCGGCTTCCTCCTTCGCCGGCGCTGACTCCTGCTGCTTGTCCGCCCCCGCGGATGTCTGCTGGTCACTGCCTCCATCATTGCCGCAGGCTGTCATGGAGAATACCATCGCAGCCGTCAGTAACAGTGCACATAACTTTTTCATTGTTTTTTCCTCCTATTAAAAAATATTTTGTGGATATTGGGACCCTTTTTTGATCGGAGATCTTTTATTTCCTGACCTCCAAAAATTCCTGATATACCTCATTCCAGATCTCTGCCTTGAGCTGCAGGAACCGCTCGTCGGACTTGGTTTCCTGTGTCCTTGGATACGGAATGTCGATCTCCACGATCCGCTTGATGCGCCCCGGCCGCGCGCTCATGATGATGACGCGCTGGGCCAGAATGATCGCCTCGTCCACGTCGTGCGTGATGAAAAAGCACGTCTTCTTCTCCTTCTCCCAGGTATTCAGAAGCTCCGTCTGCAACTGGACGCGGGTCTGCGCATCCAGGGCGCCGAACGGTTCATCCAGGAGCAGCACCTCGGGGTTCGCCGCATAGGCGCGGGCGATCGCCACACGCTGTTTCATACCGCCGGAGAGCTCCTTAGGATATGCGTTCTCAAACCCTTTGAGTCCTACCGCCTCGATGTACTTTAACGCAATCTGCCTTGCCTCCTCCTTGGGCGCCTTCTTCATCTCAAGTCCGAACATGACATTCTTGATGACAGTCCGCCACGGAAACAGGGCATACTGCTGGAATACCACGCCGCGCTCGACGCCAGTGCCCTCGATCTGCTTCCCATCCAGATAAACCGAACCGCTGGTGGGCTCCAGAAGGCCGGCAATGATGTTCAGGAGTGTCGACTTGCCGCATCCCGACGGCCCTACCACACAGATAAACTCATTTTCGCGGATGTCGAGATTGACTCCGTTGAGGGCGACCGTCTTGCCGTTGCGCCCCTGATATTCCTTGTAGACATTGTCTATCTTTAATTTTACTAATTTATCTTCTCCTGCCATCCTGTTAGCTTCCTTTCAATAATATCGACCACTTTTACCAGTATCAGTCCGATGATGCCAAGCAGTATGATGTACATCAGCATCGGTGCGGACTCAAAGGAGTTTGACAGGGAGCGGATCCTCATACCGATACCTGCCTGCGCACCCGTGGATTCCGCCGCGAGCAGCGTCGTGAGCGCCGCGCCAAGCCCCAGCCGGACTGCCGTGATGATGAACGGCACCGTCGCCGGACAGATGATCTTCATGAATATGTCAAAGTCGTTCGCACCCAGCACGCGCGCTGCCTTGATCAAAGTGACATCGATATTTTTGATCCCCTGATAGATCGTGATGCTCATCGTCATAAACGTACAGATCCAGATCAGAATGATCGCCGGCTTCTGCCCTACGCCAAAGATGATGACCAGCAGCGGAGCGTATCCCAGTGCCGGGATATTGCGGATAAAATTGATCCACGGCTCGATGATCTTCTGCACAGGCTGATACCACGCCATCAGAAACGCGATCGGCAGTGCCGTGACAAACCCGAGTCCAAACCCGGCCGCCACGCAGAACATACTGCTGCCGATATCCTTCCAGAACGCGCCCCTCTCGATCATCGTCCCGACGGACGGCACGACCTTCTCCACAAACGGAAAGCTTCTTCCGGTGGATTTTCCAAGAGAGAGCAGATACCATACCAGCAGGGCGGCACACAGGGAAATCAGCAGCCAGACCTTGTCATTGATCACTATTTTTTTCTTTTTCTCATTGTTCATGTTATGCCCCCTTATTCCTTATCCACAGCAGGGATGTCCGTGTCCGTCCCTCGTGTGGCTGTTCTCGGCCGGATCCTTCATGCACAGATGGACCGCGGCCGTCGTAAATGTCTTTGGCAGCGCCAGAATATTGGGATTGGGTCCCACATACTTCTTCATCGCATCTGCCAGCGCCTCCTCCACGGTCGCCCGTGTCTTGAGCCCCATGCCTCTTGCGATCCCCGGCTCCCTGGCTCCAGCGATATAGATGGCGCTCGTGTGCTCCTCCGCCAGATGGCCGCAGCTCATCATGGAGAAGCCGTGGAACGGATGGAATGCATTGGCAAAACGGTACTTGCGGATGTACTCCTCCTTCGTGGCAAAGTACTCGCCGTAGCGGTTCATGTCCGGCAGGATGTTCATGGAGTCGTGCTGGAACATCTCGTACAGTTCTCTCAGATACGGCCACCGCTCCTCGTGGAACCAGCCGTCGCAGATGCTCGGCACGATGAACACGCAGTGGTCGGCAAGCACCCTCTTGTGGCGGATGACCTGCGCGGAGAGCGCCTGCATCATCTGGATCGGGTTCGTCCCCATCCCGTCGCCATAGTGGAAATTAGTGGGCATGCCAAAGACTACAATATCATATTTTTTCTCCGCCCAGTGCACATAAGTGCGCTTGTCCGCCGTCTTCCAGCTCACAGGCTGCATCTCCTTCGCATAGCCGGAATGGATCTCGATCTGGCGTGATTTCGTGTCCAGCACCGCGTCGCAGCAGAAGAATTTCTTGCCCATCTTCTCCTCCATCAGCATCCCGTGACGGTCAAACTTCTCGCGCATCACACTGCTCGTGGATACCGGGACAAAATCTGGGCGGTGCATGATATCCGGCACGTGATGGGCCGCGATGCTCCGCCAGTGGCTGATGCCCGTCGCACAGTGCTTGTAGCCGCCGGAATATCCGCCGTACGGATTGCCCTGTGTGTGTCCGATCAGGATCGCCACATCCGCGTCGTATACATATTTGTTCATGATCACATGGTCGCCCGCCTCCGTGTAGCCCAGGTCGACCAGGTGTTCATAGTCCTCACTGTCATGGCTCGTGATCTGTCCCGACGGATAAAATTCCCCAAACAGCTCTTCGCCCAAGATCGTGCGCATCTCCTTCACGGTCGCGCGCGGATGCAGCCCGTTGGAAAACAGGAGCAGGACGTCTTTTTTCTCCACGCCCACGCTGTAGAGCTCATCCAGACACGCCCGGATCGCCACCTTTCTGTGCGAGGTCGGCTGATTGCCTCCCTTGACGATATCCGGTATCACGATCACCACGCGGTCTCCCGCCTTCGCCAACTGCGTGAGCGTCGGCATTCCGATCGGATTGCGGATGCTCTCAAGCGTCGCCGCATACAGGCTGTCCCAGTCCTGGGAAAGACATTCCGGATCCGGAACCGTCTCGCCCGGGATAAATACATCCGTGGTGTCCGGCAGCTCCGCGCTGATCGTGCCATGCCCATACTCAAATTCCAGTTTCATATCGCAATTTCCTCCTATTTCTCAGACTCCTCCAGATACAGACGCACGATCTCCAGATACTCCTCGGGATAAAACCCGATCTCCCCCTGAAAACGCGTTAGGGCGATCAGACCGCCGTCAATCTCCTCGATGGATGCCAGCATCGCCGCATTGTCCGTCTTCAGACCGCCTCCGTACACCACGTCCATGCCGCCTGTGCGCTCCTTGACAAAGCGCGCGATCTTTGTGATGTACTCCTTGCCGGCGGGCGTCTTGCCCGGTCCGATGCTCCACACCGGTTCGTAGGCGATCACCACGCGGTCCTTATCCACCCCCTCAAGTCCGACTGAAAGCTGCTCACCGAGCACGGACTCCCACTGGGGCTGCTCCTCCTGCGTCTCACCGATACAGTAGACGACTTTCAGCCTGGCGTTCACGGCACACTGTACTTCCCGGTTCAGCAGCCTGTTCACCGCCGCCGCGTCCGTGACGCCTGCCTCCGCCAAGATTCCCTTCTTGTCATTGCGCTCCTCGCAGTGCCCGATAAGCACCGCCCCGCAGCCAAGCGCTTTCACGATCGACGCCGGCCTGTTTGTGGTAAATGCGCCGAAATTGCCGCCCGGCGCCGTGTTGTCGCGGTAAACGCCCTGGCTGCCGATCTGCACCGGACTGCCGTCCGCGCGCGCAGCCACCGCCTGTAACAGATGCGCCTCCGGGAAAAACTGGACAAACTCCACCCTGGCGGGGTCGTACTGCCTCAGTCCCTCCTGTGTCCGGGACACGATCTGCGCCGCCCACTCCGGTATCGGCGCCAGACGGTTCACACCGCCGTATTCAACAGGAACATCAAATCGTTTGAGATTCAGATAAATATGCTTCATGTTTCCCCCTATCTTCCATTTGTCCGCGCCGGCTTTTCCCGTCAGCCGCGGTTCCGGATCATTCTGTCACAGTGTTATCCCATGCGTTGGTGAACGTGCCGATGCCCTGTGTGGTGAACGCATGCTTCATGCTGTCCTTGTACACGTCAAGCCCTGCTGTCACGATGTCCGCCCCTGCCCGCGCGCAGTCCACGATCTGTTTGGGCGTCCTCACCGCCGCGCAGATGATCTCTGTCTTCTGATAAAAGCCATAATTCTTGTAGATCGTGACGATGTCCTCTATGTACGCCCTGCAGTCCTCGCCGTTGGCCTCTTTCCAGCCGATGAACGGCGACACGAACTTCGACCCGTTTTTAGCAGGAAGGATCGCCTGCGCCGGCGAGAAGATGAGTGTCACATTGGTGCGGATCCCCATCTTTTCCAGCTTTCTGCCCGCTGTCACACCCGCTTCCGTAGCCGGGATCTTGATCACGAAATTCGGGCTGATGGCTACGATCTTCTGCGCCGCCTCCACCATCTCCTGCGCATCATCGATATGCGGGTTGATCTCGACGGAGACCGGAAACGTCTCATACCCGTCAAGCCCCTGCTCCTTGATCCACTCCGCGATATCCGTGATCGCTGTCATAAAGGGCTTTCCGCTCAGCATGATATGGCGGGGATTGGTCGTGACACCGTCAATTCCAAACGTCTCATACGCATACTTGATCTCATCCATTTTCGCGCTGTCAAAAAAATACTTCATTTTTCTCCACTCCTTTGTTAAGTTTAAATTGTCAATTATTTAAATTTATTAATTATTTAAAGAATATCACAAATGTTTTTATAAAGATATGTGCAAAATATACAAAATATACAATCAATCTTTGGTTAAAAAAAAGCGAGTGCACAGCGCACCCGCTTCTCACATAACAATTTCCAGCTTCTCGTCGATCGCCGCCGCCGCCGCCCCCAGCGCTCCGATAAAACGGTCGGAATCCACAAACGAGATCGTCGTCTTAAAGTATTTATAATGTGCAGGATTACTCCGGTTTCCCTGTGTATAATTCAGGAAAAGCTGCCTGTTTGACGCATTCCTGAACAGCTGGCAGTCAACCAGCATGATGTCCGGACCCGCAAAATTGATAATGTTGGTCGCGGCGACACCCAGCATGTAGATCGCGTTCTCCACGATCCGGCACACATCCCGATCCCCGCTCTCCTGCGCCTGCACGACATCCTTGATCGTCAGTTCCCGCCTCTCCGCGCTGATCTCCCTGAGGATCCCTGCGCGCCCCTGCTCCATCTCCTTTTTGCAGTCATTGATGATCGCATACTCGCTCGAGTAGGCCTCCAGGCATCCATGATTTCCGCAGACGCACAGACGGCCGTGCGGATCGATCACCATGTGTCCCGCCTCCCCGGCATCCACCACGGAACCGCGGTAGCTCGACGTATTCAGGAAAAACGGGCACGCGATCCCCGCTGACACCACCAGATAGGCAAAGGACTTCCCCTTCTCCACCTCATCCCAGTTGAACAGCTGCGCGCTCAGAC
The DNA here is from genome assembly GCA_009774375.1 of Lachnospiraceae bacterium. GTDB lineage: Bacteria > Bacillota > Clostridia > Lachnospirales > Lachnospiraceae > COE1. The sequence goes on from VSNO01000007.1 coordinate 51,770, forward strand.
CGCGGGCGATCGCATTGTTTTCCAGCGTGATCTTGCCCTGATATCCCGTCAGCCGTGCGAAATCACTGCAGACCTCCCGCTCGATCCACCGGTATCGGGAACTGATCTTGAGGATCCCCTTCTCGCGGTCCACCAGCCCCGGCAGACTGATCCCGATCCCGCACAGATCTTCCAGCCTCTTGCCGCTCTCCTGCAGGCATGCCGTAAAATCCCTGCCGATCTGCCACATGAAATTATCATAATCCCCATCCGGGCATACACCCTCGGCGGACGCCAGTGTCCTCCCGCCAAAATCCGTCACGCAGACACTCCAGTTTGTGTTCTTGAGCTCCACACCGCCAAAATAACATGCCTGCTGGTTTATGTACAGCGGGTGGGCGCGCCTCCCGCTCGGGTTCGGCGCCTTTCCCCGTATAAACGTCTCTTTGATCAGTCCCTCCCCCAGCATCTTGTTAATGTTGGTCGTGATCGTCGGAAGAGTCAGCTCCAGTCTCTGTGCAATGTCGGAACGACTGATCGGACCATAATAGTAGATCATGCGCAGAATTGCTGACTGATTGGTTTCCTTGATGCGCAGCAGATTCTTCCCCTGTAATACCTGCATAAGTACCCTCCTATTGTTCTTCCGTAATTCCCATGAACTTTTCCCCTTTATTTTTCCGTCATTTGTAAAACCTTAAATTTTTAATAGGATAGCACAAAAAGAAAAATTACGCAACGCTTAATTTTATACATTTTACACAATACTCTTTCCATTTTTACAATTCTATGCTATACTATATTTATCTTTTGTCAGAAAAGTATGGATACTTTTTAAGCAATACGCCCAATTATTAAAAATATTTTAATTATTGTTCCATGTGGATTTATGACAAAAGTGCGCCGCTGCGCGCAGATTAGGAGGAACCCATGATCGTACCAAAATATTTTGAGGATCTGACGATCCTGCACGAAAACACAATGCCCGACCGGGCATACTACATCCCATCCAGCCGAAAACAGTATGACCTCGTGGAATGCAGAGAACATTCCGACCGTTTCACGCTGCTCAACGGGGACTGGCAGTTTTGCTACTACAACAGCATCTACGACCTGAAGGAAGCTTTTTATGAAGAGGATATTTATAATAAGGTGTGACGGCAGCTATCTGGAAGACCAGGACAAGTTCCGCATGAGCGGCATCTTCCGGGATGTGTATCTGCTGAGCCGCCCGGAGGAATGCGTTTACGACTACTTTGTCAAGACCCGCCTCGACCGGGATCGCAGACAGGCTGATGTGGAGATCAGCCTCACCTGCTTAAGCAGCAGCATTCCCGCGCATGTGTCCATCGAGGACGACCGGCACAACGTGCTCTGCGGCGCCAGTGCGGAGGCGTGCGGAAGTATCACCCTGACACTGCACGATATAACGCTCTGGAGCGCGGAGGATCCGTACCTCTACACCCTGGTCATCGAGACGGAGCAGGAAGTCATCACGGACCGCCTGGGTCTGCGCGAGGTGGCTGTCCGGGACGGTATCTTTTACTTCAACGGAGAGAAGATCAAGCTCTACGGCGTGAACCGTCATGACAGCGATCCGGTGACCGGCTTTGCGATCAGCCTGGAACAGATGCACCGGGACCTGCGCCTGATGAAAGAGCACAATATCAACGCGATCCGGACAAGCCATTACCCGAACGCACCGCAGTTCTACCAGCTCTGCGACCAGTACGGGTTCTATGTGATGGACGAGGCGGACAATGAGAGCCACGGTACGTTCAGCGCCTACCAGCAGGAGCGGGGCGCCGAGAATGCATGGATCGCCGACAATCCGGCGTTTATCGAACCCACCCTGGACCGCGTGCGCAAGTGTGTCATCCGGGACAAGAACCGTCCCTGCGTGTTCGGGTGGTCCATGGGAAACGAGTGTGCCTACGGATGTACCTTCGAGGAAGCGCTGCGCTGGGCGAGGGCTTATGACGACACGCGCATCCTGCACTACGAGAGTGCATGGCATGTGCCGGAGGGCACCACGCACGACTATTCCTGCATCGACCTGTTCAGCAGGATGTACCTGCCGCTGGCGGACATCCACGCCTATTTCGCCGCGCCGGACACCGGGGACAGCGACCACCGCTACGATGCAGCCGCAAAAAGGCCGCTGCTGCTGTGCGAGTACAGCCATGCCATGGGAAACGGGCCGGGCAATCTCGAAGACTACTTCCAGGTCTTCCAGCAGTACGAGGGCGCCTGCGGCGGTATGGTGTGGGAGTGGTGCGACCACGCGATATACAAAGGGCGCAGCAGATCTGGCAGGGAAGTCTATCTATACGGCGGCGACCACGGGGAATATCCGCACTTCAGTAACTTCTGCATGGACGGCCTGGTCTATCCCGACCGCAGACCGCACACCGGCCTGATGGAGTTCAAGAATGTCCACCGCCCCGCGAGAGTCGTTTCCTTCGACGCACAGACCCATACCCTGCGCATCCACAACTATCTGGATTTCACAAATCTCAGGGACTACTGCCTGTCTGTGTGGGAGGTCACCTGCGACGGCGCGCGCATCGCGGAAGGACGGGCGGACGCCCCGGCACTGCTGGATATCGCGCCGCACTGCGAAAAGAATCTGACGCTGGAGCTGCCCGGAACAAGCCACGGCAGATGCTACCTGAAAGTGACCTGGCTGCTGCGCGGCGGCAGAGGGGTGCTTCCCGACGGCTGGACGCTTGGCTTTGACGAAATCCCCTTAAGCACGGCGCAGTGCCAGCATGCGCAGGCACTGCTGCAGATGCCGCTCACTGCCGAGTATGCAGGCGATCCCCTGACCCTCGAGGAAGACGACCATTATCTCGAGATCCGCGGAACGCACTTCCACTATACTTACGATAAGTTTACCGGACTGTTCGCGCGCATGGTCTCGCACAACGACGCGATCCTGGAGGCGCCCATGACCTACAATATCTGGCGCGCCCCCACGGACAACGACAGAAAGATCCGGCGCATCTGGGCGGAGGCGCAGTATGACAGGGTCGTCACGAGATGGGCATCCGCATGATCCTGCCGGAGCGCATGGACCAGGTGACCTACTACGGCCTTGGTCCTATGGAGAGCTATACGGATAAACACCGCGCTGCCTGCCATGGCATCTTCGAGGGGACGGCAGACTCCCTTTTCGAGGATTACATCAAACCGCAGGAGAACGGGAGCCACTGGGATGTGAGCTATGTCACGCTCACGGACGGAAAGCGTGCGCTCTCCGCGGCGTCCGCCGTACCCTTCTCCTTCAACGCTTCCCGCTACACACAGGAGGAGCTCACGGAAAAGGCGCACAATTTTGAGCTGAATCCCAGCGGGCACACGATCCTGTGCATCGACTACAGACAGGACGGGATCGGCTCCAACAGCTGCGGCCCGGAGCCGGAGGAACAGTACCAGTTCCGCGAGGAGCAGTTCACATTTTCCTTCGGACTGCGCTTCACACCGCAGCGCCTGCCAGAAAAGTCCAGCTAAGAAATGTCAATAGGTAATTTGAGAAATTTATAAAAAATATTTATTATATCCAGTTTCTAAAAAA
>VSNO01000070.1 GCA_009774375.1 Lachnospiraceae bacterium
ACTGAAATGGGAGCAAACTTATGTATGAGTATGAATTAAGAAAATATGCAAATGATATTTTGGAATCTGAAAATTTTAAGAGTACGAAAGAGTATATTCAGCATGGGAATATGTCGGTGCAGGAGCATTGTATCAATGTCGCAAGGGCTAGTTTATATATCAGGGACAGATTTAAGATCAGGTGCAATACAAGAGATCTGATCAGAGGTGCATTGCTTCACGATTATTTTCTGTATGACTGGCACAAGAGCGACAAGGTAAATTCCCATAGGCTACATGGCTTTTTTCATCCGGCAAGGGCCTTGTACAATGCGGGAAAAGAATATCATTTATCTGCCAGGCAGAAGGATATTATCATAAAACATATGTGGCCGCTCACGGTGATCCCGCCTATGTGCAGGGAGGCGTGGATCGTGACGACGGCGGATAAGTACTGTTCTTTGTTGGAGACGCTTTATATACAGAGGGGAAGGATCCACATACAGAGAGACAGGAGAAAATATGGCCTTGTGGGTATTTCTGACCATAGAGTGGCATAATGAACGCAGGACAGGCAATGTAAAGACAAAAGTAGGATATTTTGCAGAATGCTTTGAATAATTTGATAGAAAGGATTATACATTTTATGAGAAAAACCAAGATTATCTGTACGATCGGTCCGGTTTCTGAGAGCGAAGAAAAGTTAAAGGAACTGCTTCTGGCTGGAATGAACGTGGCCAGATTCAATTTTTCGCATGGGGATCATGCGGGGCATCAGATCAAGCTTGAGAGGGCGAGAAGGGCAGCGAGGGAGTTAGGACTTCCTCTTGCGACCATGCAGGATACGAAGGGGCCAGAGATCAGGCTGAAGGATTTTGAGGGTGGAAAAGTCTGCCTCGAGACAGGTGCGACATTCAGGCTCACGACGGAGGAGGTACTGGGGACTGCAGACAGGGCATCCATAACATATAAGAATTTGAAGAATGATGTAGAAATAGGAAAAAGCATACTGATCGATGATGGACTGGTCGAGCTTACGATCAAGGCGATCGAAGATACGGATATCGTGTGCGAAGTGATCAATGGAGGCTATATTTCAAATCACAAAGGGATCAACGTGCCAGGTGCGATTCTCTCCATGCCTTATATCAGTGACGTTGACAGGGATGATATTCTGTTTGGCGTGAAGATGGGGTATGATTATCTCGCAGCGTCATTTGTGAGATGTGCGGATGATGTGCTGGCGGTCAGGAAACTGATCGGGGAGCATGGCGGCAGGATGAAGGTGATATCCAAGATCGAGAATATGCAGGGGATTGATAACCTGGATGAGATCCTGGCGGTTTCTGACGGGATCATGGTGGCAAGAGGTGACATGGGAGTTGAGATCCCGCTCGAGGAAGTGCCTGTTCTGCAGAAGAAAATGATTAAAAAGGCACTGCAGCTCGGAAAGATCGTCATAACAGCGACGCAGATGCTCGATTCTATGATCAAGAATCCAAGGCCGACCAGAGCGGAGACAACGGATGTGGCCAATGCGATCTATGATGGCACGTCTGCGATCATGCTCAGTGGGGAGAGCGCTGCCGGCGCATATCCGATCGAGGCTGTGAAGACGATGAGCAGGATCGCGGAGCGCACAGAAGAGGATATCTGCTATGCGGCAAGACTGCGGGAGAGAAGCCACAATTGGGAGAATAATGAGGAAGTAACGACGGCAATCTGCCATGCGTGCTGTACGACCGCCATGGATTTGAATGCAAAGGCGATCATTACTGTGACGATGTCTGGATTTACAGCAGGCATGATATCAAAATACCAGCCGGGATGCACGGTGATCGGCTGTGCTGTGGATGAGATGGTGTATCGGCAGATGGCGCTGATGTTTGGTGTCAGTCCGCTGCTGATCGCGAAGGAAGATGATGCGGAGGAGCTGTTCAATACAGCGGTGAAGGCGAGCGTAGATGCAGGGCTGATCGGTCCTGGGGATAAGGTTGTGATAACCGCGGGTGTGCCTCTGGGTGTTGCCGGCAATACAAACATGGTCCGTGTTGTGGAAGTATAGCATTCAATACAGTTTTAAAGCACGCTCAATCCGGCCAGTATGTCATCTGGTTCGGGATCAGAGCCGTTGAGGGGAACAGATGGGGAGAGTTTTTTGTATTGTCGGGAAAAGTTCATCGGGAAAGGATACGATTTATAAAAAGCTCTTGGAGAATCCGTCTCTTCATTTGAAGCGGATCGTTCCCTACACGACGCGTCCGATCCGTGCAGGGGAACAGGAAGGTGTGGAGTATCATTTTACGACGATCGAGGGGATGGCCTGCCTGCAGGCGGAGAACAGGATCATTGAGTGCCGTTCCTATGATACGGTATATGGCACATGGTACTATTTTATGGCGAAGGACAGTCAGATCGAACTGGAGGAAAACGATTATCTGGTGATCGGTACTCTGGAGTCTTATATCAGGATCAGGGATTATTTTGGCAAAAACAGAGTGGTTCCTGTCTACATCGATCTGGATGACGGGGAGCGTCTGTCGCGTGCACTTGAGCGCGAAAGGAGGCAGAGCCAGCCGGGGTATGAAGAAATGTGCAGGCGCTATATAGCGGATGCGGCGGACTTTTCACAGGATAATCTCGAGAGGGCAGGTATTTCCATACGGTTTGATAACCGGGAGCTGGAGGCCTGTCTGTATGAAGTATCGGCGTATATAATGGCTTTTCAGAAGCAGACCTGTTTTTCCGGTTCTGATGGTACACAGGGAAAAGGGGACTGACTGTATGAGTGGGGTGGTAGATAGATGGATCTGAAGGTAAATGAAGTACAGCAGACTGCACCAGTGCAGCAGACGCAGACCGCACAGCCGACGGATGATTCGTTCAGGTTTATGCTGGCGAGCAATATCGAGGAAGCGGGGCTCGCGGAGCGGTTGAATCTCATGATGGAAGAGATCGTGATGCAGGGGGATAAGATCGTGAAGCGCATGGATGTGCGTGACATGCGCAGATACCGCACATTGATCAAAGAGTTTATGAATGAGATCGTGAACCGTTCTCACAAGTTCTCGCGCGAAAATTTTCTGGACAGGCGCGGGCGGCACAGGGTTTACGGCATCATCAGACTTGTGGACGAGAAGCTGGATGAGCTGGCACAGGAACTGGTGAGCGAGGAATGCGATAAGATCGCCATTCTTGCCAAGGTAGATGAGATACGGGGCCTGCTGCTTGATATTTTTGCCTAAACCATGCAGCCCACAAGTCTAATTTCTGATGAGAGCAGTATGCAAGGGGTATGAATATGGGAACAGACTCAGGAACAGAGTGCTTGACTTGGCGTGATGTGGTGGGGCAGACGCAGCTTACAGAGAACCTGCAGAATGCCCTGAAGCACAATAAAATATCACACGCCTATCTGATACAGGGTGAAAAAATGTCGGGAAAATGTATGATCGCTGATATTTTTTCGAGAGCGCTGCAATGCGAATGCGGACAGGAGGAGGACCGCCAGGCCACGTTGTTTGATCTCGGTGCGACGGCGGATCAAGATCAGACTGGTGTCAAAATGCGACCCTGCAACTGCTGCAGATCATGTAAGCAGGCAATAAACGGAAATCATCCGGATATCATCCATGTGATCCATGAGAAACCCAATGTGATAACCGTAGACAACATCAGACAGCAGGTCAATGGGGATATTGCCATCAAACCGTACAGCGGCGCGTATAAGATCTATATCATAGACGAGGCTGAAAAGATGAACGTGCAGGCGCAGAATGCCCTGTTAAAGACTTTGGAAGAACCGCCGGAGTATGCGGTGATCCTGCTGCTGGCGACCAGGGCGGAGGCGATGCTCCCGACGATATTGAGCCGCTGTGTCACGTTGGATACAAAGCCGGTCTCCGATGACCTGATCAAAAAATATCTGATGCAGAAGATACAGATACCGGATTACAAGGCGGCTGTCTGCTCTTCTTTTGCGAGGGGAAATGTGGGCCGTGCGATCGAGCTTGCTTCCAATGAGACCTTTGATCACATGAAACAGTCTGTGCTCGGGATATTAAAAAATGTCACGGATATGGAGATCAATCAGATCGCGTCCGAGGTCAGGAAGATCAATGAGGAAAAATTTGACACGGATGATTATCTGGATCTGTGTTTTATCTGGTTTCGGGATGTGTTATTATATAAAGCGTGTGGCTCATATGGCAGGCAGTGTCGTTATATTTTTCAGGAGGAGATCCCTGGCATTGCCAGCGCGGCAAAACGGTACAGCTACGATGCGATCGAAAAGATCATTCATTCGATCGATCGGGCAAGGAGCAGACTGGCGGCTAATGTGAACTTTGACCTGACGATGGAGCTGATGTTTCTGGATATGAAAGCGGGATGAGACGCAGGCGTACATTGGCAGTCACAGGCTGTAGATTAAGATTTAAGTGGGGTAGATAGATATGATAAAGGTTATTGGCGTGAGATTTCGGACAGCGGGAAAGATATATTTTTTTGATCCGGTGAATTTTGACATAAAGCGTGGAGATCATGTGATCGTGGAGACTGCGCGCGGGATCGAATATGGAACGGTGGTGGGAGATCCCAGGGAAGTCAGTGAGGACAGGGTGGTGCAGCCCTTGAAACCTGTGCTGCGGATCGCCACCAAGCGTGACATGGAGCAGGAGGCAGCGAACAAGCAGAAGGAAAAGGATGCTTTTAAAATCTGCCTTGAAAAGATAAAGAAACATAATCTGGAGATGAAACTGATCGATGCGGAGTACACTTTCGACAACAACAAGGTGCTGTTTTACTTTACGGCAGATGGCCGCATCGACTTCAGGGAACTGGTGAAGGATCTGGCTTCGGTGTTTAAGACGAGGATCGAGCTGCGCCAGATCGGTGTGCGCGATGAGACAAAGATACTTGGCGGTATCGGCATCTGCGGCAGACCGCTCTGCTGTCACTCTCATCTGTCAGAGTTTGTCCCGGTTTCGATCAAGATGGCGAAGGAGCAGAATCTATCGTTGAATCCGACGAAGATCTCAGGGGTATGCGGACGTCTGATGTGCTGCCTAAAGCATGAGGAAGAGACGTATGAATACCTCAACAGAAAGCTTCCGAATGTGGGGGATTTCGTGACAACGGATGACGGGTTTAAAGGTGAAGTGCACAGTGTGAATGTGCTCCGCCAGCTGGTCAAGGTCGTTGTCGAGGTGGATGATGAGAAGGAGATCCGTGAGTATAAGGTGGAGCAGCTCCGGTTCAGGAGACGTCATAAAAAAGATAAGAATGACAATATGAGCAATGAGGAGCTCAGGGAATTGAGGGAGCTTGAAAAGCTCGAGAAACAGGAGAAGGACGCAAAATCTAAGCTTGAAGATAATGTGTGAGTCCTTGATGTGCAGAACAGGGAGACAGACATGGGGGCTGGATTGACATAGAGGGATGCGGATGGGCGTGGAGATAAAGGAAAATGAGCGCATTGACGATCTGCAGCGCAATGGCTATCAGATCATACAGGATCCGGAAAAGTTCTGTTTTGGCATGGATGCTGTGCTGCTCAGCGGTTTTGTGAAGGTGAGGCCCGGGGCACGCGTGCTGGACATGGGTACAGGTACTGGTATCATTCCGATCCTGGTGGAAGCGAAGACGCAGGCGGCGCAGATCAGCGCTATTGAGATACAGGAGGAGAGCGCGGATATGGCGAGGCGCAGTGTGCGCCTCAACGGACTGGAGAACAAGATCGATATTGTGACGGGGGACTTGAGAGAAGCAGATAAATTTTTTGATGCTGCTTCTTTTGATGTAGTTACATGCAATCCGCCGTATATGATCGGGCAGCATGGTTTGGCGAATCCGGATGTGCCGAAGGCGATCGCACGGCATGAGATCATGTGCACGCTGGAGGATGTGGTCAGAAATGCTGCCAAGCTGTTGAAGCCGGGGGGATCGTTCTGCATGGTTCACAGACCGTTCCGGCTGGCGGAGATCATCACTGTGATGACGAAATATAAGCTGGAGCCCAAGCGTATGAAATTAGTCTACCCTTTTATCGACCAGGAGCCGAATATGGTCCTGATCGAGGGCTGCAGGGGAGGAAAGCCGCGCATGACAGTGGAGAAACCCCTGATCGTATTCAGGGAGCCAAATGTCTACTCGGATGAAATGTATGATGTATATGGCTATTGACGGTGTGTGGTCAGTTTGTGTTAGGTGGTGATGTCGATGAAGGGAAAATTGTATTTGTGTGCCACTCCGATCGGCAATCTGGGCGATATGACGCCGCGGGTGGTGGAGACACTGCAGATGGTTGACCTGATCGCTGCGGAGGATACCAGAAACAGCATCAGGCTGTTGAATCATTTTGATATCCACACTCCGATGACGAGTTATCATGAATATAATAAGGTAGAGAAAGCCGTTTCACTGATCGAACAGATGAACGTAGGTAAAAATGTGGCGCTGGTCACGGATGCCGGGACACCTGCGGTCTCCGATCCGGGAGAGGTGCTCGTGCGGATGTGTTATGAGGCGGGGATCGTGGTGACATCCCTGCCGGGAGCAGTAGCGTGTATCACGGCGTTGACGCTGTCGGGGCTTGGCACCCGGCGTTTCTGTTTTGAAGGATTTCTGCCGGCTGATAAGAAGGAAAAGAGAGAGATCCTGGAGGATCTGAAAAAGGAGTCAAGAACGATCATCCTGTACGAGGCGCCGCATCGTCTGGTCAGGACACTGGCGGAGCTGTACGATGCTCTGGGAGACCGCAGGCTGACATTGTGCAGGGAGCTGACGAAAAAGTTTGAAGAGGTAACACGTACTACGATCTGTGGTGCGCGCGCCATGTACGAAGGCGAGGAACCACGGGGGGAGTATGTGCTTGTCGTGGAGGGAAAGAGCCTTTTGGAGTTCAGGCAGGAACAGGAACAGAACTGGCAGCAGATCTCGATCGAGGAACATATGCGGCAGTATGAGGCGCAGGGGATGGAGCACAAGGATGCCATGAAAAAGGTAGCGAAGGACCGCGGGATGTCCAAACGCGACGTGTATCAATATCTTTTATCGGCGGAGCATTGAACTGAACAGCAGCGGCTTTTTATATATTTTAGAGAAAATTTAGAAAATACATTGACAAATATATACAAGAATACTATACTTCTGTTTGTCGATACCATTTATAGCGTATTTCTTCTGGTATCAGATGTTATAGATACATCATAAGATGAAGCAGGAAGGCATACAATAAAGTGTGGAAACTACATGGGTGTTTCAGAAAATACGGGATAGGTTGCATAAAGGAGATTTTTGAATGGAAAGAGTATTTGAAATCATCGAGGAACAGTTACATTTGACAGGGATGGAGCTTACGGAGGACTTGAACCTGAAGGACGATCTTGGCGCGGATTCCATTGATCTGGTGGAGCTTGTGATGGCGTTTGAGGACGAGTATGGCATTAGCGCTGATTATGAGGAGATGGACAAGAAAGTCAGGACGGTCGGTGACATCATCGAATTTTTGAAAGAGCAGGGGGCAGATATCTAAGATCTGCTCCTTTTATGCGCACGGACGCGGAAAGGAAATATGCAGCTAAGGCTGCCCGCGTCCGGCGCGCGAGTAGGGGAAGATGGCTCTTCCCTACTCGATTATGCACACGGGCGTGAGTAGGGGAAGATGGCTCTTCAGCGATCGTGATAATGATCTGACACGATCTTGATCGCTATTTCTTTTGCCAGTGAACTGGATACATCTTTGCCGTCTGTTCTGTCAAGGCGCACACAAAAATACAGGTCTCCTTCAGGGCTTTGGGCAAATCCGGTATACCATGCATCGACAACAATACCATCAACCTTTCCCATTCCGGTTTTCCCGTATATCGAAATGTCTGTTTCTTCCAGATCTGATACCAGCATGACCTGTTTCAGCTCCTTTTGGGTTTCAGCCGAATATTCCGAGTGGTCGCCAAAGATGCGTTCCATGACCGCCACCTGTTCCTGGGGAGAGATCATCAAGGAGGATTCGAGCCAGAAGCCTGTCAGGGCGCGGTTTTGATTGTTTGTATTCGATCGTCCTTCCCAATCAGATATATCACAGTTGCCGTACTGGAGCCGATCCAGTTCCTTCTGCATCAGGTCCTTTCCGATGTCGTCTACGAGCTGTCTGTAGTACCACACACAGGAGGTGCGGAATGCCTCGCTGAAATCAATATCCCGGTTCCAGTCCTCATTCCAGAATCTCTCGCCGCTCCATGGACGGGTAGAAGCCGCGGGTTCGAGAATGTTGTTTTCCAGAGCGATCACGGAGGAAATGATCTTGAACGTCGAACAGGGGGATCTTCTGGCCGATGCGAGGTCACGGTTATACAGCGTATACTGCATGGCAGAAGCATCATATATGACCGCAGTGCCATTCACTCCATTAAAATAACCGGACCAGTCTGTCTCGGCAGTCTGAGGTTCCGATATCAGCTCAGACTCCGTTCCGGTCTCTGTTTCCATATTTTCAGTAAACGCCTCTGTATATATCACTGTTTCTGGCACTGCTGCTCTTTCTTCTGTGCCGCTCTGTGTGGAACAGCCTGTCAAAATGAGTGCACAGATAAATATCCAAATAGCTGGTTTCATGTCTGTATGGATCTCCCTTTTCAATATAATTGCAACTTAAATATTACATTAGTAGGATTTGCGTGTCAAGTGATTTTAAGATATTTTTCCCGTATTCTGCTTATACTCTACTGTCATTCGGTTGCTTTTGACAGGCGTGTACAGTAAAATAAGCTCTAAAATAAGTTCCAGAGGAGGCAGAGGGTTATGTATGAGATCGACAAACAAAAATTCGGTGCGTTTATCGCGTCACTTCGCAGGGAGAAGGGACTCACGCAGAAGGAACTGGCGCGGCAGCTTTTCATCTCTGACAAAGCTGTCAGCAAGTGGGAGACGGGCGTCAGTATCCCTGATACAGCCCTGCTGATCCCGATCGCGGAGCTGTTTGGCATCACTGTGACGGAGCTTCTGATGTGTCAGCGCATGGAGCAGGAGATGGACGCCGAGCTGATGGAGAGCGTGGTAAAGACAGCGATCTCCTACCCTGCACAAAAACCAGTGAGGGTGTATCAGGTAAAAAACAAATGGGGAAAGCTTTATGTCATTTCTCTGATCGTTTCCTGCATAGAATTTCTGATCAGCCTGATGGGCGGGTACGTGACCACAGGGCTGGTGGTGATCACGGGTTTAAGCATGGCATTTGGCGGATACTATTGTTTTCTGGCGGTCATGAAGCTGCCGCCGTACTATGACGAAAACCGCATCAGTGTCTATTGTGATATGGGTTTTGAGATGAGTTTTCCCGGCCTGGCATTTAATAACAACAACTGGCAGCACATTCTGAATGCGGGACGCATCTGGGCGATCCTTTCCATGACAGTCTATCCGGTGGTCAATGCACTGTTGGTGATCTTTTTACAGGAGATGTGGTTTCTGGAGCTGATCCTTGTGCTGCCGGCTGCGCTGGGCGGCATGTTTATTCCGGTCTATGTCGTGGGGAAGAAGTATGAGTGACGGCGATCCGGTAAGAGACTTCAATATGCAAATGATACTAAAAAAAATGCGAAGTGTTCCCGGACAGAAAAAACAGGCATGTTATATGGTATGATATTTATCAGATAGAGTTGTCAAATCTTTCACTTTGCAAAAGGCAGCTCAGAAAGGATAAAGATGGGAAAAAAGATTTTCAGGGAGAAGAGCATGGAACGGGTGTCTTCCCCCGAGCAGTTAGACGATTATATCAGAGTCACAAGCACAGGCATGTGGATGGTGATGGGGGCAGTGGTTCTTTTGCTGGCAGGTGTGTGTGTCTGGGGGATTTTCGGTCGGCTGGACACGGTGATAAAAGCCCCCGCTGTGGTAAAGGACGGAACTATTTTCTGCTATATAAGGGAAGCCGACAGGGAGCAGATCGCCGCCGGAATGGAGGTGGAGATAAAGGGAAAAGGGTATCCCATTTTATCGGTTTCCGATGAGCCCATGGAGGCTTCCGGTCTGCTTACGCCTTACGCCATGCATATAGGCGGTTTTGCAGAGGGGGAATGGGTTTATGCGGCTGTGGCTGATACGGGACTTGCGGACGGCGTTTATGAGACAGAAGTGGTTGTGGAACGCATTGCGCCGGCCTCTTTTCTATTCAACTGATCAAATCAACTGATCAAATGATTTTTATGCCCCTGAGTGCATGAACACAGGGGCATGCATACAGGGGAGAAGGCAGATGATTTTACATAAAAATGCACAGAAATGTCCGGTGAGCAGAGGGTATGCAAAGGTGCCGGTGATCATGCAGATGGAAGCTTTGGAGTGCGGCGCGGCGTCCCTTGCCATGATACTGGCGTATTATGGCAAATGGATCCCTTTAGAGCAGGTAAGGGCGGACTGCGGGGTGTCGAGAGACGGTTCCAATGCCAAAAATCTGTTGCTGGCGGCCCGCAGCTATGGACTGACGGCAAAAGGGTTTCGGTTTGAGCCGGACGCTTTAAGGCGGAGTGGGATGTTTCCCTGTATTATCCACTGGAATTTTAATCATTTTGTGGTACTGAACGGCTTTAAAGGGAATAAGGCCTGTTTAAATGATCCTGCAAGAGGGAATTATACGGTTTCCATGGAAACTTTCGACAAGTCCTTTACGGGGGTATGTCTGTTGTTTGAGCCGGGGGAGGAATTTATTCCAAGCGGCAGGCCCAAAAGTGTTGCGGGATTTGTGAAAAAGCGGATGGCAGGGACAGGGGAGGCGGTGGCCTGTGTGATCCTTGCAACCGCTATCAGTTCCCTTCTTGGGATTGTGGCTTCGGTTTTTCCAAGGATTTTTATGGACAGGCTGCTGACGGGGAAGAATCCTGACTGGCTTCTGCCTTTTGTGGGCATATTTATGGGCTACGCGGCAGTGCGGCTTTTGGTTTCTTTTCTGTTAACGGTTTATTCCCTGAAAATATACGGCAGATTTGCAGTTACAGGTTCCTCTTCCTACCTGTGGAAAGTACTTCACCTGCCCATGGAATTTTTTTCCCAGCGTATGGCGGGGGATATCCAGCAGCGGCAGAGGATGAACGCCTCGGCATCCGGCAGTCTTGTGAACCTGTTTGCCCCTCTTTTGATCGATGCCGCAATGATGGTGTTTTATCTGGCAGTCATGCTGCGCTACAGCCCATTGCTTACCTTTGTGGGCGTGCTGTCCATCCTGTGCAATCTTGGGCTGTCGCAGTTGATATCCAGAAAACGCATCAACATTACAAGGGTACAGATGCGGGATAACGGTAAGCTGTCAGGTGCAACGGTATCCGGTATTGAAATGATAGAGACGATCAAAGCCAACGGCGCGGAAAACGGCTATTTTGAAAAGTGGGCAGGGTACCAGGCAAGCGTCAATACCCAGCAGGTAAAGTATGCCAGACTGAACCAGTATCTGGGACTTCTTCCCTCCCTTGTATCTTCCCTTACAGGGGTGGCAGTGCTGATGCTGGGGGTATATCTGACCATGCAGGGAAGTTTTACAGTGGGCATGATCATGGCATTTCAGGGGTTTCTTTCTTCCTTTATGTCTCCGACCGCAAAATTAATTGCGGCTGGTCAGAGTATTCAGGAGATGCGTACCCAGATGGAGCGGATCGAAGATGTGATGGAGTATCCTTCCGATGTCTGCTGTGGGCACAGGGAGTATGTGCAGGCAAAGGAAGGGGCTGGGGAATACAGGAAGCTCTCCGGCAGTGTGGAGATGAAAAAGGTTACGTTCGGTTATTCCAGGCTTTCGGAACCGCTGATAGAAGATTTTAACCTGACTTTAAAACCGGGAAGCCGTGTGGCTCTTGTGGGAGCCTCCGGCTGCGGAAAATCCACCATTTCCAAACTGCTTTCGGGTCTGTATCAGCCATGGAAAGGGGAAATCCTTTTTGACGGGAAGCCTGTGAGCGAGATTGACAGAAATGTGTTTACGGGCTCGCTGGCAGTGGTTGACCAGGATATTATTCTGTTTGAAGATACCATAGCCGGCAATATCAGAATGTGGGACAAATCCATTGAGGATTTCGAGGTCATCATGGCAGCCCGGGACGCAAGGCTTCATGAGGACATTATGCAGAGAGAGGGCGGTTATTCCTACCGCATCAGTCAGGATGGCAGGGATTTTTCCGGGGGACAGCGCCAGAGAATGGAAATTGCCAGAGTGCTTGCCCAGGATCCGACCATTATTATTATGGATGAAGCCACCTCGGCGCTGGACGCAAGGACAGAGTATGAGGTAGTCAGATCCATTAAGGACAGGGGGATCACCTGTATCGTGGTTGCCCACCGTCTGTCCACCATCCGGGACTGCGACGAGATCATCGTAATGGATCACGGAAAAGTGGTGGAACGGGGAACCCATGAGGAACTGTATGCAAAGGGCGGCGCTTATACCGAACTGGTTTCCAATGACTGAAAACTGATAAAAACTGATATAAAAAAGCGATTTGACATGCGCTCACACAGGAGAAGATGGATATGGGATGGTTTGACGAACAGATCCGGCAGCGGATGTACAGCGATGACGAGATGCTGGAGGACTCCCTGGTGGGCATAGCGGGGGCTGTGCTGGGAACACGGATTCTGACCGCCATGAAGGACGACAGGATACGGACAAAAAACGCCATAGATGAAATACTGAAATTTTATCATGTGAAGACTTCGGAGATACCGGAGGATGTAAAGGACATCAATGACCAGTTGGAATATCTGCTGCGCCCCTGCGGCATTATGCGGCGCAGGGTGAAACTGGAGGGGGAGTGGTACCGGGATGCCTTTGGGGCAATGCTGGGAACCAGGAAAGAGGATGGCAGGGTGATCGCCCTGATCCCGGACAGGACAGGCGGCTACCGCTATCTGGATGAGACCTCCGGCAGGCGGGTAAAGCTTGACAGGAATACAAAGAGAGAGATAGAGGAAGAGGCGCTGTGCTTTTATAAGCCGCTTCCTGTGAAGCCCATAGGGATACCGGAGCTGATGGGCTATATCGCCGGAACATTGTCGGTCTTTGACGTGGGGATGTTTCTGGCGGCGGCGCTGGGGATTACGTTGCTGGGAATGGTTTCACCGAAGCTGAACCATATCATCTTTTCCCGGGTGACAGCAAGCGGCAATATGCGCCTGTTTCTATCCATCACCTTTTTTCTGGTATGCTTAAGGGTCAGCGCCCTGCTGGCGGAGGTGGTCAGGTCTATGCTGATGCAGCGCATCGGGACCAAGATGGGGATTCAGGTGCAGGCGGCAGTGATGATGCGCATTTTGTCCCTTCCCACGGATTTTTTTCGGAAGTACAGCCCGGGAGAACTGGCAGGCAGGGCGGGGAACATCCATACCCTTTGTTCCATGCTGGTATCTCTGGTATTTTCTACAGGCCTTACGGCGGTATTCTCCCTGGTATACATTACCCAGATTTTTACCTATGCCCCGGCGCTGGTGGTTCCGGCTTTGGTGATCATACTGGTGACGGCGGTGTTTTCGGTGGTTTCTGCGCTGATGCAGATACGGGTCAGCGAAAGGCAGATGGAAATTGACGGGAAGGAAAGCGGTATGACCTATTCCCTGATCAGCGGCATCCAGAAAATCAAGCTTTCCGGCGCGGAGAAGCGCGCATTTGCCCGGTGGGGCAGGATTTACGCAGAAGGGGCAAGGCTTGCCTACAGTCCGCCGGTGTTCTTAAAGATAAACAGCGTACTGTTGACGGCGATTTCTTTATGTGGAACGGTCATCATGTATTATACTGCGGTAAAAAGCGGGATTTCCGTGGCGGATTATTATGCTTTCAGTACCGCTTATGGGATGGTTTCCGGCGCCTTTTCTTCTCTGGCAGGGATCGTGCTGTCTGTGGCACAGCTTCGTCCCATCCTTAAGATGGCGAAACCCATTCTGGAAACGGCGCCGGAGGTGGCGGAGGGCAAGCAGATGGTGACGCGCCTTTCGGGCGGCATAGAGTTTAGCAATGTATCCTTCCGTTATCAGGAGAGCATGCCACTTGTGGTGGATGACCTTTCCCTGAAAATAAGGCCGGGTCAGTATGTGGCATTGGTTGGGGCCAGTGGGTGTGGGAAGTCTACCCTGCTCAGGCTTCTGCTTGGGTTTGAGACGCCTGGGAAGGGCGCCATTTACTATGACGGCAGGGACATTGCCGGTATGGATCTAAAGTCCCTGCGGAGCAGGATCGGTGTGGTGATGCAGGGCGGCAGGCTGTTTTCAGGGGATATTTTTTCCAATATCACGATCTGCGCTCCTCATCTTACCATGGAGGAAGCCTGGGAAGCGGCGGAGCTTGCCGGTATTGCGGAGGATATCCGGCGTATGCCTATGGGAATGCATACCGTGATCTCCGAAGGGCAGGGTGGGATCTCAGGGGGGCAGAGACAGCGTTTGCTGATCGCAAGGGCCATAGCGCCCAGACCAAAGATCCTCCTGCTGGACGAAGCCACCAGCGCCCTGGACAATCTGACCCAGAAAAAGGTGTCACAGTCTCTGGACGGACTTCATTGCACACGCATTGTGATCGCCCACAGACTGTCCACGATCCGCCAGTGTGACCGGATCATTGTGCTGGAGAAAGGGAAGATCATAGAGGATGGTAATTATGAGGAACTCATGGAAAAGAACGGATACTTTGCGGGATTGATCGCAAGGCAGAGACTGGATGGCAAGGCCCTTCCATGAACTTCTTTGTATCAATAGATAGAAACAAAGACAGAAACAAAAAACAGATGTGATGTGTCCGAAGGGACGGACACAGGAATGGAGGAAAAAATGAAGAAAAAAGCAGTAGAGAAAGTGGAAATGAAGGAAAGTTTGCTGAAAGGAGAAGCGTTGGCATTAAATGATGCAGAGCTGGAATGTGCAGCAGGCGGAGGGGGTATGACGTTTGAAGAACGGTTCGCCGAAAGTCTGCTGAATCCAAAAACGCCTGGGCTTTCTATAGAGGACAGGATAGATACCAGGAGGAGGCGCGGTGATGAGATAAAAACCCAGCCGCAGTCCCCAGAATGGAAGCCAATCCAGCCCCCTGCTGGTTTTGATGATATAGATAGGGAGGAATCGATGAACGAATTGAAAAGACTTCTTAATTCATTGGACCAGGAAGCAAGCAGGTCTGGAAGCCCTTTTGACTTTTAGCGCTTTTGGAAAAAACCTCATTTGGAGGCATTGGCGGAAGAGGACGTATAAATAAACAGAAAAATATGAAGTCGTGATGTGTCCGAAAGGACGGGCACAAAACAGGAATGGAGGAAAAATGAAGAAAAAGGCAGCAGAGAAAGTGGAAATGAAGGAAAGTTTGCTGAAAGGAGAAGCATTGGCGTTAAATGATGCAGAGTTGGAATGTGCAGCAGGCGGAGTGGATGTGGCGTTTGAAGGGCTGACCAGACTAGAGATGGACAGACGCCCCATTGTGGATGAGAATTCCCGGCAGGAGCCCCAGCCCCCTACAAAAGAGAACGAAGAGATAATCCGGGAATTCCTGGAATCTCAGTGGTATAAAGACGCTAAAGCCTGGGTGAAACGACAGAATTACGACTATTCAGGCATCAACAAATATCTCGGTTAGCATGGCCGGCCGGCAATCTTCTTATGAATACCGGGAAGGAAATATATAGCAAATCGTAAATTTGTGCCTGTATGCAAATTTGCAGATGCTGACAGCATGGAGGATCATTATGACAAATTGCGACAAGAAAATACCCTGCCCATTGCAAAAACGAACAGCCTTTTCTATCGCTATCCTTTTGGGAGCGCTTTGCCTTTGGGGGTGTCAAGATAAGGAAAACGAAACAATCACCTCCATAGAGCAGCTGAACAATCCCGCGTATACCATCGGTGTGCCGGAAGGCGGGGCAGGTATGTATATGGCGGAAAAGTATCTGCCGGAGGCGGAGCACAAAACATTTTCCGGCAATGCTTCAGGGTATCTTGCCATTTCCCAGGGAAAGCTGGACGGGTTTGTTTACGACCGGGTGATGATGGAGTTTGCCATAGCAAGCGGGCTTGAGGATGTGAAGATCTTAGACGAAAATCTGGGAGAGAGCATGGATGTGGCTGTGGGAATCTCACCCAAAAGCCGGATTGAACACTTAAAGGATAAGGTGAACCAGTTTCTTGCCCAGGCAAAGGCAGAGGGAACACTGGATGAGATGTATGACCGGTGGGTCAGCCGGGCGGAAGGAACCATGCCGGAAATAGCCATGCCCCAGACACCAGACTGTAAGCTCAGGGTGGGGACCACAGGAATGGTCCAGCCCTTCAGCTACTATGAGGGGACGACTCTGACAGGATACGATGTGGAGCTGATCTACCGCTTTGGGGCATGGTTAAATGCAGAAGTGGAGATCAAGGTTTATGATTATGACGGAATCATTGCGGCGGCACAGGCGGGGGACATTGACTGCATTATGGCGAATTTGAACGCCACCGAAGAGAGGCGGAAGCATATTGCGTTTTCCGACTGTGTTTATCCATCGGTGACGGCCGTTATGGTAAGGGCGCCGCAGGACGGCGGCGCCCAGTCAGGGGAAAGATACGAGACGCTCTCCGATTTTGAGGGGGCAAGGTTTGCCGCCCTGAGCGGAGGGGTTTACGATAAGCTCTTGCAGGAAGTGATCGAAGACGCGGATGATTTTTCCTACTACAATTCTGTACCGGATATTGTTGCAGCCTTAAAGGCAGGCCGTGTGGATGCGGGGGCGCTGGACGAACCGCTGGCGCAGCTTGCAGTGGCGAAGAATGAAGGACTCAAAATATTTGAGGAGCCAGTGGTTCTGGATCAGTACGGATATGCTTTTCCCAAGGGAAGCCCTCTTAGGGAGCAGTTTAACGGCGTTCTTGCAAAATTGAAAGAGGACGGAACCATTGAGGCGCTAAAGGAAAAATGGCTTGGGGCGGATGAAAGCATAAAAATACTGACGAAGCAGGACTGGCCGGGAGAGAACGGGACGATCCGGTATTACCATGACAGCACCCATGAGCCTATGACCTATCTTGGAAGCGGCGGAGAACCGCTGGGGCTTGAGATAGATCTGATGCTTTTAGCTGCGCGGGAACTGGACTGGAAGGTGGAAATGGCAGACTGTGAATTTGCCTCCCTGATCGCCTCTCTGGAAAGCGGAAAGGCGGATGTGGTCAGCGGAAGCATGTCCATTACGGAAGAGCGGGCGAAAAAGGTGGACTTTGCGGATACCCACTATGATTCAGCCATGGTGCTTTTGGTGCGCGATGCAGGCGGCGCAGTCCAGGAGAAAGGTTTCCTGGCAGGTCTGGAGGACAGCTTTAAGAGCACTTTTGTGGTGGAGGGACGGTGGCGGCTGATCTTACAGGGACTGGGGGTCACCATACTGATCTCTGTCTGTTCGGGCATTTTCGGACTTGGCCTTGGGTTTGGGATCTGTATGCTGCGGCGGATGAATTGCAGGCCCGTACAGGATCTTGGAGGGATCTTTGTCCGTGTGGTGCAGGGAATGCCAGTTGTGGTCCTCCTGATGATCCTGTATTACGGGATTTTCGGTTCGGTGGATATTTCCGAGATTTTGGTTGCGGTCATTGGATTTTCCATTAACTTTGCGGCCTACTCATCGGAGATGATGCGTACAGGCATAGAAACCGTGGATAAAGGGCAGCAGGAGGCAGCCCTTGCCATGGGATATACCAGAAGCCAGACCTTTTTTAAGGTTGTATTTCCACAGGCTGCCGGCAATTTTATTCCTGTGCTCAAAGGCGAGTTTATTTCCATGGTAAAAATGACTTCCGTGGCAGGGTATATCGCCGTGCAGGATCTGACCAAGGTGTCTGATATTATCCGGTCGCGTACCATGGAGGCGTTTTTCCCGCTGATCGTGACGGCGGTGATCTATTTTGCCGTTGCCAATGTGATGACGGCAGCCCTTTCCTTTGCAGAAAGGGAAGTTTTGCCGAAACGGAATAAACGGAGCGTAAAGGGGGTGTCCATGTGATGACAGAAAAACAGGAAGACCGGAGCATCATTTCTATCAGGCATCTGCGCAAGGAATATCCCAATGTAATTCCTTTGCGGGATGTGAGCGTGGAGATCAAAAAAGGAGAAGTGATTTCCATTATCGGCCCGTCAGGCACCGGAAAATCAACCCTGCTGCGCTGTATCAACCTTCTGGAGACGCCCACAGGAGGCGAGATCGTGGTGGACGGCGTGACGACCACGGATAAGAAATGCAAGGTAAATCTGGTGCGGCGGAAGATGGGTATGGTATTCCAGTCCTTTAATCTGTTTGCCCACAAGACCATTATTGAAAATATCATGATGGGTCAGGTGGATCTCCTTGGCAGGAGCCGGCAGGAAGCTTATGACAGGGGAATGGAACTTTTGCGCACCATAGGACTTGGGGACAAAGCCCTTGCCTACCCGGACGAACTCTCCGGGGGACAGAAGCAGCGTGCGGCGATCGCCCGGACGGTGGCGATGCAGCCGGAGATCATTCTCTTTGACGAGCCGACCTCGGCTTTAGACCCGACTATGGT
Organism: Lachnospiraceae bacterium; assembly: GCA_009774375.1. Classification (GTDB taxonomy): domain Bacteria; phylum Bacillota; class Clostridia; order Lachnospirales; family Lachnospiraceae; genus COE1. The sequence goes on from VSNO01000070.1 coordinate 18,511, forward strand.
GGGCGAAGTGCTTTCCGTGATCCGCAGGCTGGCAGGGCAGGGAATGACCATGATGATCGTGACCCATGAGATGAAGTTTGCCCGGGATGTGTCCACGAGGATCTTTTATATGGATCAGGGAGAAATTTATGAGGATGGAACGCCGGAGCAGATTTTTGAGCACCCCAAAAGGGAGAGGACCCGGATATTTATCCGGCAGCTTAAGGTGCTCCATGTGGAAAAGATTTCACGTGATTTTGACTTCCCGGCTTTTATGACACAGCTTGAGGAGTTCGGGCGCAGGCAGCAGCTTTCCCAGAGACAGATTTACGCCATGCAGCTTACGGCGGAGGAAGTGCTGATGCAAAAACTCCTGCCCGCAGCCGGGGAAGCGGGCGGTATGGATATTTCCCTGGATGTGGAATACAGTGAGCGGGAGAATCTGGCACAGATGTGTTTCTCCTACGGAGGTGCTGCTTATCATCCCTTTGGAACGAAAGAAGACCTGTCCGGCAGGATGATAAAAGGGATGTCCAGAGGGATAGAACATACATTTGCAGAGGGATGTAACCGTTTGATCATCAGTATATAAGAAGGACAATAATGGAAAAATGGACACTTAGTAATGAAAATATTGCCAGGGCAAGCGCTCTTGCGGAAAAAAATCTTGAAGAATGGGGCGTAGACGGAAGAAATATTCTCCAGATACGCCTTGCAGTGGAGGAAACCCTGTTAAAGTATCAGGAGGCATTCGGCGCGGAGGCAGTTTTTGTGCAGAAGCATACCAGACGTTTTCGGGGCATCCGCCTGGAACTTTCTATTAAGGGGGAACAGTTTGATCCCTTTGACACGGGAGAGGAAGAACAGAGTGAAGTGCTTAGGGGGCTGCTTGCCAATATGGGTGTCGCTCCTGTGTGGCAGTACAAAAACGGTGTAAATATGATCTTATTTACGCCGAAAAAGAAAAAGCGTTCCCAGATGGTTTCCCTGGCTCTGTCAGTGGTTCTTGCCCTTTTGTGTGGCGGCTTGTGCCGTTTCCTGCCAGCGGGTGTCCGTGCCTTAATTGCGGAGGAGCTTATCGGTCCCGTGTTTAACCGTTTTATGGGGCTTTTGTCGGCCATTGCGGGGCCTATGGTGTTCCTTTCGGTTGCCTGGGGGATATACAGCAGCGGGGACACAGCCACCATGGGCAGGATCGGAAAAAGGATGATCGGGCGTTTTATGCTGATGACAGTCCTTCTGACACTGCCTGCCTGCGGGGCAGCGATACCTCTTTTTTCCCTTAACGCCGGAGGCGGGGGGAGCTTTGACTTTTCCGAACTGTTTCAAATGGTTCTGGACATTGTTCCAGGGAATTTTTTTACACCCTTTACAGAGGGGAATCCCCTGCAGATCATTTTCGTTGCAGTCCTGATCGGTATGGCAATGCTGATCCTTGGGAACAAAGCCACGGCTGCCGCATCCTTTGTGGAGCAGTCTAACTATATTGTACAGCTTATCATGGAGGCGGTCAGTTCCTTTGTACCATTGTTTGTATTTGGAAGTATCTTAAATATGATACTGAACAATGACTTTTCTGTATTTCTTCCTGCATACAAACTGATTCCGGCAATGCTTATGGGGGATGCGATCCTTCTGGCAGTATATCTTGTGCTGGTATGTGCGGGGAGGAAGGTGCATCCGCGGGTACTGCTGAAAAAAATGATGCCCACCTTTCTGATCGCCCTGACTACGGCGTCTTCCTCGGCCGCTTTCGGGGTGAACATGGAGTGCTGTGAAAAGGATCTTGGGATTGACAGGAGGATCGTCAATCTCGGTGTTCCCCTGGGACAGGTCATCTTTATGCCGGGAGTTTCCGTTATGTTTCTGGCGGTTGGATTTTGCATGGCGGAAATTTACGGTGTGACAGTTTCACCGGTGTGGCTGGCTACGGCCTTTCTCATATCCATTGTGCTGGCAGTGGCGGCGCCTCCCATTCCCGGCGGCGCACTGACCTGCTATACCATTTTGTTTGTCCAGCTCAGAATACCTATGGAGGCCATAGCGGTCACGATCGCCCTCAATGTGATACTGGAATTTGCCACCACTGCGGTGAATCTGTTCTGTCTGCAGGCAGAACTGGTGGAACTGGCCGCTGGCCTCAAGATGCTGGACATGGACAGGCTTCGGGAGAACGATTGAAATAAAGCCGGAGGATTACTCAAACTCACCAACGATGCTTCCTTTTTGAAGGATATGCTTTTGGGCCTTTTTCAGAAATCTTCTTTTCATGGAATTGGCGCTTATGTTTATTTCGCAATCCAAAGAATAGATTGTAAAACGGTATGTATGTGTTTTTCCTTTCGGCGGCTTCGGCCCCGCATAGCGGTGCAGGCCATATCCTGTTCCCTGGCGGGCATTCCCCAACACTGGAACAATCCTGCCAGCAGGAATATTTTTGTTTATCCTGTCAGCGGCAGGAATGTTCCAGATGATCCAATGCGTAAAATCCCTGATCGGGTGTGACAGATCTTCCAATGTAACAGCGAGGGTCTTCGCATCCGGAGATAGATTCTTGATCACAAATTCCGGCGATATGTCCTGCCCACGCCCGGTATATTCAATGGAAAATCTGTTTCCGCTATCCATGCCAGGGCACTCAAATTCCAAAACAGTATTATTCATTATTTCCATCATTTATCCTTCCCTCCAAAAGCCCGCTCCTCCACGGCCTGTAAGTTTATCTAAATATATCATCCTAAATTTATGATAGAAATGATCTGATTCTGCATATCCTCAACAGTTTCTAATCTGATTCTGCCTATATTTTTTCTTGTCGTTTCAAGATCCATATCGGGAAACAATCTTTCACAAAAACGATTTGTCTCGGGAGATGCCCCCATTAAGGCTGTTACAAGCGAATTCGTGTCAAACTGTTCTAACACTTTTTTCAGGTCCTTTTCAGAAATTGTTGTGATCTGCTCAAAATTAGTTATCTTGTGCGGCGGTATCTTTGGTTCTAATATGTCATTTATCGTAATGCCGTATAATTTAGAAAGTTTCAATAAAACTTCTAAGTCGGGGATCGTTGTCCCTGTTTCCCATTTTGATACGGCCTGTCTTGATATGCCCAGTTTTTGGGCGAGGTCATCTTGTGTGTAGTTGTTGCTTTTGCGCAGAAACTGTAAGTATTTTGATATAATATTCATATTCATAAAAATCACACCCCTTATAACCATCTTGAGAGTTGAAAGTTCTATCAAAAAAATAACTCTTCCATATGGATTTATGGTATCTTTAAGTTA
>VSNO01000071.1 GCA_009774375.1 Lachnospiraceae bacterium
ATCAAATGTGATAAAATATGGAAGAGCAAAAAGCGGGCGGACGGTTTTTCTGCCCGTTTTTCGGTATGCTGAATGCTGGACAGGATATAGAAGAGTCGATAAAATACAGAAAGATGAGGTTAATATATGGCTGGAATGACACCGATGATGCAGCAGTACGTGGAGACGAAGAAGCAGTATGGCGACTGCATTCTATTCTACAGACTCGGTGATTTTTATGAAATGTTTTTTGAGGATGCGAAGCTTGTGTCAAAGGAGCTGGAACTGACGCTGACGGGAAAGGACTGCGGTATGGAGGAGCGCGCGCCCATGTGCGGCGTGCCTTATCACGCGGTGGACGGCTACCTGAACAGGCTGGTGTCAAAAGGCTACAAGGTCGCGATCTGCGAGCAGGTGGAGGATCCGAAGCTTGCCAAAGGACTGGTGAAACGGGAGGTGATCCGCATCGTCACACCCGGGACAAATCTGAATGTCCAGGCGCTCGAGGAATCCAAAAACAACTATATCATGTGTATCGCGCAGTTTCCGAACAAGATCGGTATCGCGGTGGCGGACGTGACCACAGGCGACTTTTACATGACAGAGGTAGAAGGGCTTGCGAAGCTGACAGACGAGCTCTATAAATACATGCCGACGGAGATCATATGTAATGACGCACTCATGATGAGCGGAGTCGATGTTGATGACCTCAAAGACCGTCTGAAGATCGCAGTCTATCCGCTGGAACCGTGGTACTTTGACGAGGACGGCTGCAGGAAATGCCTGATGGAGCATTTTAAGGTCAATACGCTCACGGGACTCGGTCTGGAGGATTTTCCGTCCGGGCTGATCGCTTCCGGCGTGCTGATGCAGTATCTGCTGGAGACACAGAAGACAAAGCTTTCGCACATCACACATATTACCCCTTATCTGGCGAGCCGCTTCATGCTCCTTGACAGTTCCACGAGGCGCAATCTCGAGCTGACGGAAACCCTCCGTGAAAAACAGAAGCGCGGCTCTCTGCTGTGGGTGCTTGACAAGACAAAGACGGCGATGGGCGCCAGGCAGCTTCGGACAGATATCGAACAGCCGCTGGTCAGCATGGAGGACATCAACGACAGGCTGGACACGATCGAACAGCTCTGCCAAGATACCGTATCGCGGGACGAGATCAGGGAATATCTGAATCCGATCTACGACATGGAACGCCTGCTGGGGCGTGTGAGCTACAAATCCGCCAATCCGCGGGATCTGATCTCGTTTGCAAACTCCATGGAGATGCTTCCGCACATCAAGACCGTTCTCAAGGATTTTGACGCGAAGCTCTTAAAAGAGATCGACGATCAGATCGACGGGCTTGAGGATCTGTATGAATTGATCAGAAATGCGATCTGTGAGGAACCGCCGATCCTGATCCGCGAGGGCGGTATTATCAGGGAAGGTTTTAATGCGGATATCGACCATCTGAGAAAGGCAAAGACCGACGGGAAGAACTGGCTGGCGCAGCTCGAGGAGGAGGACCGGGAGCGGACAGGCATCAAGAACCTTCGGATCAAATACAACAAAGTGTTCGGCTACTATTTTGAGGTGAGCAACTCCTACAGGAACCAGGTGCCCGACGACTATGTGCGCAAGCAGACGCTCGTCAACGCGGAGCGCTACACGACGGCAAGGTTAAAGGAGCTCGAGGACACGATCTTAAACGCGGAGGACAAGCTCAATATGCTGGAATACGACCTGTTCTGCAGGATCCGCGACGATATCGCGACACAGCTCGAGCGCATTCAGCGGACGGCAAAGGCGGTGGCGCGGCTTGACGTGTTTGCGGCGCTGTCTGTCGTCGCAGAGCAGAATCACTATGTCAGGCCGACGCTGAACGACAAGGGCGTGATCGACATCAGGGAGGGCAGACACCCTGTGGTGGAGAAGATGATCGACCATGATATGTTTGTGTCAAACGATACCTTTCTGGACAACAATAACCACTGTATCGCAGTGATCACGGGTCCGAACATGGCAGGTAAATCGACCTATATGCGCCAGTCCGCGCTGATCGTCCTGATGGCGCAGCTCGGAAGCTTTGTCCCAGCAAAGAGTGCGGATATCGGCATTGTGGACAGGATCTTTACACGGGTGGGGGCGTCGGACGACCTCGCAAGCGGTCAGAGCACCTTTATGGTGGAGATGAACGAGGTTGCCAACATCCTGCGCAACGCCACGCCAAAGAGCCTGCTGGTGCTGGACGAGATCGGACGCGGCACTTCGACCTTTGACGGGCTTAGTATCGCGTGGGCCGTCATCGAACACATCAGCAACAAGAAGATCCTCGGCGCCAAGACGCTGTTCGCGACACATTACCACGAGCTGACAGAGCTTGAGGGCAAGATGAACAATGTCAACAACTACTGTATAGCGGTCAAGGAAAAAGGCGACGACATCATCTTTTTGAGAAAGATCATCAAGGGCGGCGCTGACAGGAGTTATGGAATCCAGGTTGCAAAGCTTGCGGGCGTGCCGGATATGGTGATCGACCGTGCCAAGGAGATCGCGGAGCAGCTCAGCGACAATGACATCACGGCAAAGGTGCAGAGCATTCCGGTTGACACAAAGGGCGAAAAGAAGAAGCCAAAACACTACGACGATGTGGATCTGGGACAGATGTCGCTGTTTGATACGGTCAGGGACGAGGACATCGTGAACGAATTAAAAGAGATCGATATCTCCAACCTGACGCCGCTCGATGCGCTGAACACGCTGTACCGGCTGCAGAATAAGCTGAAGAACCGGTGGTGAAAAGGATTTGCTGCCCAGAAAGTTTATTCAGGGAGTATACTCATAGAAAGGAAAGACAGATATGGCAGAGATACATGTGCTTGATGATGCTACAATTGACAAGATCGCAGCCGGCGAAGTGGTGGAGCGTCCCGCCAGCGTGGTCAAGGAGCTGGTGGAGAATGCCATGGATGCAGGTGCGCGGGCTGTCACCGTCGAGATCAGGGACGGCGGCATCGAGTTTATCCGTGTGACAGACGACGGTTCCGGCATCGAACAGGATCAGCTTCGCCATGCGTTCATGCGCCATGCGACGAGCAAGATCAGCTCTGTTGTGGATCTGATGAGCCTGCACAGCATGGGGTTTCGCGGGGAAGCGCTCTCAAGTATCGCGGCAGTGTCAAAGGTCGAGATCGTCACCAAGACGAAAAATGACATGACAGGGACGCGCCTGTGTATGGAGGGCGCGCATGAGACTGCCTTTGAGGAAGTCGGCGCGCCGGACGGAACGACCTTCATGGTGCGGAATCTGTTCTTCAACACGCCTGTGCGCCGCAAATTTCTCAAGACAGCGATGACAGAGGCGAGTTATGTCACAGATCTGCTGGAGCACATGGCGCTGTCAAGGCCCAATATTTCGTTTAAATATGTGATCAATGGGCAGACGAAGTTCTACACAAACGGCGACGGCGATATGAAAGCGATCATCTACCGCATCTTTGGCAGGGATATCGCCAATGAGATGATGGAATTCCGGGCGGTCGACGGCGATATCGCGCTGGAAGGGTTCCTTGGCAGGCCGACGCTGAACCGTGCCAACAGGAATTTCGAGAATTATTTTGTCAATAAACGGTATATCAAGAGTAAGATCATCTCCAAAGCGATCGAGGAAGGATACCAGTCTTACATGATGCAGCACAGATATCCGTTTTGTGTCGTACATATTACAGTGCCGCCGGAGAACGTTGATGTGAATGTCCACCCGACCAAGATGGAGGTGCGCTTTTCCAATCAGAACAGCATCTACAAACTGATCGCGGAGCATGTGGCGGATTTTCTGTCCCGGCAGGAGATGATCCCCAGCGCGACGCCCGGTCCGGACAAAAAGATCACCAAAAAGGATCAGAAAACAGAAAAAATAGAGGCGCCGGAGCCGTTTGAGAAGGAGCGCAGGGCACCGGTTCCCAATGTTTTAAGGGAGGACAGCGGCTACAGCAGTTCCCGCGGCAGCAGTTATGACCATGACGGCATGACAGATCAGGGAAATAAAACAGGGGGACTTTCACCGGAGCAGGATAGATTTCCTGTCCGGGCGGAAAATAAAAATGATGACGGCGGCGACAGCTTTTTTGTGGATAACAGGGAAAAGACTGCGCACACGGATTCGATACAGGGGATCGGACTGACAAAGCAAAGCCATATCTCAGGAAAGATCCTGGGCGCTCCGCCCAAAGAGACGGACACAAAGACGCATGGCATCATCAAATCAAAGGATCAGATCATTGTCGAGAAACCAGAGCAGCTAAACTTCTTTGACGAGAAGATATTGACGCGGGAGGCAAAGCAGGAGTACCGGATCATCGGACAGGTGTTTGATACCTATTGGATCATCGAATACCGCGACAAGATGCTGATGATTGACCAGCATGCTGCACATGAGAAAGTGAAGTATGAACAGATATTGAGCAAAGTGGAGAACAATGAAGTCTACACACAGGTGTTGACCCCGCCGGTCGTGATCAGCGTCACGCCGAAGGAGGCGGCTCTGATCAGCAGCTATGAGCAGTATTTTAAGGAACTTGGCTTTGAGATTGAGGATTTTGGCATGAATGCGTTTGCTGTCAGGGGTGTTCCACTTGACCTGTTCGGTCATGATATTAAGAGCTTGTTTGAAGAGGTATTGACTCAGATGGTCGAGAGTCCGGTGCGCGGCGTGCCGCAGATCATACGGGAAAAGATCGCTTCGATGGCGTGCAAGGCGGCTGTCAAGGGAAACAATCCGCTGACCTACAAGGAGGCGGACAAGCTGATCGAACAATTGCTGGAGCTTGACAATCCATACAACTGCCCGCACGGCAGACCGACGATCATCTCAATGTCGAAATACGAGGTTGAGAAAAAGTTTAAACGGATCGTATGAGAAATTCAATACACAAAAAACAGGAAAGCGTGGTTGACAATGAACAACAAAATTCTGAACAAAAAATCTCCGATCGAAAAAGAATTAGATCACATTGCCCGCAGGGAGGCCAGACTCACAAAGCAGGCACAGCAGTACCAGACTGCCAGATGGAAGGAAAATCTGGAGCAGAAGATCCCGCCGAGAGTACACACGAATCTCCAGACTGCTTTTTGCAAGGCGTTTGAGTTGATCTTTGAAAAAGGGACGGGCCTGATCGAAAAGACATACTCACGCAGCGAGATGGAGTTGGATTTTCAGGTGCACGATTATGCAGTCGGACTAAAAGGCGGCAAAAAAGAACTCCGTGGGCTGAAAACAGATATCCGGCGCGGAAATCTTGTCAACATGGCTGTCAGCGCAGTGGAAGGTGTCGGGCTGGGAGCGCTCGGCATCGGCCTGCCGGACATTGCGCTGTTCCTGTCCGTGATCCTCAAGGGGACATACGAGACAGCGGTTCGATACGGATTTTCTTACGATACGCCGCGGGAAAAACTGTTTATCCTGAAAATGCTGGAAGCGTCGATGGCAAGAGGCGAACAGTGGGCCGCATGTAACGCGGAGGTTGACAGTTTTTTTGTCCCGGACGGCATATGGATGGAAACGAAGTTCCAGGAACAGGTCAGAAAGACGGCAGATGCGTTTGCACTGGATATGCTCCTTGCCAAATTTGTGCAGGGAATCCCTGTCGCGGGAATCCTCGGCGGCATCAGCAATCCAATTTATTACAGACGGATCCTGGATTATGTGCAGTTGAAATATCAGAAACGTTATCTGCTGCAAAAAATAAATGAAAAAAGAAATCCATAAACAGGGGCAGACATGAGCAATCCATTGATCATACTGACCGGTCCGACAGCGGCCGGCAAGACAAAACTATCCATAGCGCTCGCGAAGGCAATAAACGGCGAGATCATCTCCGCGGATTCCATGCAGGTCTATAAGCACATGGACATCGGTTCGGCAAAGATACGGCCGGAGGAGATGCAGGGCATCCGGCATTATCTGGTGGATATCCTGGAGCCGACAGCGGATTTTAACATTGTTCAGTTCCAGAAGTATGCAAAGCAGGCGGTCGCGGAGATCTATCAGCATGGGAAAGTCCCGATCATCGTGGGCGGAACTGGTTTTTATATCCAGTCAGTGCTCTATGATATTGATTTTCAGGAGAGCGCGGAGGACACGGCGCTCCGAGCGGAACTGGAACAGCTCGCACAGGACAAGGGCGCGGAATACCTTCACACTGTTCTGAGGGAATGTGATCCCGGGGCGGCGCAGGAGATCCATGCAAACAACATAAAACGGGTGATCCGCGCGATCGAATTTTACCGGCAGACAGGCAGACGGATCTCGGAGCATAACGCGGCGGAGCGCGAAAAGAGATCCGCGTATGATTCCCGCTATTTTGTCCTGTCAGATAAGCGGGAAATATTATATGAGAATATTGACCGCCGTGTGGACAGGATGATCGGGGAAGGGCTTGTCGATGAAGTGAGACAGCTGATGGAGCTGGGCTGTAAGCGGGATTCGACTGCCATGCAGGGGCTTGGATACAAGGAGATCCTCTCGTATCTTGCGGGGGAGATCACGCTGGAGGAGGCGGTCTATATCATCAAGCGCGATACGCGCCATTTCGCCAAGCGCCAGCTCACATGGTTCCGGCGGGAGCGGGACGTCATCTGGATCGAGAAGGATAAATTTGCATACGATGACGAAATAATGTTAAACTATATGAAAAAGGTGAGCGCCGAGGTGCTCGCCTGACAAGACACATGAAAAATCAAGAACACATGAAAAGTACTCAAAATAAAGTACTCGAAATAAGGTACTCAAAATAAGGTACTCGAAATAAGGTACTTGAATAAGAACACAACATAAGCGACTCGAAATAAAGGAAGGAAACTATGATGAAAATGACAAATGAGGAGAACCCGTCTGCCCTTGGCATGTACAGGGAACTGGGCATCTCGGACAGCGTGTACCGTTTCAGCAGAGAGATCCTGGACAGTCTGAAACCGCGTTTTGACGAGATCGACCGGAACGCAGAGTACAACCAGCTGAAGGTGCTCAAGGCGATGCAGGACAACAAAGTCAGCGAGGCGTGCCTGCTAGGTACGACAGGATATGGATACAATGATATCGGCAGAGAAGCGCTCGAGGCGGTGTACGCGTCGATCTTCCACACAGAGGATGCGCTTGTCAGACCCCAGATCACATGCGGCACACACGCGCTGGCGCTGGCGCTCATGAGCAATCTGCGTCCAGGCGACGAGCTTCTCTCGCCGGTGGGAAAACCGTATGATACGCTTGAGGAAGTGATCGGGATCCGTCCGTCAAAAGGTTCGCTCGCGGAGTACGGCATCACCTACAGACAGGTGGATCTGCTCGCGGACGGCAGCTTTGACTATGACCGTATCCGCAAAGCGCTGAATGAAAAGACAAAGCTTGTCACGATCCAGCGCTCCAAGGGATATCAGACAAGGCCGACGCTCTCTGTAAAAAAGATCGGAGAGCTGATCGCATTCATCAAAGAGATCAAGCCGGACGTCATCTGTATGGTGGATAACTGTTATGGAGAGTTCGTGGAACGCACCGAGCCCACCGACGCGGGGGCGGACATGGTCGTCGGTTCGCTGATCAAGAACCCCGGAGGCGGGCTTGCGCCGATCGGCGGCTATATCGCCGGGAAAAAAGAGTGCGTCGAGAATGCGGCGTACAGGCTTACTTCCCCCGGACTTGGCAAGGAGGTGGGGGCGTCGCTTGGCATATTAAGAGACTTTTACCATGGTCTGTTCCTTGCCCCGACCGTGACAGCCGGCGCGCTGAAAGGCGCCGTCTTCGCGGCAAATATCTACGAGAAGCTCGGTTTTAAGGTCGTCCCCGACAGTGTGGAATCAAGGCATGATATCATACAGGCGGTCGAGTTTGGATCGGCGGAGGGTGTGATCGCGTTCTGCAAGGGCATACAGGCGGCAGCGCCGGTTGACAGCTTCGTGACGCCGGAGCCGTGGGATATGCCGGGATACGACAGCCCGGTCATCATGGCGGCGGGGGCGTTCGTGTCCGGCTCCTCGATCGAGCTGAGTGCGGACGGTCCGATCAAACTGCCGTATGCCGTGTATTTTCAGGGCGGACTTACTTTTGAACACGTGCAGTTTGGCATCATGAAGACACTCCAGAGCGTGGTCGATGCAGGCATCGTACAGATTTGAAAAAAGTATAAATATTTTGATAAATTTTTCCAAAACAGGAAATATGTCGAAAAAAAACTAATCTTTTTTATGTACAGACTTGACTTAGTGTGGTAAGATAACTTAATGGAGAGCAAGGCGTACAATACATGAGCCTTTTTAAAGAATTATATGCAAAGGATGAGCTGCCTTATGACAAATTTATGAGGCTTGGGCCGGAGAGTCTTTCGGATGCCGAGCTTCTTGCTATCATGCTCAGAACCGGGACGAAGGAGAAGACGCCCATCGAGCTTGGACGGGATGTCCTGAGGATGGCAGGCAAAGGAATGGGGTTGTTGGGACTGTATCACTTTAACATCAGGGATCTGATGCAGATACCCGGGATCGGGGAGGTCAAAGCGGTTCAGCTGCTCTGCATTGCCGAGATCGCAAAGCGGACGTCGAACATGCAGGCGAAACCGGATCTGACCTTTGACAAGCCGGAGACAGTGGCCGCCTACTATATGGAGAAGATGCGCCACAGGGACACTGAGCAGCTTCTGCTGGTACTCCTGGATGCCAGACGGCATATCGTGCAGGAGTCTGTATTGTCAACAGGCACCTTCAACATGACACTGATCTCACCGAGAGACATTTGCATTCAGGCGATGCGCAACGAGGCGTCCTATATTGTAATCCTGCACAACCACCCAAGCGGCGATCCGACACCCAGCAGACAGGATGTGCTGGTGACACAGAAGATAAAGGAAGTATCCGATTTAGTTGAAATTCCGTTGCTGGATCATATCATCATTGGGGACAACAGATATACCAGTTTTATACAAAAAGGACTTTTATGAGAAACAGAAAGGAGTTGTTATGTTGGCTAACAACGCATTTGGTATCGATCTAGGTACCAGGACGATCAAGATTTACAATGCTCACAATGACAATGTCATCGTCGAGAAAAACATGATTGCAATCGAGGATAAGAAAAACTTATTTGCATATGGTGACTCCGCGTTTGAAATGTTCGAGAAGGCGCCATCCAATATCGAAATCTCATATCCGCTCTGCAATGGGGTGATCGCGGATATTAAAAATATGCAGCAGATACTCAAAAGCTTTATATTGGACTGCAACAAGGGTGCGGTGAAGCCTGCAGAGTTTTATATCGCAGTCCCTTCCGATATCACTGAGGTGGAGAAGAGGGCGTTTTCTGATCTGGTGAAGGATGCAAACATCAAGGCAAAGAAGATCCTGCGCGTCGAGAAGGCTGTTGCCGACGGTCTGGGGCTGGATATCGATGTCAAGAATGCACAGGGGATCCTCGTTGTTAATGTAGGATTTCACACGACGGAGATCTCGATCCTCTCTCTGGGAGGCATCGTGCTCAGCCGCCTGATCAAAGTGGGCGGGCAGAAGTTTGATGAATCGATCAAAAATGCGATCCGCAAGGAGTTCAGCCTGATCGTAGGCAGCAAAACCGCTGAAAATGTCAAGATCGATCTGCGCGAGCTCGAGGACGACCAGCGGAAAGCTGTTGTGTATGGACGGGATATCGTGACCGGTCTTCCTATGGAGAAGGAGATCCCGACAGATCTGGTGAGCGAGAGCATGTTTGAGAATTTTAACGTGATCATTGACAATATCCGGGTGATCCTGGAGAGGACGCCGCCGGAACTGTCCGCAGATATCTTCCGCAGAGGGATCTATCTGACCGGAGGCGCTTCACAGGTAGCGCATCTGGCGGAGCTGATCGCGAAGGGAACAGGACTCAAAGTCAATGTGAGTGAAAATCCGGTATCGGGCGTCGCGCTCGGGCTGGCTAAGATCATCAAGGACGATAACTATAAATCAGTAGCTTATCTTGAAGGAATGGGGCGCTAATATTCATGAGTCCGGTGATAAAGAGAAAAAGGGATAAGTTCTCCATTCCAAGCAAATATCTGCTACTGATCCTGACCTGCATCTGCGTGGCACTCATGGCAGTGACTTTTTTTACGGACTATTCCGCATCACCGCTGAACAAGCTGGTCGGCTATGTCGTGGTCCCTTTTCAGAATGGTGTCAGCCGCGTCGGCACATGGATCTCTGTCAGGATGGACGAGCTCGGAGAGCTGAGGATCGTCCTGCAGGAAAACCAGGAGCTCAAACAGCAGATCGACGAGCTGACTGTCCAGAATACCCAGCTCCAGCAGGACAAGTATGAGCTGAATTATCTTCGGGAATTGTATAAATTGGACGAGCAGTACAGCGGCTACGAGAAAGTGGGCGCCAGGATCATTGCGAGGGACAGCGGAAACTGGTTTCATGCTTTTACGATCAATAAAGGAACAGATGATGGCCTGGCCATTGATATGAACGTGATCGCAGGGGGAGGGCTTGTCGGCAGGATTGTCGATATCGGTCCGAACTGGGCAAAGGTGGATGCTGTGATCAATGATAACGCCAATGTCAGCGGCATGGTGCTTGCAAGCTCCGACAATCTGGTGGTTCAGGGATCACTGCAGCTTATGGAGGACGGAGTGATCGGTTTCGGCCAGCTCAATGATTCGCAGAACAGGGTTGAAGTCGGAGATAAGGTCGTCACTTCCAATATCAGCGACAAGTATCTTCCGAGCATCCTGATCGGATATATCAGTGAGATCGACCAGGATGCCAACAATATCACAAAATCGGGAAAGATCACACCGGCAGTTGATTTTGAACATCTCGAGGAGGTGCTCGTCATCCTGAAGACCAAGCAGCAGATTAAGGATTAGCAGATTCATGAAGAGAAATATTATATTGTTTTTGGTGATATTATGTGGATTTGTCTTGCAGACAACACTTTTTCAGGCATTGAACTTTGGAGGGATATCCCCTAATATATTGATCATCATCACGGTTTCATACGGATTTATGCGTGGTAAGAAGTACGGTATGATCGTGGGTTTCATATGCGGGCTGCTGATGGACATCTTTTATGGGGATGTTCTTGGATTTTACGCGCTGGTCTACTTGTACATAGGGGCGGCGAATGGTGTTTTTCACAGCATTTTTTATCAGGATGATATCAAGCTGCCGCTTGTGCTGATACTTGCGAGCGATTTTGCCTATTCCTTCACCTGTTATGTGCTGCTGTATCTTCTGAGGAGAAGATTTGATCTCATTTTTTATTTCAAAAATATCATAATACCCGAGATCGTATATACGGTCTTTGTTACAGTGTTCATATATCCTTGTATCCTGCTGCTGAACAGATCGGCAGATGACGTTGAAAGAGGTGACAATAAGGTTGTTTAAAAGGATTGGTGAGTGGCTGTATAATCTGCTCACTTCCAGACTGCTGCTGCTGTTCATCATATTTGTCAGCATGGCAGTATTATTGGTATACAGACTGTTTGACCTGCAGATCGTAAATGGAGAGTCGTATGTGGATAACTTTCGTCTGATGATACAGAGGGAGCGCATAACAGAGGGAACGAGAGGAAATATCTATGACAGGAACGGCGACCTGCTTGCGTACAATGAGCTGGCCTATTCCGTCACGATAGAAGATGTATATGAGTCCGGTTCCACCAGAAATGAAAAATTGAACGATACGCTCTTTAAGCTGATCCACATGATCGAGGACAACGGAGACAGTATTGTCAGTGACTTTAATATTATATTGAATGAAAACAACGATTACGAGTTCACTGTCGAAGGGACGAGACTGCTCAGGTTCAAGGCAGACGTCTATGGCTGCAGCACATTGGACAGCCCCAAATTCAAGTATTATATGAAAAATGCTTCCCCGCAGGAGATCATAGACTATCTCGTTGAGCGTTTTGGAATAGGCACATATCATATAGGAAACAATGGAAAGCGGGTCTGTTCCCTGGGGGAAGGCTATACCAGGAAGGAGATCCTTCAGATGGTAACACTCCGATACCAGATGAACCTGTACAGCTTTCAGAGATATATACCGACGACGGTTGCCTCTGACGTATCGCAAAAGACGGTTGCCGTGATCATGGAAAATGCTTCTGAACTGGAAGGCGTTGCCATCGAGGAGGACATGATCCGAAAATATAACTATCCATATTATTTCTCCCATATCCTCGGCTATACCGGAAAGATTTCATCAGAGGAGCTCGCGGCGCTCTCGGAGCAGGATGACAGCTATACGATGAATGACACAGTCGGAAAGGGCGGCATCGAGCAGGTCATGGAACTGCAGCTGCAGGGTAAAAAAGGTTCGGAGACAGTCTATGTGGACAACCTGGGCAAGGTTGTCGATATAACGGATATTGTCGACGCGCAGGCAGGCAATGACGTGTATCTGACGCTGGACAAGGATCTGCAGGTAGCGATCTACAATATATTAGAACAGAAGCTTGCAGGTATCATCGTCTCTAAGACCAGAAATGTCTACAACTATGATCCGCTCAAGTCGGCGTCGCGTCAGGATATCATCATTCCGATCGACGACGTGTATTTTGCCCTGTTTGACAACAATGTGATCGATATCGACCATTTTACGGATGAGAACGCGTATGATACGGAGCGTGAGGTCCATCAGATATTTCTTGAGAAGCAGGCGAATGTTCTTGCGTCGCTCGAGGAGGAACTGACCACAACAAAGACACCATACAATAAGCTGACGAAAGAATTCATGAATTATGAGAGCTATATCGTCACCATGCTCACAGAGCAGGGGGTTCTGATCAGCTCGGCGATCGACCGGGATGATCCGACCTACATTGCATGGACGACAGAAGAGGTTATCAGTCTGAACGAATATCTGAACTATGCGATCGCACAGAACTGGATCGATGTCACAAAGCTCTCTGTGGAGTCTCAGTATTCTGATTCGTCGGAAGTGTTAAACAGCATGATACAGTACATTGTGGAGAACCTGCAGGATAATATCCGCTTTTCCAAAAAAATGTACCAGTATATGATCAGCGACCAGACGATCACCGGCAGGCAGGTCTGCATGCTTCTGTGGGAGCAGGACGTGATCAGTGTCGAGGAGAATAAGATCACAGCCCTGAAGAATGGTTCGACGAACGCGTACAATTTTATGCTGGAGATGATACGGACACTGCAGATCACGCCGGCACAGCTGGCACTGGATCCCTGCACGGGCTCCTGTGTCGTGACGGATGTGAATACAGGCGAGGTGCTCGCACTGGTATCTTATCCCGGGTATGATATCAATAGACTGGCAAACGGGGTGGACGCGGAATATTTTGCAAAACTGCAGGCGGACTTATCTGTTCCGCAGTGGAGCGCTGCCACACAGCAGCAGACTGCACCCGGTTCGACTTTCAAGATGGTATCTGCCGTTGCCGCCATGGAGGAGGGCGTTATCTCCTCACTGGATGAAACAGTCACCTGTACCGGTATCTTTGACAAGATCACACCGCCCCCAAGATGCTGGTCATCAGCAGGACACGGATCCATGAACCTGTCAAGTGCGATCGCCAACTCGTGCAATGTCTTCTACTATGAAGTGGGATACCGGCTTGCCCAGGACAGCGATGGCTATAACAGTGAATACGGACTTTCGAGGCTGGAGAAGTATGCGGATCTGTTCGGACTTACAGAAAAATCAGGCATCGAGATCACCGAGTCGGAACCTAAATTTTCCGATGAATACATTGTTCCGTCAACGATCGGACAAGGCTCAAACAACTACACGACAGTGGGGCTTTCAAGGTATCTCACAGCAGTTGCGAACAGTGGCACTGTATACAAATTAAGCCTTTTGGACAAGCTGACCGATTCGAAGGGGAATCTGATCGAGGATTATACGCCGGAGGTCAGAAATACCATTGATATTGACAGCAGTATATGGGATGCCATTCACTCCGGAATGCGTACAGTGGTGGAGAAGAAGGCATATTATAAGGATTTGGCAGTAAATGTCGCCGGCAAGACCGGTACAGCGCAGGAAGGGCGGAACCGCACCAACCATGCAGTCTTTCTCAGTTATGCACCCTATGAAGATCCTGAGATATCAGTAACAGTGCGTATCGCATACGGATACAGCTCAGATTATGCAGCACAGACTGCGAGGGATGTATATAAATATTACTATGGTCTGGCAGAGGAGGAAGAACTTCTGACAGGTACAGCAGAGATTCCAGAGACTGTCAGCAGGACACAACAGGATTAGCATCAACACCAAAATACAAAAAGGAGCAAATGTGAAAAATTCAGTTATTTTAAAAAGTTTTCCGAATGGCATATCCGTTATTATGGATGGTTCGATCTCATTTGAAGAATTGCTGGAGAATATTGCAGTAAAGTTCAGGGAGGCGGATGGTTTCTTCAAAAATGCGTCTGTGGCGATATCTTTGGAGGGGAGAGAGCTGACCGAAGATCAGGAACGGGAAATACTGGATGCGATCACGCAGAATTCGCGTTTGAATATACTATGCCTTATGGGAAAAGATGAGGAGAAAAATCTCAGGTTTCTCGGAGTACAGAACCATCTGAACTTTCAGGAGGATGAGAACAGCGGACAGTTTTACAGGGGAACACTGCGCGACGGGGCGAGCATAGAGACCGAGCACAGCATCATCATACTGGGGGATGTCTGTGAGGGCAGCCGCGTGTATTCCAACAAGGATGTCGTCGTGCTCGGTACACTGAGAGGCGATGTCTTTGCAGGAGCCGGCGGCAGCAATAACCATTTTGTTGTGGCTCTCGACTTTAATCCCGGCATGCTTCAGATCGGTGACCTTGTATACAGCGGACAGCAGCAGAAAACGTCAAGGTGGGGATTTCACAAACATCCTCAGGCAGTACCAAAGATCGCATACACATACAATGGTGCAGTGCAGGTTGAATCTATTACGAAAGAATTGCTGGACAGCTTTACCCTGTGATCCGTGGTGACCAGCGTCCAGAGAACCATTATTTGTAATGGAGGAATTCCTATGAGTGAAGTAATTGTCGTTACATCAGGAAAAGGCGGTGTGGGTAAGACCACCACATCTGCAAACGTAGGAACAGGTCTGGCAGAGTTGGGAAAAAGCGTTGTTCTGATCGATGCTGACATCGGACTTAGAAATCTGGATGTCGTGATGGGGCTTGAGAACCGCATCGTCTATAATCTCGTCGATGTGATCGAGGGCAACTGCCGGTTAAAGCAGGCACTGATCAAGGACAAAAGGCACGCGGGGCTGTTTCTTATGCCCGCGGCACAGACAAGGGATAAAAACAGTATTACGCCTGGTCAGATGGTCAAGCTGATCGACAGTCTGAGGGAGCAGTTCGATTACATAATCTTGGATTGTCCGGCAGGGATCGAGCAGGGATTCCAGAATGCCATAGCCGGCGCTGACCACGCGATTGTTGTAACCACGCCGGAAGTCTCGGCGATCAGGGATGCAGACAGGATCATCGGACTTCTTGAGGCCAATGAGATCAAGAAAGTGGATCTGGTCCTGAACAGGCTGCGCCAGGATCTAATACGCCGCGGGGAGATGATGACTGTCGACGATGTGCTCGACATACTGGGGCTTCCGCTCCTAGGCGTGGTACCTGATGATGAGAATGTCGTGATCGCTACCAATCAGGGAGAACCGCTTGTCGGCAAAAACTCCGCTGCAGGGCAGGCTTTCTACAATATCTGCAAGCGGCTGGAGGGAAAAGAGGTTCCTTTTAAGGATTTTGGAAAGAATATTACGATCTGGTCAAGATTCTCAGGATTATTCAGAAAAAATCTACAGGAGGAGCGGGCATGAGTTTATTTTCAATATTTAAAAGAAAAACATCCAGTCAGATCGCGAAGGACAGACTGAAGATCTTACTGATATCAGACAGAGTGAACTGCTCTCCGGAAATGATGGAACTGATCAAAAACGATATCGCGCAGGTGATATCAAAATACATGCAGATTGATGCGTCGAGTATGGAGGTTCAGATCGCAAAGACAGGTACTTCTGCAAGAAACGGGAAGAAAACCCCCGTTCTATATGCCAATATACCCATACTGGATCTTCGCAGTTGATTAAAGAAAGCAGGGAAAGGGAAAATGCTTAAAAAATATAGAGTGCGGGACTATGATTTCAAACTGATAATCCTGCTGATAGCTGTCACTGTTATCGGAATACTGGCTATTGGCAGTGCCAAGGCTGACAACCAGAATAAGCAGATCCTGGGGTTTGTCATGGGTTTTTTCATCATGATCGTGCTGTCGTTTTTTGACTATTCTTTTTTCCTGCGCTTTCATTGGGCGATCTATGGGCTGAACATCGTTTTTCTGCTCATGGTAGTATTCCTGGGGACAGAAGTCAACCACGCGACGCGCTGGCTCGAGATCGGCGGTATACGCTTCCAGCCGTCAGAGCTTACGAAGATCATGCTGATATTATTTTACTCCCAGTATATCATGAAGCACAGGGAGAAGCTGAATTCACTGAAAAATATAATGACGATGCTCGTGCTGCTGATTCCGCCGCTGTATCTGGTATATGACCAGCCAGACCTGTCGACCACGATCGTCATTGCCGGGATCGTCTGCATCGTGTGGTATGTGGGAGGATTGAGCTACAAACTGATATTTGGCGTGCTGGCGCTTGCCGTTCCGACCGCAGTGATCCTCTTTGTATTGATCTTGCAGCCGGACCAGCAGATTATCAATGAATTTCAGCAGCTGCGTATCCTTGCATGGCTCGAGCCCGAAAAATATTCCAAGACACTCGCATACCAGCAGACAAATGCTATGATGGCGATCGGATCCGGACAGCTCTGGGGGAAAGGGCTGAATAATACGACGATCTCTGTCAAGAACGGCAATTTTGTATCCGAGTCAGAGACAGATTTTATCTTTACGATCATCGGGGAGGAGCTTGGTTTTGTGGGCGGGTGCATCGTTGTGATCCTGTTGTTCCTCATCACGATAGAATGTCTGAACGTCGCAAGAAAGGCAAAGGATCTGGCCGGCACCTGCATAGCCTCCGGGATCGCAGCGCTGATTGGCTTCCAGAGCTTTGTCAATATCGCAGTTGCGACAGGTCTCTTTCCAAATACAGGGCTACCGCTTCCCTTCGTGAGCTATGGGCTCACCTCGCTGGTCAGTCTGTATATCGGTATGGGTTTTGTACTAAATGTACGATTGCAGTGTGTTAGAAAATACAATAATTAGGTTAAAAATTAGTCAGGTTGCACAAAGATGCTTAGAATTGTTAAATTTTTTTGAATTAAATGATAATAATATAGATTTTTAGCCGCAAAAGGTTTAAAATATCTTTAGCCAAATAATTGACAAAGGAAGGTGCATAGACTATGAATATTGCGTTGATCGCGCATGACGGAAAGAAGAAATTGATGCAGAATTTTTGTATTGCTTACAGGGGTATTTTGAGCAAAAATGAATTGTACGCCACAGGAACGACAGGCCGCCTGATTGAGGAGGTAACGAACCTTAATATTCATAAATATCTGGCGGGACATCTGGGCGGAGAGCAGCAGATCTGTGCACAGATTGAACACAATCAGATAGACCTCGTTATTTTTCTGAGGGATCCCTTGAATTCAAAATCCCATGAACCGGACGTGAACAATGCTGTAAAGCTTTGTGATATTCACAATATACCATTGGCTACAAACCTTGCAACAGCAGAATTGTTGATCAGGTCACTTGACAGAGGAGATTTGGACTGGCGTGAAATGTACAAATAAAGTGGGTAAGGCATTATGTATCATATTGATTTCCTTTGTTCTCACGGCGGATCTTACAGGCTGTGGAGCAAAGGAATATACTTTTGCATATGACAGAAACAGGAACAATACAAGCTTCTCGGTTGCATCCCATACGAAGGGGAAGACGATGGAAGCTTTTGCATCCGGTCTGTGCGTCACGGCCGCTGATGTCTCTGCAGGTACGGATGTAGATATGTCCCAGGCGACAGCTGCCGGATTGTTTGACATCTCCTCAGGAAAAGTCATCTATGCAAAGAATGTACATGACAAGTTAAATCCGGCGAGTCTCACCAAAGTCCTGACAGCATTGTGTGCCCTGAAGTATGCCAACCCGGATGATGTACTCACAGCGACGGAAAATGTATACATCAGCGAATCGGGTGCTGTAAAACTCGGACTTGCAGCGGGTGACACCATGACGTTGGACCAGGCGCTCCACGCACTGCTGCTGAAGTCGTCAAACGACGTGGCGGTCATGATCGCGGAGCATGTGAGCGGGAGTGTTGAGGAATTTGCGAAGCTGATGAACGAGACTGCAAACAGTCTTGGGGCGACGAACAGCAATTTTGTCAACCCGCATGGACTGACGGATCCCGATCACTATACGACTGCATATGATCTGTATCTGATCTGTAATGAGGCGCTAAACAATAACAAGATCATGGAGATCATCCAGAAGTCGACATACACTTCCGTGTACCATGATGCCAATGGCGGGGACAAGAGTATTGACGTGGCAAACTCCAATGCCTATATCAAAGGGGAGATCCCCACACCTGACAATGTGACTGTGCTCGGCGGAAAGACCGGCACGACAAATGCCGCTGGAAACTGTCTGATCATATTTGCAAACAATAGTTCCGGAAAACCGTTTATTGCCATTATCCTGCAGTCAAGCGACAGAACTACGATGTATGCGGAAATGACAGACCTGCTGAGTGAGATAACATGATCTTTCCCGCAGACGATGCGTTTTCGTATAGATTTAGCAGTAAATGCCCGGTTTTGTGTGAACAGTAACCAACAATAATACATTTTTTTAGAATATTGTAAGTTTGAGTTGTTTTTTGTGAAGGATTCAACTATAATTAGGTTAGTGGATTTATTTACATTTTATTTCATTACATTAAAGATATGATTTTTAGGAGGTATTGCTTATGGTGCAGCTGATTGTTGGAAAAAAGGGAAAGGGCAAGACAAAGATTATTCTGGATATGGTCAACAAAGAAGTGTCCACGGCATCGGGTAACATTGTATATCTTGACAAAGGCAATGATCACATGTATGAACTGAATAACAAAGTAAGGCTGATCAATGTGAGAGATTATGGGGTTGCCAATGCAGACGAATTTGTTGGCTTCATTCGCGGCATCGTTTCCCAGGATCATGATCTTGAGCAGATATATTTTGATGGTTTTCTGAATATCTCCTGCATTAAGGGCACTGATCAGGTAGAAGAAGTGATCAACAAACTGGATTCCATTAGCGATACATATGGATTTAAGGTGATAGCAAGCATTTCGCTGGATGAGGCAGAACTGCCGGAGAGTATGCGATCAAAGGTAGTTGTGGCTCTGTAGTTTTTTGATACAGCTTAGGATCTGCAGAGAAGCAGATCCGTATATATAGGAAGCCTCGGGAGGTGATACCGGGGCTTTTTTATAAGGAGAATTATCTTAGTGGCATCCCAGAATCGTCAGGCACATAGCAAACAACTAAATAAATCCGGCAGGACCATGAATCGGATCGAGCTTTCGATCTTTGGCGCAATGACTGTTTATATCATTGCTGTCATCATCTCATATCTGAAGATGGAACCGATTCAGGGGTATGAGATCCAGATGGGATCGCTGTCTGTATCAAAAACATATACGGGCATTGCGATCCGCCAGGAAGAGCTTTTAAGGTCCCCTTATACTGGTTATATCAATTATTTTATCAGGGAGGGGGAGCGCGTGTCTTCGAGGGATACCGTATACTCTGTCGATGAGAGCGGGAAGCTGGCTTCTCTGCTGGAGACCGGAGGCACAGGGGAAGCTTCCTACACGGATGAGGAACTTGCAGAGTTCCGTTCGGAAGTGATACAGTATGACAGGGGGTTTGACAGCAGGAATTTTAACAGTGTCTATGATTTCAAATACAGTCTCGAAGGCTCTGTGATGAAGCTGGTGAACGTCAACATGTATGAAAACCTGGAGACACTGAATCAGTCGAGTCTGGGGGGGATGGTGTCCCTGTGCACGGCAGGTAAAACAGGGTATGTGGTATACAGCACAGATGGCTATGAGACATTGACACCGGATCAGATCACACTTGAACTCTTTGACCAGTCGGAATACGAAAAGAGCAGGGTGAACAACAATGATCTGATCGAAAAGAACGCGACAGTCGGAAAGATCATAACAGATGAAAACTGGTCCCTGATCATTCCGGTGGACGAGGACAGGGCTGCAGAAATGGAGGAAGCAGAATATGTCGAGATCAAGTTTATCAAGACACAGGAGAATTCCTGGGGGCAGGTCGTCATCCACCGCCTTTCGGACGGAATATACGCAGAACTGATCTTTAATAATTCCTGTGTCTCGTTCTGCACGGACCGCTATGTGGATATCGAGCTCGTCGTGACTGACAGACAGGGGCTGAAGATCCCAAACTCTGCGATCGCAGAGAAAGAATTTTTTATCATCCCGGCAGATTATATGACGAAGGGCGGACCGAACGGAAATTATGGAGTCCTGAAGGAGAAGGCTGATGAAAACGGCAATCTGGTCAACGAGTTTATCGAGACGAACGTTTACAGTTCGGACGAGGAAAAGTTTTATATAGACAGCAGCGAGCTGGAGATCGGAGATTATATCTGCAAGATGGATTCCACGGACAAAATGGCAGTCAGCCAGACGGGCGTACTAACTGGCGTCTACAACATGAACAAAGGATATGCGGATTTCAAGCAGATCACAGTCCTGGCATACAATGATGAATATTCGATCGTCAGTTCGAACACCCAGTACGGTCTTACAGTATATGACCGGATCGTCCTGGATGCGACAAGCGTGAGCAACAATGATTTCACATATAATTGAGCGGGGTAGAAGGATGAGAGAAGGAACGATACAGGAAAATATAAAAGCAGTGGAGGATCGTATCGCCGCGGAGTGCCAAAAAGCCGGGCGGGATCCAGAGGATGTGACGCTGATCGCAGTCAGCAAGACAAAACCGGTGGAGATGCTCAGGGAGGCATATGAATATGGATGCCGGGATTTCGGTGAAAATAAGGTCCAGGAGCTTCTCGACAAGTACGAGGAGATGCCCAGGGACATCCGATGGCATATGATCGGACATCTTCAGAGAAACAAGGTCAAGTATATCGTGGACAAAGTCTATCTGATCCACAGTGTGGATTCCCTCCGGCTGGCGGAGGAGATCAGTAAAGAAGCTGTAAAAAAGAACGTATGTGTGAATATCCTGGTGGAAGTCAATGTGGCAAACGAGGAGACAAAGTTTGGAACAACATGCGAAGAAGTGAAACAACTTGTGCAGGATATTGCAAAATTACCCAATATTTGTGTAAAAGGTTTGATGACGATAGCGCCTTTTGTAGAAAATGCTGAAAAAAACAGACCATTTTTTAGCAATTTAAAAAAAATATCGGTTGACATTATGGAGGAAAACATTGATAATATAACTATGGAAAATTTATCTATGGGTATGACAGGTG
>VSNO01000072.1 GCA_009774375.1 Lachnospiraceae bacterium
AACCGACAATACCCTACACCCTTTTACCTTTCCGCTTTATACTATCACGGAAATCCCTGACTTTTGCGTGAAAGTATGCTTTTGCCTGATAGTACGATTTTTGCCCCTATCGCCATCCTATCAGCGGCGTTAAAAAACACAAAAATAGGGGTCCACCACCCACCGTGATGAACCCCACCAAACCTTAAAACCCTTGATTTTAAGCCATTCTTCAATACTTTCGCCTGCGAGCACCCAAATTCCTATGGCATCAATTCAAGATTGCCGCCTGTACAGCCGCTCCCCCTCGCGATCTCCTCAAAGGCAGTGCTCACCACCTCCGATGCGCCCTTCGTCCTGTTCGCCTTGCTCTCCAGCTCGCCACCTACCTCCGCAAGGTTGGTCGATATCCCCTGCAGTTTTCTGATGCTGTCCTCGAGTTTGTCCAGAAATCCGTTCAGATTCCTGCCAAACTGCGAAAATTCATCCCTGCCGTCCGCCTTGATCCTGACGGAGATGCTTCCCTGGGCTATCTTGTCCAGTGCCTTCTTAAAATTCGTCACACTCCTGTCAATGCCTGTACCGATCAGGACTGTCATGCCGACAAGGATCATCGACGCCACGATCAGCACGATCACACTCAGTTTCCCCACCGTCGATTTGATCTGTGCCATATCCTTAGATGCCATGTCCTTGATCACCTCGCACAGGGACGTGAGATCCGCATTCAGCGTCGCATTTTCCGCCTTCAATGCGAGAATCTTGTCGTCGAGCACCTTCATCTGTGCGAGGATCTCCTTCTTGGCGCCAAGTTTCGCTTCGGAATCCCCGGCAAGACCGCTGTCCGTCGTATACAGCGGAATGTTTGTCTCCATCTCCGCGACCAGCTGCTCGATCTCGGTGTAGCTCTCGGTCACATCCTTTCCCTCAACCACCAGCTTGCTGTATGCGCCCACCTTGTTGTCAAGCTGCTCAAGGCTTCCGCTAAAGCCATACGCACCCGAGTAGGCACCACCGTACTTGTAGTCAAACGTCATGTCTGTCGGCTCCAGATAGAGCGTGTACTCTATCGTGGAATAATTCTGCGGATCGTACTCGCTGACGGGGATCTGCACTGCAAACTCCTCCCAGCTGTCACCGGAAGCGTTGAAGTTACAGCCTACGCGGATCGCCGGCCTGCCGTCGAACGTGAGGACTTCGCTGTCCACGTAGGCGACATTGGAACCTGTCACCGAATCGACTGCGTTCAGGTCGATCTCCGCCTGGTCCGCACCTTTGGTAAAGCGAATATCCGTAATGTAACAGTTGTTATGGTATGTGAGTGTCCCCCCGATACGGAAGATCAGTGCATTCCTCCTCACACCGTGCGGCACAGGCCCGGAGTAGACAAGCTTCACATACTCTTTGCCATCGATCTCCACGCGCTCACCGCTCGCCCACATGTTGGCATCGCTCCACTTGATCTCCAGCCATTCAGGCTTATCCACCAGCACAGAAAAGCTCTCCGACAGCGCGCTGTTCGCTTCCATGTACTGCCCGTACAGTCCGCTTGCGCCGTCAAATCCCCTTGTGCTGCTCATCTCGCTGATCTGGCTGTAATTGTCCCGGATCCTTGTCAGTTCATCCAGCATTTTTCCGATCTTTTCTTTGTATGCCGCACCTGTCATACCCTGCAGCACTTCCACGTTGGAGAGCATCTGGGACAGGTTGCCCAGAATATTGTCCAGATACTTCTGATCGATATAGTATTGGTACTGCGCCTCCAGTGCAAGGTTTTTCGCCTGCAGCACGTCAATCTCATTGACGATCGAACCGATCTCGCTGTTGCTGCTGTTCCTGTTCAGCGAGTTGATCCCCAGCACACCGATACAGACTGCCACCAGAATTGAAAAGATCCCCATCAGCAGTATCTTGCTCTTGATCGTCTGAAACACTCCTGTACTTTTCATTGCATTTTATCCTCCGTCCCTGTTTTCAGCGCAAAAGACAGCAGCGATGCATTTCCGCCGCCCCTGTAAGTGAGGTAGAGCGCATGCACACCGTCATCGAGCGCGATCGGCGCGCTGTACTCCTCCCAGACATTGGTGTTGTGGATCGGAATGCGCGCGAGCACCTCCCCGTCCCACTTCGTCCGGACCTCAAAACAGCCCTCCGCATAGCCGCGTGTCCTGATCGATACCGCCGTCACATGCCTGCAGTCGAAATACTTGAACCCTGCCGTCGCGGTATCCCTCATATTGCCGATATAGCCCGGATTCTCGTCGCCGTCGCGCCCGTCCTGCATGATCTTCGGGAAACGGTCGTCCCCGACATAGACGGAAACCGTATCCGTAAACAGATTGCAGGCAAGATATGCCCCGTACTCGCCCTCGCCCACAAGCGGTCCGCCATTCAATCCGCAGGAGGTCATCTCCGCCTGCACGATCGTTCCGTCAGAAAGCATCTCGATCTTCTCCGCACAGCCCTGACGGCTGTACCATGTACCATTCGTGTGACGGTGGTAGAAAATATACCATGATCCGCCGATCTCCACCATACTGCCATGGTTATTCGCACCGTATGCCATCGGACGGTCGGCCGGCTTGTAGCTGTCTATGTGCAGATCGCAGTTGCTGACGATGACACCCCCATAGACAAATCCCCCGTCAGGCTTGTCGCTGACCGCGTAGCACAGCTCATGCATCACGATGGACGAGTAGATAAAATAATATTTTTCCCCCACCACGCGGATCGATGCCGCCTCAAAGTACTCATGTCCTTCATATCCCGTCCCCTCGCTGTACTCACAGCCAGGAACAATGATGCGCGGCGCCTCTGTGACCGTGAGCATATCCGCATCGAGCACCGTCACCATGGCGCCGCTCCTCGCGCGGTCTCCGCGCGGGCAGAACCCGGTGTACAGATAGGTGCTGCCGCCCAGCGTCAGCACCCCTGGATCAAACTGGGGCTCGTCGCCTTCCCGCTCACCGAGGCGGGTGTTATCGTCGTAGTGTACATAACCGTAAAATTCAAACTTCCCCGCCGGCGTGTCGCAGACCGCGACCGACACGACACTGACCTTATCGAGCACATAATACAGATAATATCTGCCGTCCGGACCTACCGTGATATCGGGCGCATACAGACACATTTTCCCGTCCCTGTTCAGCGGATCGGCGTCCTTTGGGTAGATCACGCCCTCATAGCGCCAGCTGCCCAGATCATCCACCGGCGCCGACCAGCACACATAGTCCCCCATACAGAACACATACCCGTTATAATAGTCATGCGAGCCGTAGACATACACCCTGTCCCCGAACACATACGGCTCACCGTCCGGTATGTACTCCCACGGGGGCAGGTATGGATTCAACGCCTGCTTCACTGTTTTACTCATATTCGCACCATTCCTTTCCAAATCTGTTTTCCCTTCCATGGCACCCAGCCAGTCCTGTCAGCAGCACCCGGCTCGCCTGCCCTGTCCTTATGAATCTCCGCTGCAGGCATCTATGACCGCATCCACGTACCCCTGGTCAAACCAAGTCACATTCTGCCTGTCGAGATAGCCGAAGGTCTCCCCCTTCGTCACATCCGCGATGCTGCCGTTGTCCCACAGGATGCACGGGATCTGCACCGTCTCGCCCGCCGAGTCCTTGCATGCCGTGACCGCCTGACTGACATAGTATGACGCGTGCTCCCTGCGCGACTCCTCGTTGTCCGCCTTCAGGATCGTGCCCCACTCGCTGATGACGACCGGCACATCCTTTGATGTCCACTGCTGGTTGATCACGCGGAACACTTCCCGCACGTCGCTCTGCACCTGCTCGTCAAACACGCTCCTGCCGTTCTCCGACACATCCATGCAGAAAAAGTAGGGGGAGTAGGGGTGCGTCGACACCATGATCCGGTTGGGATAACCGCCCTTGTCTGTCGGAAGCACCTGGTTTTTGTAGGAATACAGATTCCCGGCGTAACCTGTACACATGATGAAACGCGAGGCGTTATATCCGCTGTCCACCGCGCGGATCGCGTCGACGCCTGCCTGGGAGTACGTGTTGATGATGCGCTGCGCCTCCTGCGAATTGAGCGTGTCCGGCGTCCACTCATCGTCCGTGCCTGAGAGACGCACCTCGTTGACCACCTCAAAGATCAGATGAAGGTCATACGCTGCAAACTCCTCTGCCACCTGCGTCCAGATCTGCGTGATATAGTTGATCGACTGCTCCTGACACTCCGCTGTCGGATAGATAAAGCGCTTGTCCTTGTTGTCGTCGTGATGGATGTTGATGACGACATAGAGCCCCTCATCATAGCAGTAATCCACGACTTCCCGCACCCTGCCCATCCATGCATCACTGATGGTATAGACCGTTTTTCCGTCTTCGTCCGCCGTGATGTCGACATGGTTGTGCCATGACACCGGGATCCTGACCGTGCGGAACCCCTGCTCTTTCACCAGACCGATCATCTCCCTCGTCGTCCTGGTACTGCCGGGCAACCATGCGCCCTCATAGTCAAGTTCGTCGGAAAGCCCGCTGCAATCGATCGCGTCAAAAGTATTTCCCAGATTCCAGCCCATGCCCATATCCGCCACAAAGTCCTGCCAGCGCACACCGTCATCCTTCTGTTCGACGACTGGTTCCTGCGCCTGTGCCACTGTTTCTGTCTCCAACTCATTATTTAATCCATTATTCAACTTATTGTCCAATTCCTCTACTTCCGTTTCCGCCGTCTGTACAGGTGTCTGCGCCGCCGTCTGCCCGCAGCCAGACAGGAGCACCCCCGCCAGCAGCACTGTCAGCAAAACCACTCTCTTCCTCATTTTCTTCCCTCCGTCTTCTTTGCGGCATCCGCCACAAATTGACCGATCTTTTCGCGCATAAACTTTTGTTTCTCCTCCCTCACAAGGAAATACAGATACGCGTCCAGCACATACTGATAGGGCATACCCCTGCCAGCGATCTTAAAATTCACAAATCCTCTCTCAATATAACTTCCGATCTCATCATTGGATATGAACGCCGGGCGCTTTGTGCACTCCGCGAAAGTCTTGTTGGGATTGGCGTTGGGACATTGAAAGACATCCTTCACATCGAACTCAAGCTGCGCCCTTGACTGCTGTGCATAATGCTCCGCACGCCGCTGGCAGCCCGGTGTGCACACCTCGTTCACCAGCAGTTCTATGCGCCCCGCATGGGGCTCTAACTCCTTTAGCGCGCTTTCATTGTGATTCAGATCATAGTCCAGGACGACCAGATGATACCCCCGCTCCAGCTCCCTGAGCACCCCTTCCGTCTGCACGATCCTCTTTGTGGTGGATGAGATCAACGGAAACCGCGGCCACTCGCGCCGGATATAGTCCTCCAGCACCGAAGTGTTGACAAGCACCTGGTTCATGCCGTTATCCGCAAGCCGCATGATGAGGTTGCAGTAGGTATCCTGGACATGCTTTTCCTCCAGGACAGCGTTCGTCCACGTGAACCGCACCGGCACGCCCTTGCTGTTATAGAGTTTCAGGGTCGCCTCGATATCCCTCTTCCCGGCGATCCCCATGACCACACGCCCGCCGTTCCAGATAGCGCCCGGGAAAGTCCCGTAGACGGATCCGATCCTGTACCCCTCACGGAAACATTCCGGGTACTGCTCCATCAGCGTGATCACCGCACAATTTAACTGCCTGTAGTAACAAAATCCCGGCAGATGCCAGAAAACCTCTCTCTCAGCCATTGTCAAATCTCCCTTCCCGCCGCTGCTGCCATTTGGAGGGCTTTGGCCTTCCCACCGTGATCAGCCTGCTCGCCGCCATGCTGTTGAGCAGCGTGGTCGCGGCGTCCACACGGTACTCGGGGCGTATCAGATAGTGGCAGTAAACCTCCATGATATAAAAGAGGTTCGCCGTCCTTCCTTCCAGCTTGAAATTGGTAAAACCCATCGGCACGTATTTCTCCCAGATATCCTCGGGCGACACGTAAGTGCAGTAACTCTGTATCGTGGCAAACTCATTGTGCTCCCCGTAGTCGCAGTGCCAGGGTTCCAGAGGGATCTGCCTGTCGGGAGTGCGTGTGCGGTTTTCGAGCATGATGCGCTGGTTCTTCGCCTCGTTCTCGTAGTGCCTGCCCCGCCTTGGACAGTCCGGCTGACACACCGCATTCACAAGGATCTCGCATCGCCCTTTGTCCTGGATCCTTTCCAGCTCGTCAAAGCGGTTGTTGAAATTGTAATCCAGCACCACGAGGTGGTAGTCTTTTTTCAGTTCCTCATTCACCTCGTCGATATCGCGGATCTCCTTGCAGGTAGAGCTGTTGATCTTGAAGCCCGGATAGTTCCTGCGCACATATTCCTCCAGGAGCGGTGACACGACAAGAACCTCGTTCTTCCCGTTATCCGCCGTCTTCATGCAGAAATTGCAGTATGGATCCCTCAGATCCTCCTCGTCGAGGAACATGTTCGTGTAGGTATAGCGCACGGACACGCCCTTGTCGTTGATACTTTTAACCGCACTCTGTATATACCCCGCGTCACACTGGTCGTTTGGCGAGCGCCTGCCGCCATTCCAGAGCGACATGGGAAACTCCCCGAAAAAGGACGCGATCTTCACGCCTTCCCTGAAATAATGCGGCCTTTTCTCAAGCATTGACAGCAGCATCATATTCAGCGGAAAATTCTGCCGCAGCCCCGGCAGATGAAACCAAACCTCCATCTTTTCATCCTTTCCAAAAAGGGGATGGCGCTCGGAAAACACCATCCCCATGTCTGTTAATCACTATTTATTTGATCTGGTACAGCGTTGCCGCGAATTTTACTTCATGATCATTTCTTCAGGGAAGCGTTAAACTCATCGACAGCTGTCTGCCATGCTGGCAGGTTCTGCTCTAAGATCGCATCAACGTCCTCGCCTACACCCAGCTTCCACAGGAAATCATCATTCGGGTTGAAGTTCGGAACGATTGAGTGCCAGTCATCAACACCCCTCGTTGTCATCATGTCGATCGTCTCGTCCACGGAACGTGTATCCTTCATGCCGCCGTAGAGGTTATCCAGCAGTTCATAGTAGCCTTCATAACCCGGAACATCCTCAGTCCACACGTCATAGGCAAACATGATCTGTCTTGCCTTCTCATCGCTGTAAGAAGCAGGCATGCAGAAAAGATTGTTGTTCTTGTTCGTCACATTGTCTCCCTTAGGTCCCTTCGGGAACATTACGAATCCATAGTCAACGCTCTGATCCAGTGTCACACCGTTTACTTCCACAGGCTTCTGACCTGTCAGCCAGCCGCCCTCATATGCGCAGTATGCCTCGTCAAACATGAAAGCTGCCTTGCCGCTCATAAAGAGGTTCTTGTAGTCTTCCCAGTTCGTTCCTTCCTCGTTGCCATAATCCAGGAAATAGTTGTTTGTAACAGTGTCAATAGCAAAATGCAGCGCCTCTCTCACTACATCGCTGTCAGCAGTCATTGTGTATGTACCGTCGCTGTTCTTGGTCACAAGCTGACCACCGTTAGAGCGTACGCACATATATACCATACCGCCGTTGTTCTGTACACATCCGAATACATCATTCTGTCCGTCGTTGTCCGTATCCCTCTGTACTTCCTTCATGATGTCAACCCATGCATCCCATGTCCACTCTCCATTGAGCTGCATATCGTAGATCGTCTCAGGGTCGATACCTGCATCCTTTAAGACGGTCTTGTTAAAATACAGACCTCCTCTGGGCTCTGAAGGACCCGTACAGAAGCAATATACGGCATCTTCTACCTTCCAGCTGTTTACCTCGCCGTTCGTCTGCCACTTCTCGGCAGAGAGATCGATCACATCGCCATCAAGCTTCGTCAGATCATACATCAATCCCTGGCTTACATCTGCCGCTGTAGCCGCGGAGTTTGTCAGCACGTAAATGATATTTTCATCGCTTCCTGAGGTAGCCGCCTGCACAAACGCCTCTCCGATCGAGCCTTCACCCCAGCCCCAGCCAGCGTAATTCTTCTGAACCATTTTGAAGTTATATGTCTCCTGAACCCACTCGCGGTACTCTCTCTGTGCTGCCTGAAAGTCTGTCTTGGGATCCTCCGGCTCACCTGTCCACCAGTCAGCAATGATGATCTCCATACCGCCCAGGTCAAACGGCTCGCCTGTATTGGGATCAATCCGCACTTCGGGTGTCAGATCTTCATCCTCCCCTGTCGTCTCAGTCTGTGCCTCGCTGCCTGCAGGCTCCGCCTCATCCGTCTTCGTCTCGCCGCCAGTCTGTCCCCCGGCATTTGCCTGTGTGTCCCCGCTGGTCTGATCTCCGCTGCTTGCAGGCTGATCTGCATTACCTCCACAGCCAGTCATGCTGACCGTCATTATAGCAGCAATAGAAGCCGCCATCAATCTGTTTAACATTTTTCTTTTCATATTATCCTCCATTCTTGCTGCACCTGCTATTATAGGTACAGGCACATACTTGCGCACGGGTTCCTGACCATGCGTTGTTTCTTTTATATAAACTTCCGCCTGCCCGCATCCCAGAGCAGAGCAGACAGCAGAAACTTATACCATAACCATTACATCTTGATACCTGTGCTGCTCAGACTCTCCACAAAGCCTTTCTGTGCGTACAGATACAGCACGATCAGCGGCACGATCACCATCAGGGTACCTGTTGCCAGCATACAGTTCGTGTAGGGGACGGAAACACCCGCCGAACTTGATGAGCCGGTGATCCTCGCCATGTAACCGCCGAATGTGTCCGGCAGCTGCTTGAGTTTGATGCTGAGAAGGCTTATCTGGCCTAAGAACATGCTGGAATAAAAACCGTCTGTCCACTGCCATACGAACGAGAACAGGAAGCAGGACGTGAGGATCGGCTTCGCGTCCGGCAGCATGATGCTGACAAAAGTCTTGAGCGTGCCGCAGCCGTCCACGTAGGCAGCCTCCTCCATCTCCTTTGGAATATTGCGGAAGAACTGCCGGATCATATAGATATAAAGTCCGTTCTTCAACCCCATACAGCCAAATGACATCATGTAATAGGGCAGCACGGAACCGCGCAGGTTCACGGGAGCACCCGTCACCATCTCGAAAATACCCAGCACATCAAAATACCGGAAGTGCAGATGCAGTGAAGTGGAGATCACCTGGGGCGGGATCAGGATCATGACCATCACACAGGCGAACCAGAACCGTTTCAGCGGGAACTGGAAACGCGCGAAACCGTACCCCACCAGTGTACACATCGACACCTGCACGATCGAGACTGTCAGCGCGATCGCAAGCGAATTGAACAAACTCTTTCCGTACTCCATAAGTCCTGCCGCCAGACGATAATTCTCCGTGGTAAAATTCAGCGGGATGGAGATAACGATGGGATCATACAGGTCTCCCTCGGTCATAAAGCTCACCGAGATCTTGTTCAACAAGGGCTGCAGGATCAGGAAACACAACCCGAAAAGCAATATCGCCCGGCATATGCTGACACCGTATCCCATCACGGTCCTGCGCAGGAGATAGCCGCCGGATTTTCTGTTCCGCTCCCAGAAATCTCTATTTTTTGCAGTCTTTAACTTACTCATAGTAGTAAACCCCCTTCGAGATGATGAGTGAACTCACTCCGATGATCGCCATGACCAGCACGAAATATGTCCATGACATAGCGGATGCCAGCCCATAATTCAGGTTTACATTCATATATGTCGTGATCTTTTCAATGACTTCATTGTCCGATCTCATGCAGAAGTCCACCACCGTGTAGATCCAGTTCACAAGGAAAAGGGAACTGACCATGGGGAAGGTGATTTTCCAGAGACTCTCCCACTTGGTACAGCCCTCGATGTCCGCAGCCTCGTACATACTGACCGAGATGGTCTGCAGTCCCGACAGGAAGATAATGATCTGGATACCCGATGAGATCGCCACATCGTAGATGTTGTCAATGACCTCAAACAACTTCTCAAATGCCATCACGCCCACACCGGTAGTCCTGAGGATCTCCTGGAGCGCATCCGAGATGCCCGTCGTGCCCTGCGCGTTCATCTCCACAGTCTGTGCGACAGCCGCCATCAGGGCGTTGTCGGAATCCAGCTTGAGCATCACGCCGGACGCCAGGATCACAGGCAGGAAGAACACGGAACGAACCAGCGCCCTGCCCTTAAATTTCTGGTTCAGCACCAGAGCCACAAAGAAACTGAATACCATGATCGCCACGGAATAGATCGCCATTCTGGAAAGCTCCTCCGTGAGAAGCCTGACAAAGTTGGCATCCACCCGGAAAGCATAATTGTAATTGTCCAGCCCTTTCCAAACTGTTTTGAACTCCCCCGCTCCCAGCTGCACGTCGCTGAAACTCATGTGCAGGGACTGGATCAGCGGTTGTATCATGAAGGCTAAAAAACCGATTATAAACGGAGAGATGAACAGGTACCCCGAGATGGCTTTCCGTTTCTGAAGGCCTGCCAACTTAGTTTTCTGTCTTTTCATAACCATATTCCTTTCTAAAAGCATTTTATGTCACGTTCCGCCCAAGACCTGGTCCAAGGCGGAACCGGCATCAACGTACTACCACGTAATCTCTGGCTGGAACCTCCACGCCATCCGGCGTCACTGCATCTGCAAAGTCATAATTGACATAGACCTTTGTGCCGTCCTCGTATACAGTGCAGGAAAGTTTGTCATCCAGCTTTTCATGTCCCGTCATCTGCTGACCAAACACATGCCCCAACTCGCTGTTGTATCTGTTGTAGATCTCCATCATCCTGTCGTGTACTGTTGCAAAATCAGATGCATAATACTCGGTGTAGAGCGTCTTCTGCAGTGCGAACGCCGTCTCGCGCATCAGTGAGAAGGAAAGCCCTGCACCGTACTCCGCAGACTCCAGAAGTTCCTTTTGCTCGTTGCCGCAGACATTTAACGGTGATCCGACATAATCCACAAAACCGTGTATCGCGAGCTGATAAAAAGGAATCTCCTCGTCAATGATGGTGTACCCGCTGCCTGACAGATCCATGTTTGTCACCATATCCGCATAGGGAAGGGCATAATCATTGCCCATATTGATCATTACCTTCTTGCCGCCGTCATCGATCTCCTTGAGCATCTGCGCATGGGAATCCATCGCCTGCTGCCTGCTCACCATGTTCTTCAGATAGTAGTCAGAAGAGAGATCCTTTCCCATATCGCGGAATGCCACGTTCGCTTTGTATCGGTCTGTCGCCTCCTTGAGAACCTGCACATTTTCCTCGATCAGACTCGGATGGAGCAGATAATAGCTGTCGATCCCCTCCCTTGCGGAGTACGTGATGTCACTGTAGACAAACAGCTCGGCATTCTCCTTCGACAGGAACCTTGCCGCATCCGTGAATGTAAAGAATCCATCCAGCAGTCCGCTGTCATACTCGTAATGCGTCACACCCTCCAGGTAGAGATCTACGTCCAGCTCCTGCGCCGCGGCACTCAGGGACTCCAGATCTTTCCTGCTGCCCAGTGCACCGATCGTCTTCGCCTTACGCAGGATCTTCTGATTGACGCCACCGTTACACCAGCCTGTGTATTTTACCGATATATTACTCATGCCCTCCGATACCAGCTGGCGGATCATCTCCTCCGCCTCGCTGTACTTCGTCAGCTTCCACGGCTTCGAAACAGGTACGCCCAGGATCTGTCTCACCTTATCCACAGCTCCCACGATCTCGAGTGCCACAGGCGTTCCCTCGTCCTCATTCTCTGCGAAATACTCCCCATAATTGTCTTTCAGATAACCCTGATACGTCTTTGCCATGTCCACATAGCTGTTGCTGTTCACAAAGCGATACCGCTGTGTCATCGTCTCGTCCGGCAGCGTCTCCAGGAACTTATAGACGTTCTGGCTGTTCAAGTCACCCACCTGATAAAGTTCGGACGGGCTGATCATATAGCTCGAGTTCACAAAGTTGTAGCTGCTGCCGTGTCCGTTGATATCCGCCTGCACAGAGACATACGGAGCGCCCTCCTCCAGCATGCAGATAAAGGAATCATCGCCGTTGGCAATACCGAACACATTGAAGTATGCCCTTGTGTCATGCACTACCGCTTCCCTCGACAGCGCCATATCCCAGCCGTAAAGGTTCGCGTAGTAAGATGCCTGCGAGAACTTGTTGTTGTTAAAGTTGATCAGTGCACCGCCGCCCTCGGGCACCATCAGATAGCCTTCATCCTCGGGACCGCCCGCGCCAAAGTACGGAAGAGGTACGAGCGTGTAGATCGGCGTCGCCTCGCTGTATTCCAGCTCGCTCAGCGGCATCTCCACTACCATGTCCCCGCCGTCCAGCCTGTAGATGATGCTGACGTCGAACACAAACGTATCCTTACTGGAAAGCTGGGCATTCAGCTGCTTATCTGCCGCCAGATCATCCGCCGTATATCCCGCTTTCTCAAAGATCTGCTCCAGTTTCTGGGTAGCAGCACCCTTTGCCGTGTCTCTCAGCACGTACAGCGGCTCATCCGCCAGAGACGGATAGGATGCAAGGAGCGCGTCCTTGTCATCATCCTTTCCAAGTTTCTTGATATCATATTTCTTGTAATAGCGCTTGATAAAGCTGGAGTCGTTCGTCTCCATCTTGTCAAACCACTGTTCCATGCTTGCCACCGTGCAGACAGGAGGGATCATGTACTCCTTCTCCACGTTGCCAAGGGAATAGTTGACTTTGATGTAATCATCACCCTGCTCGATCTCGTACATTCCGTTTGAGACACCGTAGGTGAAACTGTCATATGTCGTCTGCAGACCGGTAGCGATACTGTAGGTCATGAGCAGCGTAGACTGGAGCCTTCCCTTGTATGACGCGACAGCCACAGGATCTGACTCCGCTTCGGGAGGGTTGGAATACCACACCTTCCCTGTCTCCTTCACCTCCAGCGTGAACTGGGTCGTCAGGGGATCCATGGTAAGCTTGAGCTTATCGTTCTCGAGTATGACCGGCTCCTCAGCCCCGTCATAGCTGTAGATCGTCATCCCTTCTGACTGTTCTGTTGTACCTTTGAAATTGACGATCGCATAGATCGCCACCAGTATGACAGCTGTTATGATCACAGGGACAGCCATACTTTTCAGCTTCCCCGCCAATTTCGCCTTCGTTTCAGCTTCTTTTACTGTTTTTTCTTTCTTCATGGTCACTCCTATCCTTCCGTCCCGGCAGATGCCCTCTCGGTCCCCGCCTCACTATAGTCGGAACATAATCTCCTTCCCCATGGAAATAAAGTACGCAACGCCCTGTGAAATCATGCTGAAGAACAGCAGCAGGATAAACACAATCACCAGCATTGCAAACAGGCTTGCTACCATAAACAGCAGGTTCTTCGCCAAGCCAAATTCATGGATCTGTCCCATAGCGGCGATGAACAGCATAGCCGCCCACAGCAGTGAGAGCGCACTGACTACCATGTAAAACTCCGCCTCATCCACCGTGACAAAGTTGCTGAAAATCATCAGCGGGAACTGAATCAGCGGATATGGTGTCAGCGCGTAGCAGCTTGCCATATACACCTGACCGAGCCGTCCCTTACCGTCAAACAGCGTAGTCAGCCCCCAGTTTCCGACCACGAACATGGCAAGCGGAAATGCCACGCTGGCGATGTACAGGAAGATATTGATCCCCTCCCAGTACACCGTCATGAAGATGAAACTGGTGTATCGCAGCTTCATGACCCTTATGAGCAAAGTCAGAAACAGGATCGTGTTCGCCGCCGCATAAGTCCCGCGCTTTTCGTGGGTGAGATCCCAGAAACCGTCCAGCGGATGCGTGATGCAGTACAGCGCAAAACGCATGCTGTCTACATACTTGTGAAAATTATCTTTGTTCAATGCATTTATCATATCGACCTCCATCTATCTAAGCCCTGAAGATATCCGCGATATCAATTTCATGCTTGATTCTCTTGACTTTGCCAATGGACATTGGGATCAGGAACACCGCCAGGATCACGATGACGATCACAACAATATGCTCCTCCACCCACTCTTTGCGGTATTGCTTATATGCTCTGGAATAGTTGTCTTCATCGTACTTCAGCTCAAAATAATCCATCGCTTCCTCGTATTTCTTCTGGCGCAGCAGGGAGCGTCCGATGCCGATGTATGCCAGGTCATAGTTGCCGTCCAGCTCCATAACTTTCTTCCAGCTCTCCCCGGATGCCTCGTAATTGCCCGCGTCGAAATCCTCGATCGCGCTGTAGATCAGCTCGCCAAACTCGGTGGGTATGAACAGCGTCACACTGCAGTCGAGGGCGTCCAGCACCAGCAGATCGTGTCCCATATGCTCAATCGCCGAAGGCTGTCTGAAATACCCGTCCATATTGCCGTTGCCGCCAAAACAGAACACCGTCTTGCCCTGATCGTCATATCCGAAGAGACGCCCGCGGTTTTTATCCAGGCACACATAGATGTCATTTTCAAAAACCGTCACATCTGTAAAGTAAGAGGGTCCCACATAGCCTCCTCCCTCACCCCAGTACAGGTCGCCATAGACGGGCCATTCGCCGTTCTGAACCAGGATATCGCTGCCCATCAGGTTCAGCTTGCGGATCGCAGCCGCATCCCCGTTATCCAGATCATCCTCATCCATACCGCCTGCGCAGGCATAGATGAAACCTTCGTGATCGATATAGATATTGTCATACGCCGTGGGAACAAAGGATGTCATACGAACCCGCTGTTCCTGTGTCGCGAATTTCTTCCAGATATAATCCATCCAGTCAAACGTAACCGGTGTGGCTCCGACAAATCCCGAGAATGTACCGTCCGCCTCGTATTTGCACAAGCCCTGGTTGATACTAGTGGCAATACAGTATACACGCCCCGCCGTATCAATGACGATCTTGGAGGGCTGGAACGTACTGTCCGCGCTGACGTTAGAATCCACCGGCAGGTCAAATTGGAGGATATAGTTCAAGTCGCTGTCCACCTTCACGATCCTTGCGTTTCCGTTGTCACAGATATAGATGTCTCCCTCTTCCGAGATCGCAATATCCGTCGGTGAGGCAAGACTCTGCACATCCGTGTCTCCCTGAATGCTGTCGAAGATACGCACCACCTCAAAATTCACTGTGCCGGTCCGCTCGAGCTGCACAATCCGGTTGTTGCCGGTATCACAGATATAGACCATATTCTCCTTGACAAACATTCCCTGCGGGTTGCGCAGATTGAGATCCAGACCGAACGCCTCCGCCGTGTAGACACCTGCCACTGTGTAGGCATCCGGTGAATCCTGCACATCACCCCAATAGTCATAATTGTATGTATAGCTTTTTTCATCTGCCAAAACGCTCAGCGGGGACATCGCAAACACCATCGCTCCCAGCGCCAGGGCACCAATTGATTTGATTATCTTTTTCATACGCCACCTCATTCCCTGTTAATCTTTCAGACCCGAGCTTGCCATTGTCTCCAAAATCTGGCTCTCAGAGAAGATAAAGATCGCAATGGGGACGATCATCAGGACAACCAGCACCGCTGCACCCTGCCCCGTTCTTGCAATACCGCCACTCTGAATCTGCTGCATGGCATATACGAGTGTCTTCTTTTCCTCGGAGTAGATAAATGTGGCAGCCTTGTTGTTCCACAGCCCCTGCACTGAGAAGATGATGAGCGTCAGCCAGGCGGGTTTCACGTTCGGCATCACGATACCGCTGAACACTCTCCACTCGCTTGCGCCGTCTATCTTTGCCGCCTCGATCAGAGATGTCGGAAGTCCTTCCATGAACTGCTTCATGAGGAACAGTCCCATCGGTGATGCAAATCCCGGGATGATGATCGCCCAGTATGAATCGATCCAGCCAAGCTTGTTCAGGATCAGATAGTTGGGGATCTGTGTCACATAACCGGTAAACATCATCGCCACAGTAACCAGCTTAAAGAACGCCTGATTGCCCGGAAAGTCATATTTCGCCAGCACGAAGGCTCCCATGGATGCCACGATCAGATGGCCAAAAGTACCGACAAACGTGATAAATACCGTATTAAACAGATATCTTGAAAATGTTACCCACGATTTTCCCATCGTCACGAACAGATCGGAGAAATTGTCAAACGTAGGGTTCTGTGGCAGGATCTTTGGCGGAAACTTGAACAATTCGTCCAGAGGCTTCAATGCACTGCTCACTGCATAGATCAGAGGAAACGCCATCACCAATGCCACCAGCAGCAGAAACAGATACAGAAAGATATCTCCCACAATCGACCGGTTTGGCTTCCTCCTCTTGATCAGCTTTTTATGATATACAGGTTCTAAGTTTTCTTGCTCTTTTTTCTTGTTCTTCTTGCTCATATCAGGTTCCTACTCTCCTCAACAGACTTTGGATTGCTTTGTTACAAAGTATCATCATCAGGAACAGAATGGTTGCGATCGCACACGCATAACCCATCTCAAACCTAGTGAAGCCATAGTCGAACAGGTGTGTCACGATCGTACGTGCCGCGTAATCCGTACTCGGATATCCGCAGAGCGCCATGGTGACATCACAGACACCAAAAGCCTGGGTGATCGACATAACCGCACCGAACATCAGCATCGGACGCATATTGGGAAGTGTGATATACCACAATTCCTGCCAACGGTTCTTGACACCGTCCATGTATCCTGCCTCAAACTGTGACCTGTCCACGCCCTGCAGACCAGCCACGAACGAGAGGAACCCGGTACCCAAACTCATCCACAGGATGACGAGCATACAGATCGGCAGCATGTATGTCGGATTGACAAACCACAGTATCGGCGTGTCGATGACGCCAATATTCATCAGAAAAGCGTTCACATATCCGTACGCGTCCCCTCTGAAGAAAACAGAGAAGATCACGTAGCAGTTGCCGGCGATCGACGGCGCGTAGAACACGACAACCGCCACGCTGCGCACCCATCTCGGAAGCTCGTTGATCAGCCATGCAAACAGGAAGGACATGATATATCCCAGCGGTCCCGTGATGACAGCGATCATCAGGGTATTCTTGATACCGATGAGGAATATGTCATCATCGAGGATCAGACTGATGTAATTCTGCAGCCCGATAAATCTCGGCTTCTCCAAAATGTTATAGTAAGTAAATCCATAAAAGATGGAAATCACTACGGGTGCCACAAAAAACAGTGTAAACAGCAATGCGTAGGGCAGGAGGAACAGATAACACATCTTGCTCTTCTTCGCTTTTTTCCACGCAACCTGCATATTGTGCTTCCGCAGGATAAAAAATTTATTTATATACTCTTTCATTTTTCACGCCCCTATTCTTCATCGATCGGCAAGCCGAACTCAACCCGCTTCTTCTTGAGCTCATCATTGATCGTGACAGCATAATCTATGATCGTTTCCCTGGAGTCGATCTTTTCGTTGATCACCTTTCTGATCGCGTTGGTGATATGGCGCCCCGTGAAATATCCGCCCGGAACTTCGCGTATACCGACCGTCTGCTCCCACTGTGCACTGAGGATCTCGATATCGTCGTTGCTCCAGGACAGCTGTACGAACGCATCCTTGTTTGCCGTCGCGTAGCGCGCCGAAGATCCGAGCAGCGCCTCGATCTCGCGTCCGAAACGCACCTGTGTGTCAGCATTTGCCCACCACTTCATGAATTCCCATGATTTCTGCCGCAGGCTTTCATCCTCGGTAGCGACCATCATCGTCGCATTTCCGGTGATATAGTCGGAACGGTCTATATAGGTGGTTCCGTCCTCCGCCGTGTACTCCGTGCCGGGGATCAGTGTGAAGTCCCAAAGCCCTCTGATCTCCGGAGCCGATACCATCAGCGTATTGTATGTCGAGTACGGCGAAATGCCGATGGGCATCTCCCCGGAGCGGAAACGGCTCACAAAGTCATATATCGTAGGAAGTCCATAGTCGTTGAAATATCTGATGTAATCCTTGAACGCCTTCACGCCCGGCTCGTCGTCAACTTCTGTCTTCGTACCTTCCTGATTATACATATCCCCGCCGTACTGGAAAAGGAGTGTAAAGTACAGGGACAGATCCGGTGCATTGGAGGCAACTGCCGTGGTCGCCGTCGTGGTGGTGCTGCTGCCCGCCGCCGTCGGTATGCCGATCGAGAGATTGTTCCCCTGGATGGTCGGCAGCATCTCGATCATCTCCTGCCATGTATCGGGTGTCTCAAGACCGAGTTCCTCAAGGACATCCTTCCTGTAAAACATAACGTTGAACGTCTGTGTTTCGGGTATCGCATAAATATGTCCGTCCAGCCTGTACTGCTCATAGGAACTCTCTGTATAGTGAGAGAACACTTCCTCCCAGTCATCAAACTGCGTGAGATCCTCGACCGCATTTCGCAGCGCGTAGTTCACAGGCTGATCCGCGCCCACAGAGAGCACTATGTTCGGACCTCTCCCCGCCATGACCGCGTTCATCAGCGCACCGGGATCGACCACTTCGACGTTGACCTTGACACCGCTCTCCGGGGTAAAGGTATCATCCACCATGGACTTCAAGATCGTACCCTGGTCACGTCCGGTCAGAACCCATACCTTGACAACTTCCTCGCCGGAGCCTTCCGCGTAGACATCACCTACCGCATTGTAATCAACCACAAAGGATGCCCCAAACGATTTCATCTCATGCAGCAGCTTTGTAGCCACATTTGCCTTCTTCTCCTCCAGCTTGGCATTGACACCGCTGACTACCAGATAGTCGATGTCGAGTTTGGTCTCACTCAGGTTCAGTGCCGCCGTTCCCAGAGCCGTTATATTGTCCTTAAATGTCACAAACTCCAAAGTGATCTTCTGCGGCTTCTCGCAGAAACGCTCCAGCTGCTGCGCCACTGTCTGGGCGGAGGCGATGCCGTCCGCCTTCTGTCCGCTGTATGCCACCATATCGTCCACG
Source organism: Lachnospiraceae bacterium (assembly GCA_009774375.1). GTDB lineage: Bacteria > Bacillota > Clostridia > Lachnospirales > Lachnospiraceae > COE1. Next base: position 18,793 of record VSNO01000072.1, read on the forward strand.
AGTTTGAACAGTCTCTTGGATTCGAGATCCATCGCCTCTATGATCTCGGGATAGCTTCTCTCGATATAGTAGTCCCTGTACTTGTCCGGGTTCGCACCCGTGTATACCAGCACCTTTCTGTAAATCTGGTTCAGTCTGAAAGTGGAATTCTCCAGCTCCTCGAGAATGGTTCCGATACCGCCCAGTGTCGCCTCCAGTCTGATGGTATGGACACCCTTGGTCAGATAGATATTGTACGGTGTACCGTTCTCATCGGCAAGTTTCAGATAATCCCAGTCGTTGCTGTAGGCAAAAGAGATCTCCTTGAGCTCCTCGAAAGGGATCTCGCCGTCTATGTATACACTTCTGCTGGACACAACGCCCCGCGAATAATTCTGGCGCCCCTTCACCATGATGTTGTAGAACCCGTCCTCCGGCACTTCGAACTCCCACTCGATCCACTGTCCGGAACTTCTCCACGCCTCACCGCCCACATAGTTCAGCACGGTGTTCATCACACTGTTCGGCTGGGTTGTCGGGGAAGACCTGTCATACTTGGCATAAAGCGAAGACTCGGAACGGTAGGTGGAATCCTCTCCCTCGATCACAGTCATATAGTTCCTGGCTGTGTCAGAGGACGTATCCGCCGGACACTTTGCCGCATATTCCTGATATGTGTCAAGTTCCTGTACCTTCGTGATCTCGAGCCTGCGCAGAACCATAGGCTCATTTGCAGCCTCAAGTCCGATCGTATTCGCACCCTTCTCCAGATAAAACATGTACGGATCAGTGATATATCCCATGTCATCCTTGAAATACGCTTCCTGCCATCCGGGTGCCTCGATCTGGCTGGGTCTGATCTCGTTGCCCTGATTGTCGATCGTCGGCGCGCCCGCGTCCGTCCAGATCCTGGTGAACGAGATGTTCCGCGCATCTTCAAAAGGAACTTCCCCGTTCAGGTAGACAACACGCTCTGCCGCCACACCTCTGGATTCAGGGATCAGATACTCCATGAAAAGATTGTAGAAACCTGACTCCGGCACGTCGATCTCCCATGTGACCTTGGAGTTCGTGTCCGTGAACAGCGCTTTCTCCGCTCCTTCATAGTCGTTGTACACCTCCACGGTACCGTCGGATTCGTAGCTGTACAAATCCACCGCCACGTTCTGATCAGGATGCGCCGCATCAGCATGATCATTCAGGTAGCCCGTGTAAGTACCTGTCCTCTGCATGCCTTCTACGTCAGTACTCAGGTCAGCGCCCGCGTACTTCTCATGAAAGTCCTCCACACCGCGCAGAGACAAAAGGAAAGCAATCACCGCTATGACCGCTGCGACTGCAACTGCAATAATAATCTTCTTTCCAGACTTTCCTTGGCTCTTCATACTTTCCTCCACAAAACTGGTATTATTGGTAATATTTCCACAAAATGCTTCCTTCAAAGCATTTCCCGCATAAAACTTGCGTCGCGAGGCAAGCTGCCTCCAGCAGGGTTAAACTTCTGTTCTCCCTTCCATGATAGCATAATGACCAAAAACCTCAGCTTTTCCGCACATTTTATAGCACAATTATATGTTACACCTAAATAACTGTCCCGTACTCCTCATTTATTGCTATTTGTTGTTCATCTATTGCTTTTTTTGTGCATACTGTATATTTGTACAGCCATATTCTCAATTTTCTCAACAAATTTACAAAGCCGCCTCAATCTGCGTGTCAAAACTCGACAGATTATGACGGCGGTATGGTTTGTTTCTTGCCGTTATCTCCAGCCTGTCCGACTGGGGGCGATCCAGTTTCTTCTATATAATATATTTAACACATATTATACCGGATAAAGCCCCTTGTCACTTCCCATATATTGCGCCGCACTTTCCATGTCATGCTCATATTTCTTTTCACATGCAGCAGCCTGACAAAAATACTTTTCATTTTATGACATATCGTATATAATCAATATAGAAAGGTTTATGATACTTGATGGATCAAGGCATATCTAAAAAATATGCTTGAAATGCACGTTTTTGCCACCACAAATTATGAAAAAATTAAGAAAACAAAAAAGGATTGATGGATAAATGACAAACGAAGAGAGAAAAGACAAACAGCCCAAAAACCACAAAACCGCCCAGGCTCCCGCAGAGCACTCCGAGTCCATCAACTTAGAGCAGATCAACGGAAGCGATTTTGACTTCTACAGCGCAAACAGCGATTATATCTGTGCCACGATGATCAACCAAAACCACGAGATCGTCAACTACCACAACGGCTCCACCGTCCGCATCTGGTACAATGAACAGCTGGAAAACTTCCCGCTCCACTGGCACAATTCGCTCGAGATCATACTGCCGGTCACGGACTGCTACTATGCCATCACGAACGAGACCACGCACTGCATCCACGAGGGCGAGATCTATTTCATACCGCCAGGTGAATTACACTCTGTATACCCCCCCCCGGGGGCGGGGGCGGCCGGTTAGGGGGGGGGGGAGGGAGGGTGTGAGGTGGCGCCGGGGACGGGGTGGGGG
>VSNO01000073.1 GCA_009774375.1 Lachnospiraceae bacterium
GTAGAGGAATATGCTATTGTTCCATATCGGGAGAAAAATGAAAAACTTTTGCATGATTTTGATATGTTTCTGGAGGATACCAGAACAGATATCATAGATATTACAAAACCAATAGCGAAAAAGGCGGCTGAAATCCGTGCATATTATAGTAAGTTTAGGGCAATGGATGCTCTACAGCTCGCTGCCGCAGTAATTAGTGGCTGTAATGTGTTTCTTACAAACGACAAGCAGCTACGGCAGTATACGGAAATAGCAGTTATGACTATGGATGATCTATGAAATTGTGTAGAATATGTCAAACAAATTCTGAAAATTATCTAGAGCGTGTTTCAAAATTACCAGCTATTGGTCATTTTAACCAAATCAGGATTGAAGCTAGGCATACGAATCCCATATAAGTGAACGCCAGCTTATCATAGCGAGTGGCAATGCGGCGAAAACCCTTCAGTTTGAGAAAGTATTTCTCTACCAAATGGCGCTCTTTATACAGCCACCAGTCACAGTGGCGCTCAAATTTGGCTCCTGTTTTGGAAGGGATGGTTGGTTCCCCGCCATTTTCATAGATATAGTCGATTAGTTTATAACTATCATAGCCTCGGTTCGCAAGCACGTTGCTTCCTTCTATATTTATATGTTCCAGCACTGGAATGGCAAAATTGATGTCATTACGTTGTCCTTCGCTAAGCATTAGATAGACAGGATAGCCATAAGCATCTACGGCTGCATGGATTTTGGAACTGGCACCTCCCCGGCTGTGGCCAATTTCGTTTGGAGGCCCCCTTTTTTTGCACCTGCACTGTGCTGGTGCGCTTGGACGATTGTGGCATCCAGTGAAAGTTCACAAAGTTCGGCTTCATGATTTGGATTTCTAGCTGGAGGGAGTGCTGGAGCGTGCTTAAAAAGGAGGATCGTACACTGATGAAAAAGAGAAAACTTTTGTTTATAGTTCTTATGGGATATATCCTGATCTTTTCAGGGTGCAGGGCGTCGTCGGAGAACCTTTCCGAACCTCTTTCTGATAAAGAAATCCGGATGTTCAACGAGACGTTTTTCAATGGCAGTACAGACAATATGAATAACCAGATGCTGGCAAGTGAGTATGATCAGCCAGCCAATATTGACTTATTCCAGCTGTTTTACAATGGAAACGGCGGCGCGGCAGGGCAGGTCTCGGAGGAGGAGGTCGCACTGCTGACAGAATCGTACAGTGAGGCGCCCGTACTGGATATCGTGAAAGTCACCGCGGAGGAGATGAATGCTGTCCTGGTAGAAAAGACGGGTGTACAGCTGGAGGAGACACAGCAAAAAGGTCTCGGGAACTTTTATTATCTGGAGCAGTATGACAGCTTTTACAACATTGCCGGTGACACGAATTTTAACTGGTGCACGGTCACGTCCGGCGTCCGGCAGTCCGGTCGTGAGCTGATACTGGAATATACAAAAGAGAATGAGGACGGACAGTGGCGCGTCGTTCTGGAGGAAACGGACGATGGTTATCTGTTTGTCTCCAATACAAAAATTGAGCAGGGGCACTGACATGACAAAAGACACAGATATGACAGTCGGAAATCCATTTGTACTGATCGGGACGTTTTCCTTCTCGCTCGTCACAGGCAATCTGTTTCAGCAGCTTTATACATTTGTGGATACCATCATCATCGGAAAGAAGATCGGTGCGCCGGGGCTTGCGGCTGTCGGGGGAACAGAGTGGCTGATCTTTATGGTGAACGGGCTGGTGATCGGACTGGTCCAGGGATTTTCCATTCTGCTGGGGAACTGCTTTGGAGAAAAAAATGAGCAGCGCTTTGCTGTCTGTTATCATATGTCCAAAAAGATCTGCGCTGTTCTGGCGGCCGCGCTGACGGCAGTCTTTTTGCTGATCTCGGGGAGCATATTGAGAATGCTGGGCACAAAAGAGGAAGTGTACCCGATGGCAAAGACTTATGTGGACACGATCCTTCTGGGGACACCGTTCCTGGCGTTTTACCAGCTGTTTTCGGGGGCGCTCAGAAGCCGGGGGAACAGCCGGATTCCGCTGCTGGCGATGACGGTCTCGTCATTGTGCAATATCATTCTGGATATCCTGTTTGTGAATGTGCTGGAATTGGGGATCGCGGGCGCCGCGCTGGGGACGATCCTCTCGGAATTTGTGGTAATGCTGATCTGCGGATATTATTTTTATCATGACGGGAGCCGGGCAGGGTATGATGGATCCGCTTTGGAAAACGAAAAAATGGTTATGAAAAGACTGTTCCGGATGGGGCTTCCCATGGCGATGCAGAGCCTGATCACCTCGATCGGCGGCCTGATCGTCGTCAACAGGATCAACCAGTATGATCTCACCTTTCTGGCGGGATATACGTCGGCTGTAAAACTGTACGGGCTGCTGGAGATCGCAGCGTCCTCTTTTGGTCTGGCGGCCGCAGCGTATGTCTCGCAGAATTACGGGGCGAATAAAATGAACCGGATCCGGCAGGGCGTCCGCGCTGGCGTGGCCATGGGCGCGGCGGTCGCGCTGGCCTGCTCCGCAGTCATGGTTTTTGGCGGAAAAAGCATTCTGAGGCTGTTCATCGACACCTCCGCCGTGATGGACGAAGTGCTGGGATACGGATATGGATTTCTGGAGATACTGGCAGTCTTTTTCCCGTTCCTGTATATCCTGTACATCCTGAGGGCTGTCCTGCAGGGCATCAATAACACGGTCGTCCCGATGCTGTCAAGCTTTGCACAGCTGATGATGCGGCTGCTGTGCGCGACGGTGCTGACACGGTTCATCGGATATGAGGGGATCTTCTGGGGCGAGGTAACGGCGTGGCTGTTTGCGGATGCGGTCCTCTTTGCCGCATACCGGCTGGAGATGAGGCGGATCATGGAATGACACGGTCCAGATCAGCTGTCAGCGCGTCGAATTTGTCGTCATAGATCAGGTTCAGAAGGCTGTCGAGTTTTCGCAGGGCCTGTGTGATGATATGTGGCTCGCACAGATCTTTTTCAAGTGCGATGGCAAGCTCGTTGAGGTCAAGCACCTTGACATAGCCGTCAGGACAGACGACCACATCGGCGAGGAGGTCGGTCACGAACAGCGCATTCTCTGCTTCCTGATAATCATAGTCCACAATGTCACAATACCAGTACAACAGCGTGTTGTCCTCGCGGTAGAATTTGCTGATCTTACATCCGAGATTCAGATAATAGCAGGAGCAGCCATGATGAAAATCCCGGCGCGGTTTCAGGGTGTTCCATCTCGTGATGATCTTGTCGTCTGTTCGCTCGAGAATGACATCGTCTTTCAACAGAATACATTCTTCAGGTATCATACGTCTGCGGTAAATCTTCAAATCATCCATGGCATATTCTCCTTTGGTTAAATTGTATTTATAGTTTACATCTTTTTGGTGCCGGATTCAATGCTTTTATACTTTTATATTATGAAATATCCGTTGCGCTTTGGGCTGATATACCGTATAATCAAAACAGCATAATAAATAGAATGAACGATCAAGGAGACGATGAGATGAGACAGTTTTTTGGAAAGAGCCAAAGCGGAGATCTGGCGGAAGCAGTGAATGGACTGGATAATCCCCAGTTTATTATGCTGATGTCCAGCAATGCCCAGTTTGAGACGCATGTAAAGACACTCGAGAAGCGTTATCCGGGAATTCCGAGTATTGGCTGTATCGGAATGTGCTACGATACGGCGATGGTGGAGGAGGGTGTCGGCATCATTGCATTTCTGGATGGGGTGACTGCGACAGCCAATGTGCTGGAGCAGGTATCGACAATGCCGATCAGGTATATCAGGCGTCTGGAGGAGGATGTGCGGAAAGTAGGCGGCGCGGGCGAGGATACGGTGTGTATCGATTTTTGTGCCGGAAATGACGCCTGCGTGCTCACTACGATCAATACGGTGCTGAAGCAGAAGAAGATCCCGTTGGTCGGGGGCACGGGAGATGCGGGGAAGGTCTCTGTCAATGGAAGGATCTATGAGGATGCTGTGGCGTATGCACTGGTGCGGAATCAGGCGGGCAGGGTGAAGACTTACAAGGAAAATATTTACCGCAAGCTCGGAAACTATCGTTTTATTGCCTCGGATACAGATAAAGAGAACTATGTGATCGGCACCTTGAATGGAAGGCCGGCAAAACAGGTTTACGAAAATATCCTCCATGTGACGGACGAGGAGATATTGACGCAGACATTCCAGAATCCTTTTGGAAAGATCAATGGAGATGACACCTGCATCATTTCGATCAAGGAAGTGAGAGGCGATGCGCTCGCATGCTTCCGCCAGGTAAATGATTCGGATGTACTGATCCTGCTCGAACTTGCCGACTACGAGGCTGTTGTGCGGCGGACGATCGAGACTATCTGCCGCGATTTTCCAAAACGGTCAGCTGTCTTCTCGGTAAATTGTCTGTTCCGCTATAAGCTGTTTTGCGAGCGCGGATATATGGAGACGTATCTGGAGGAAATGTCTGAGCTGGGAAGTCATGCAGGGCTGGTCGGGTATGGGGAGCATTACAATAACCGGTTTGTCAACCAGTCCATGACGTGTGTGGTGTTTGAGTAAAGGGAGGCATGTGAGATGTTATTTAGAAAGAAAGCCGGGAACGGACAAGGAGGCGTGGACGGTCTTTATCCGGTGCTGCATGCGGCAGAGAGCCTGAAGGAGTACCAGAGAGAGCTGGTCGGCAAGGAAGTCGAATCCCTGTGGGAGCTGGGAATGGTGGGCAGTTCTTTTTCAGGGGTCATGAAAAAGGCGGACAGTTTTCATGACCAGCTGTCGGATTTTGAACAGACGTTCTCGGATATCAACAATGTGGCCGGGCAGTTTGAGCAGGTCCGCGGAGCCATTGGCGATGCGGTGTCCGAGGCACAGGGGAAAGTGGAAGAGCTGAAGAGCACCTCGGTCCAGGTGGAGAGAACGTACAGTGACATGCAGCAGACCTTTGCGCAGCTGCAGGGTTCCGTGGAGGGGATCAAACAGTGCATGAAAAAGATCATCTCCATCGCGGAACAGACCAATATCCTTGCGCTCAACGCATCGATCGAGGCGGCAAGAGCTGGGGAGTCCGGCAGGGGGTTTGCAGTGGTTGCGACGAATGTAAAGGAACTTGCAGACCAGATCAAGGAGCTGGCGGAGGAAGTGGATACAGGTGTGCATGAGGTGGAACATGGCACGGGCGAACTGAACAACAGTATTACGGCATCGCAGCATGCCCTGAGCCAGAATATCGACACTGTCAACAGTACATATGAGTCCTTTAACAGGATCACGGATACAGCGGAGAATACAGTGACTGTGCAGAGGGGCATCTCCGATGTGATCGACGGGGCACATGGGGAGCTGCAGACGATCGGACAGTTTTTTGACGAGATCAAGCTGCAGTATCAGGATGTCATCAGGCACATCGAACAGGCAAATAATCTCGGGACGACGAAAAGCGCCCTTTTTGAAGATATGGATCATATCCTTTCGCAGTTCCGGCCGCTGGTCGAGGGGATGAATCCCTGACGAAAGAGGTTGAATTATGCGGGGAGATGCGATATAATTTTTGATGAGGAAAATGCAGTCTGAAGTATCAAATGTGTGGAGTTCAGGAGGGAAACTATGACAGTACAGGAGTTTTATGATGAGGTGGGCGGTGACTATAACGAGATCATGTCCAGGCTCAGGACTGAGGACAGGATCAGGAAATTTGCGGGGATGTTCACGAGGGATGAGAGCTATAAGGCACTTGTCCAGGGCATCAATGACGGGAACGTGGAGGAAGCGTTCCGGGCAGCGCACACGATGAAGGGCATGTGCCAGAATATGGCATTTACACGTCTGTATAAGTCGAGTCACGAGATCACAGAGATCCTCAGGGGAAATGACATCGACAGCGCAAAACAGATGCTTGATGTGGTGACAGAGGATTATAACATCGTGATCGCAGGTATTGGGAAGCTGTTGGCGTAGTATCATAAATAGGGAAGGAAATCAATAGTGATGGAGACAATGGAAAAAGACATGATCCTGATCGCGGATGATGCGGAGATCAACCGCGAGATGATCAAATTCATATTTGATGAGCAGTATCATATTATCGAGGCCGAGGATGGGGTGCAGGCGATCACCGCGATCGCGGAGTACAGTGACAGACTATGCCTGTTGTTCCTGGATCTGCTCATGCCGAAAAAATCTGGTCTGGATGTGCTGCAGTTTATGAATGATGAGGATTATATCAATACGATCCCCGTTATCATGATCACTGGAGAGGCGACGGACGAGACGGATGAGAAGGCTTATGAATACGGCGCTTCCGATATCATCTACAAGCCGTTTGCCCCGAACGTCGTCATGCGCCGTGCCAAGAATATCATGGAGCTGTTTGAACATAGGATCTATCTGGAGCAGAAGCTTGAGAAACGTACACGGCAGCTGAGGGAGAGCCGGGAGAAGATCGAGCGCAGCAATGAATTTCTGGTGAACGCGCTGAGCTCTGTTGTGGAGTTCAGAAGCCTGGAGTCCGGCGAACATATCCAGAGGGTAAAGTATTTTACAAAGCTGTTCCTCAAATACATCATGAAGATCTACCCCAAGTATGAGATCACAAAAGAGCAGGCCGCTCTGATCGTCAACGCGTCAGCGCTGCATGACATAGGTAAGATCGCGATACCGGACAGCATCCTGTTAAAACCGGGGAAGCTTACGGAGGAAGAGTTTGAGGAGATGAAGAAGCATACAGTCTACGGCTGCGAGCTTCTCGAGAAGTTCAAGCAGGAGGACAATGAGTTCTATCGTTACTGCTATGATATCTGCAGATATCATCATGAACGGCACGACGGAAACGGATACCCCGACAGGCTGGAAGGGGACGCGATTCCCATCTGGGCCCAGATCGTGTCGGTTGTGGATGTGTACGATGCGCTGGTGAGCAAACGTGTATACAAGGATCCGTTTGCAGTCGAGGAGGCGGCGCGCATGATCCTGGAGGGAGAGTGCGGTGTGTTCTCGCCGGAAATGATCGATTGCTTCACAATGGCAGAACAGGAGCTTTTTGCAGCGACGGAGGGGGAGTTCTCCTTTGCGGATGTGATGGTGAAATAAGCAGGCCGGGCAAGGGCTGGCTGCCGGAACGGCGCCGGACATGAAAAAAGATCGGACATTTACTAGACAATTTTATCCAGTTTCGGTATAATTATGGTTGGGCGTCAGGAGAATGGAAATCGCAGGCATATGGAGGCGGACAGATGGGAAGAAATAAAAACTACAAGAAGTCAGTCTATCAGTCGCTGGCTGTGATCACCCAGTTTGGCATCAATATGCTAGTTCCGATCTTCATGTGCTCTTTTGCGGGGCTGTTTCTCGACAGGAAGCTTGGAACCGCATTTTGGTTTGTTTTATTGTTCTTTGTGGGAGCCTTTGCGGGGTTTCGGAATATTTTTATTCTGGCAAAGAAGATTTACGAGGGAGATCAGAAGGATGAGGACCAGACTTAGAAAAATCAACACAGCCCTGCCAGGACTGCTTTTGGGGATCATTTTATTTGGTATCCTGTGTCAGGTTCTCGTTTTTTTTCTCGTGGAGGATAAGACAGGCTACAGTATAGGACTCTGGGTAGGAGTGTTCACAGCAGTATTCATGGCCTTTCATATGGCGGTCACTCTGAATACAGCCGTTGAAAGAGATGTAAAGGGGGCGCAGGCATCAGCAACGAGACAAAATATTTTCAGGTATTTTATAGTGGTGGTCATATTGGGGATCCTGATGCTGACAGAAGTCGGCAATCCACTGGCTGCTTTTGCGGGTGTTATGGGCTTGAAGGTATCAGCCTATATGCAGCCGCTGTTTGCCAGGCTGTCACACCGTGGGGCATAGCAGAACGCAATGTCCCGAAGGCAAATGGAATGTAACTGTGCGGAAGACTGGCAGCCGCCGAAACAGTTACCATATAATAAAACTGAATAAAGAATAAAAACAAGGAGGTGAGTGTATGGGAGCAGGAATTTTGTTGTCCGGCGCTGATGACATTGACTTTATGATACACGGTGTGTTTCAGTACGAACTCTTTGGACAGAAGCTATGGATAACGACCACGCATGTGTGCCTGTTTATCGTCATGGCGATCATCATCATATTCTGTCTGTGTGCGAACAGGGCGGTCAGACATGCGGCAGAAGTTCCGGGAGGTTTCCAGAACGTTGTGGAGCTGATCGTTGAGAAGCTTGACGGCATGATCAGCGGTGTTATGGGGAAAAATGCCACAGCCTTTGCCAATTATATCGGCACTCTGTTTATTTTTATCCTGATCAGCAATATTTCCGGTCTGATGGGGCTCAGGGCACCTACGGCCGATTACGGTGTGACGTTTGCACTGGGGCTGATCACGTTCACGCTGATTACCTTTAACAAGTTCAAGTACCAGAAGGTGTCCGGCGTGATCAAGGGACTGTGCGATCCATGGCCGATCTGGGCGCCGATCAATGTGATCGGTGACATCGCGGTACCCATTTCCCTGTCACTTCGTTTGTTCGCAAACGTTCTGTCAGGAACTGTCATGATGGCACTGCTCTATGGTCTGCTCGGATTTATCGCGACAGGCTGGCCGGCGGCGCTTCATGTGTACTTTGATCTGTTCTCCGGAGCGATCCAGACGTATGTGTTCTGCATGCTGACAATGACATATATCAACAATGCCATTGAAGGGTAATAAAAACGAAGAGATTTTCTAAGTCAGCAAAAGACGCTGACTAACAAAATCTAAAACTTCGTTTAGGAGAACCAGCTCTGCTGTTCTCCCGATCATTTTATTTTATCAAATATTGAATCAAATATTTTACAGGAGGAATTAATCATGGAATTTAATTCAAACTTTATCTTAGGTTGTTCAGCAATTGGTGCAGGTCTTGCGGTTATCGCGGGTATCGGACCTGGTGTAGGCCAGGGTATTGCAGCAGGCCATGCGGCGGCGGCAGTAGGCAGGAACCCGGGTGCAAAGTCTGACGTCACATCTACCATGCTTCTTGGCCAGGCAGTTGCCGAGACAACAGGTCTCTATGGTCTGCTCGTGGCAATGCTGTTACTGTTCGTAAAACCTTTAGTACCGTAAAAAACCGAAAACGTATCATTTATATAACGAAAAAGGAGGTACAAAGGTATGGTGAATCACACCATGATGCTTGCTGCCGAGACAGAGGGGCTGAGCCGTTTATTTGACCTGGATTTCCAGCTTCTGGCAGACACGGTTCTCATGATCATCGCCATGTTCGTTCTCTTCCTTGTCGCATCGCACTTCCTGTTCAATCCGGTGAGAAAGATGCTGGAAGACAGAAAAGAAAAGATCAGGGGAGAACTCGACCAGGCAGCGGCAGACCAGAAATCAGCGGCTGATACGCGTGCCCTCTACGAAGAGAAGCTGAGCCAGGCAGGCAGGGAGGCGGAAGCGATCCTTGCTGACGCGCGCAGGCGTGGTATGGAAAACGAAGCAAAGATCGTCGCAGATGCAAAGCAGGAAGCTGCCAGGATCGTGGAGACAGCCAGAAAAGAGGCAGAGCTTGAGAAGCAGAAGCTTGCCGATGAGGTGAAGCGGGAGATGGTCGCGGTTGCCTCGCTCATGGCAGCCCGGATCGTACAGGCCAATATCGATACAAATGCCCAGCATGAACTCATTGATAAGACATTGAAAGAAATAGGTGATAGCACATGGCTAAGCTAGTTTCCAAAACGTATGCTCAGGCGTTGTTTGAACTTGCCGTTGAGGAGGATAAGACCTCGGCTTTTTTGGAGGAGGCAGTCGGACTTCTTGGGATCATTCGCACCAATGTGGAGTTTGGGCAGTTCATGAACCATCCGAAGATCCAGAAAGAGGATAAGCTCGAGGTGGTGCAGAATGTGTTCCGGGATCAGATCAGCAGGGAGATGCTGGGATTTCTGGTAACGATCGTTGAGAAGGACCGGTACGGGGAGATCGAGGCGATCCTTCAGGATTTTATAGCTTCCATCAAGGAGTACAATAATATCGGAACGGCTTATGTCACAACGGCTATAGCAATAAATGATCAGGAAAAACAGGATATTGAGAGCCGGCTGCTCGCTACCACCAGGTATCGGACCATCGAGTGTATCTACGATGTGGATCAAAGCCTGATCGGCGGAATGGTCATCAAGATGGGCGACAGGGTTGTGGACAGCAGTATCCGGACAAAACTGGATAAACTGCAGCGTGAGCTGCTGGCGATCCAGCTGTGAAAACCGCGAAAAGTATTTCCGGGTCTGCACGGGAGGCAGACTGAGAAATGCTGAAGTTTCGCGGTCAATATAAAAATAAGTAGAAAGGTGCAGATCCATATGAATTTAAGACCAGAAGAAATAAGTTCTGTGATCAAGGATCAGATAAAGAGATATGCCTCTGATCTGGAAATATCGGAAGTCGGTACGGTTATTCAGGTGGCAGATGGTATCGCACGTGTGCATGGACTGGAAAAGGCAATGCAGGGTGAGCTGCTCGAGTTTCCAGGCGAGGTTTACGGCATGGTCATGAACCTCGAGGAGGACAATGTCGGCGCCGTGCTGCTTGGAAGTTCCAGGAACATCAATGAGGGCGATACCGTGAAGACGACCAACCGCGTTGTGGAGGTTCCCGTGGGGGATGCCATGCTCGGACGAGTGGTCAATGCGCTTGGCCAGCCGATCGACGGCAAGGGGCCGATCGCAAGTACGAAGTACCGTCAGATAGAGAGAGTCGCTTCCGGTGTTATCACCAGAAAATCCGTTGATACGCCGATGCAGACCGGTATCAAGGCGATCGATGCCATGGTTCCGATCGGAAGAGGACAGCGTGAGCTGATCATCGGTGACAGACAGACCGGTAAGACGGCGATCGCCGTGGATACCATCATCAATCAAAAAGGCCAGAACATGAAGTGTATCTACGTCGCGATCGGTCAGAAGGCATCGACTGTCGCGAGCATCGTGAAGACGCTCGAGGAGTTCGGCGCCATGGCATACACGACGATCGTGGCGGCAACTGCCAGTGAGCTTGCGCCGCTGCAGTACATCGCACCGTATTCGGGCTGTGCGATCGGCGAGGAGTGGATGGAGAACGGCGAGGACGTGCTCATCATCTATGATGATCTGAGCAAGCATGCTGTTGCATACCGCACACTCTCCCTGCTGCTGAAGCGTCCGCCCGGACGTGAGGCTTTCCCGGGAGATGTATTCTACCTTCACTCGAGACTGCTCGAGCGCGCATGCCGCATGAGTGAAGAGTATGGCGGGGGTTCGATCACGGCGCTGCCGATCATTGAGACACAAGCAGGCGACGTTTCCGCATATATTCCGACCAACGTGATCTCGATCACAGACGGTCAGATCTACCTCGAGACAGAGATGTTCAACTCCGGCTTCAGACCGGCCGTCAATGCCGGACTGTCTGTTTCGCGAGTCGGCGGTTCCGCGCAGATCAAGGCGATGAAGAAGATCGCAGGACCGATCCGTACAGAGCTTGCCCAGTACAGGGAGCTCGCTTCGTTCGCACAGTTTGGTTCCGATCTCGATGCGGACACGAAGGAGAGACTTGACCAGGGTGCGCGCATCAAGGAGATCCTGAAGCAGCCGCAGTACAAGCCGATGGCTGTCGAATACCAGGTTATCATTTTGTTTGTCGCCACGAAGAAGTATCTGCTCGATGTGCCTGTAGCGGACATCACAAGATTCGAGGCGGAGCTCTTTGAGTTCCTCGACACCAAATATCCGCAGGTACCGAAGGCGATCCGGGAGGAGAAGGTGATCTCGGACGAGACCGAGAAGACGCTTGTCACAGCGATCGAAGAGTTCAAGGGACGCTTTAAGTAAAAGAAGGGGGGACTGAATATTTATGGCCTCAATGAGAGACATAAAGAGACGTAAGGGTTCTGTACAGAGTACACAGCAGATTACGAAGGCCATGAAGCTTGTTTCCACCGTCAAACTGCAAAGAGCGAAAGGGCGTGCCGAGAAGTCCAAAACCTATTTTAACTGCATGTATGAAACGGTGGTTTCCATGCTCTCCAAAGCGGGGGAGATCAACCATCCGTACCTCAAGGCGAACGACTCCCATAAGAAGGCTGTGATCGTGATCACAGGAAGCAGGGGGCTTGCCGGCGGCTACAATTCCAATATCATCAAGCTGGTGAGGAATAACGAGTGGAATAAGGATGACCTGATCATTTACCCGATAGGAAGTAAGGGACGGGACACATTTGCAAGGCTTGGCTATGAGATGGGAGAGGATTACTCTGATGCGATCGAGGAGCCGATCTATGCAGATGCCATGAAGATCTGCAGTCAGGTGCTCGATGATTTTGCGACTGGCAGAGTGGGCGAGATCTATGTCGTTTACACCGGTTTCAAGAATACTGTGACGCATATACCGACCTGCTTGAAGCTGCTCCCGATCAAGATCGAGGATGAGCGCAGTGATGACGACAAGGCCGTGCTGGATTTTGAGCCGGAGACAGAGGACGCTGTCGACCTGATCATTCCAAAGTATATCACGAGTCTGATCTACGGGGCGATGATCGAGTCCGTCGCGAGTGAGAACGCGGCCAGGATGCAGGCGATGGACAATGCGACCAACAATGCGGATGAGATCATCTCGAGCCTGTCACTGCTCTACAACAGGGCGCGCCAGAGCGCGATCACGCAGGAATTGACAGAGATCATCGCGGGTGCGCAGGCAATATCATGAGGAACGAATAAATTTAGGATAGAGAGGAAACAAAAAGATGGCAGATAAGATAATTGGTAAAGTTACCCAGATTATCGGTGCGGTTCTTGATGTGAAGTTCAGTGAGGGACAGCTTCCGGAACTGAACGACGCGGTAAAGATCACAAGAAGTGACGGCACCGTGCTGACGATCGAAGTCGCACAGCATCTGGGTGACGATACAGTGAGATGTATCGCCATGGGACCTACGGACGGACTGGTGAGAGGGATGGACGCCGTCTCGACAGGTGCGCCGATCACGGTTCCTGTGGGTGAGAGCACGCTGGGACGTATGTTCAACGTACTTGGCGAACCGATCGATAACAAACCGGCGCCTGAGGCGAAGGGATATGAGCCGATCCACAGGCCGGCGCCTTCATTTGAGGAGCAGGCGACATCGACAGAGATGCTCGAGACCGGGATCAAGGTCGTCGACCTTCTCTGCCCGTATCAGAGAGGTGGTAAGATCGGTCTGTTTGGCGGCGCCGGCGTGGGCAAAACAGTATTGATCCAGGAGCTGATCACGAACATTGCAAATGAGCATGACGGTTTCTCCGTATTTACGGGCGTAGGCGAGCGCACCAGAGAGGGAAATGACCTCTATAACGAGATGACGGAATCCGGCGTTATCAGCAAGACCGCCATGGTATTCGGACAGATGAACGAGCCGCCCGGGGCGAGAATGCGAGTCGGCCTCACAGGTCTTACGATGGCGGAGTATTTCCGTGACAAGGGTGGAAAGGACGTGCTTCTTTTCATTGACAATATTTTCCGATTCACGCAGGCCGGTTCCGAGGTGTCCGCGCTGCTGGGGCGCGTGCCTTCGGCGGTTGGTTACCAGCCGACGCTGCAGACGGAGATGGGTGCGCTGCAGGAGCGCATCACTTCGACGAAAAACGGTTCCATCACATCAGTGCAGGCCGTGTATGTGCCTGCCGATGACCTGACAGACCCTGCGCCGGCGACAACGTTCGCGCATCTGGATGCGACGACCGTTCTCTCGCGTTCGATCGTTGAGCTCGGGATCTATCCGGCTGTCGATCCGCTGGAGTCCACATCGAGGATCCTTGACCCGCGTATCGTAGGCCAGGAGCATTATGAGGTGGCGCGCGGCGTGCAGCAGGTACTCCAGAAATATAAGGAGCTGCAGGATATCATCGCGATCCTCGGTATGGATGAGTTGTCGGAGGAAGACAAGATCACCGTTAACCGTGCGAGAAAGATCCAGAGATTCCTGTCACAGCCGTTCCACGTAGCGGAGCAGTTTACAGGCATGCCGGGCAAATATGTGCCGATCGCAGAGACGATCAGGGGCTTCAAGGAGATCATGGAAGGAAAGCATGATGATATCCCTGAGGGACATTTCCTTAATGCCGGAACAATTGATGACGTAGTAGCCAGGGCGAGGTAGGAGGTGCTGCTATGGCAGAGAGGTTCAAACTGACGATCGTGACGCCGGACCGCGAGTTCTTTAACGAAGAGGCGGATATGGTGGAATTCAATACAACGGAGGGCGAGATCGGCGTCTATGCCGGTCATGCACCGCTCACAGTGATCGTAAAACCTGGTATCCTCACGATCACACAGGGTGAAACTGTGAGAAATGCAGCGCTTCATGCCGGATTCGTACAGATCCTGCCGCAGGAGATCACGATCCTTGCAGAGATCATCGAGTGGCCTGCGGAGATTGACGAGGCGCGCGCGGAAGCTGCAAGGCAGAGAGCGGAGGGAAGGATCTCGGAGCGCAATGGCATCGACATTGCGAGAGCCGAGGCGGCTCTGATGCGATCGATCGCGCGGATCAACGCTGCAAAAATGAAATAATGATCTATATGAAAAATAAAAACCACTGTCCGGGCAGAGTGTCCGGACAGTGGTTTTCTATGCACACGGGCGTCCAAAGGAAATATGTCAGCTTTTCGGGAAAAGTGGTGTGAGAGGTTCCTTATCATCGTTATCTTTTGTCTTTTTTTTCGTAATATTCGTATTCAAGGTATTCTTCCGCATCTTCACGATATTCTTCGTCAGCGTATGACTCGTTTTCATAATGCGCATCGTCAGGATAGGGTTCGTCCGCATAATATCCATCATCGGAATAGGACTCATCCGCATAATCTTCATCGTCAGGATAGGGCTCGTCCGTGTAATATCCGTCATCAAAGTACGATTCGTCTTCGTATTCCCCGTCTGCATAATCGCCCTCGGAGGTTTCTGTATCTTTCCGGAAAAGGCTGTATACAGAATAACAGATCAGTGCCAGAACCCCTATGATGGTAGCCGCCAGGGCGATCAATACAGGAGTGCCCAGCAGATGGGACGTCGTTTCTGTATAGGCTTCCTCGTCTGAGCTGTCCTCCGCCGGTTCTTCGTTGTCAGGCTCGCCGGCGGGAACCTCGGCAGGCGGCGTCTCCACTGTACTGGCGGCGGGATCTTCTGCCGCAGGCGGCTCTGTCACGGTTGTGTCGGGGGTTTGCTCAGCAGGGTTTTGGGCGCTGGTGAGCGGAGTGGAGGACACATAGTCTGCCAGTACATATCCGGAGCCGCCGGAATACTGTATCTGGTACCAGTTGTCAGCAGTTATACCGGTGACGGAGATCTCCTGACCGTATTTGAGTGTTCCAAGTTTGCTGTGGTTCGTGGAGGGGCCGCTGCGGACGTTCAGTCCTTTCGGTGAAGCAGCATAGACAGTACTCTGCATTGGCGTGACATTGGGGGCACTCTGGTCAGCCGGTGCGGGATCGGGCAGCGGTGCGACAGTCGTTGGATCTGTGGGCGGCAGCGGTGAGGCATCCGCGGGCGGGGCGGCAGTCGTTGGATCCGCTGGGAGGGCTGGAACAGGGGTGTTATCGGGCGTTCCTGCGGGAGCTGTATTGGCGGCAGGCTGGGACTCCTGCTGTGCCGGAGTTTCGGCAGGTGCACCTGCAGTCGGTGTATCTGTCTCCGCTGCGAGCGCTGAGCGTGCGGGTGCGGCAGCAAAGAGCATCGCGGCAGAGGTATATACGATCACTTTTCTGGCGATGTTTTTTCTGTTAAAGATATCTGTATCACAAAATGTTTTATCCACTTGGGAAATCCTCCTTGTTGGCAGGAACTGACGCTGCTGTTCCTGTGTGTTTCTGTCAGCGTACCCTAGAGCATTTTTCAAACACGCTCTAAGGCACGCTTATTTTACAGGATATAGTATACCATGTAAATACACAAGATTATATATAAAAAATAAATAAATTTTCTTGACATTTTACAGGAGATTTAATACTATTATTAAATGTGAATACGTTCGTGAAAGGTAGTGCCAGAGAGGAGTATCTGTCAGCCCCTTACCAGAGAGGGAGATCCTGGCTTTGTCTGCCAGGCTGTGAGATCACCCGAAGGAAGAGACAGAGAAGGTAGCTTTGAAACCGGAGATCTGAAATGTGTCAGTAAGATCTCACGTTTTGCCCGCGTTACAGGGCAGGGCTTTAGAGCCTGTTGAGATGGCGGGTGTGTATATCACATGCGCTGAGACAAAGGTGGTACCGCGTTTGTTCGCCCTTTGCTGTAGAGCTTACAGTGAAGGTTTTTTTCATTTGCAGGAAGGAGCATAATACAGTATGGGAAAAGAATTGGCAAAGACCTATGATCCGCACGGTCTGGAGGACAGGATCTATCAGAAATGGCTGGATAAGAAATATTTTCATGCGGAGGCAGACAGGAGCAGAAAACCGTTTACGATCGTGATCCCGCCTCCAAATATTACAGGGCAGCTGCATATGGGACATGCACTGGACAATACGATGCAGGACATTCTGATCCGTTTTAAGAGAATGCAGGGGTACAATGCGCTCTGGCAGCCGGGAACGGACCATGCAAGCATTGCCACGGAGGTCAAGATCATCGAGAAACTGAAGGAGGAGGGGATCGATAAGCATGACCTTGGGCGTGAGAAGTTCCTTGAGCGTGCGTGGGACTGGAAAAAGGAGTACGGCGGGCGGATCATCAGCCAGCTCAAGAAGCTTGGTTCCTCCTGCGACTGGGACAGAGAGCGTTTCACGATGGATGAGGGCTGCAATAAGGCTGTCACGGAAGTTTTCTGCAAAATGCACGAGAAAGGTTATATTTACAAGGGTGCCAGGATGATCAACTGGTGTCCGGTGTGCAATACCTCGATATCTGATGCGGAGGTTGAGTACGAGGAACAGGCGGGGCATTTGTGGCATATCCGGTATCCGGTCCTGAATGACGACGGTTCAGAGTCCGGTGAGTATCTGACCTTTGCGACGACGAGACCGGAGACGATGCTCGGCGATACGGCGGTGGCGATCCATCCGGAGGATGAGCGGTATGCCCATCTGAGGGGAAAGAAGCTGATGCTGCCGCTGATGAACCGGGAGATCCCGGTGGTGGAAGATACGTATGTCGATATGGAGTTTGGTACAGGCGTCGTCAAGATCACGCCGGCGCATGATCCGAATGACTTTGAGGTAGGGAAGCGGCACGGCCTGCCGCTGATCAACATCATGAACGACGATGCGACGATCAATGAAAACGGCGGTAAATACGCGGGCATGGAGCGCTATGAGGCGCGCAGGGCGATCGTGGAGGAGCTCGACAGTATGGGGCTTCTCGTGAAGGTGGAGGATTACAGCCACAATGTGGGCACGCATGACCGCTGCAAGACGACGATCGAGCCGCTGGTGAAGCAGCAGTGGTTTGTGAGGATGGACGAGCTGATCAGGCCTGCTGTCGAGGCTGTAAAGAACGGTGATATCCGGTTGATCCCGGAGAGAATGGACAAGATCTACTACAACTGGACGGACAATATCAAGGACTGGTGTATTTCCAGACAGCTCTGGTGGGGACACAGGATCCCGGCTTATTACTGTGATGAGTGCGGTGAGATCATCGTGGCAAAGAGTATGCCGGATGTTTGTCCAAAGTGCGGCTGCGGGCATTTCACGCAGGATCCGGACACGCTTGATACATGGTTTTCATCGGCGCTGTGGCCGTTCTCGACGCTCGGATGGCCGGATCGGACGGAGGATCTGGACTATTTCTATCCGACGGATGTGCTTGTGACAGGGTATGACATTATCTTTTTCTGGGTGATCCGCATGATCTTCTCCGGCTATGAGCACATGAAGGAGAAGCCTTTTAAGACAGTGCTCTTCCACGGGCTGGTGCGCGACGCGCAGGGCAGAAAGATGTCGAAGTCGCTTGGCAACGGCATTGACCCGCTGGAGGTGATCGAACAGTACGGCGCGGACGCGCTCAGGATGACGCTGATCACGGGCAATGCGCCTGGAAACGATATGCGGTTTTATTATGAGCGGGTGGAGGCAAACAGGAATTTTGCCAATAAGATCTGGAATGCATCGCGTTTTATCATGATGAATATGGAAGGGAAATCAGTCACTGACGCGACAGGATCCCTGGAGCCGGTGGACCGCTGGATCATATCGAAGCTGAACACCCTGATCAGGGAAGTCACGGATAATATGGAGAATTTTGAGCTCGGTATCGCGGTTCAGAAGATCTATGATTTTATCTGGGATGAGTTCTGTGACTGGTACATCGAGATGGTCAAGCCCAGACTTTACAACACGGACGACGCGGTGTCACAGAATGCGGCCCTGTGGACGTTAAAGAGCGTGCTGATCGACGCGCTGAAGCTCCTGCATCCGTATATGCCGTTCATAACGGAGGAGATCTTCTGCTCGCTCCAGTCGCAGGAAGAGTCCATCATGATCTCGAAGTGGCCGGAGTATGCTAAGGATCGCAGTTTCGCGAAGGATGAGAAGGACATCGAGATCATCAAGGAGGCGGTGCGCGGTATCAGAAACGTGAGGACCGGGATGAATGTCGCCCCATCAAAAAAGGCGCATATCTATGTGGTATCGGATAAGGCTGACATCAGAAAAACGTTTGAGGAAGGGAAACTTTTCTTCGCGTCGCTTGCCAGTGCGTCCGACGTGACGATACAGTGCGACAAGGAAGGCATCGCGGAGGATGCGGTTTCCGTGGTGATCGCCAATGCTAATATTTATATTCCGTTTGCGGAGCTTGTCGATATCGCGCAGGAGATCGAACGCCTGGAAAAGGAATCAAAGCGTCTCGACGGCGAGCTGGCGCGCGTCAATGGCATGCTGAACAATGATAAGTTTATGGCGAAGGCGCCGGAGGCAAAGATCGCGGAAGAAAAGGGAAAATTGGCTAAATATGTACAAATGAAAGAACAAATCCTGGAACGGCTTGCGCAACTGAGGTAAATGGTGGTACAATATAGGCATAAAGGGGCCGGGGTGCCTTCTCGGAGGTGAACAAATGGTTAATGTCAAGTCTTATGTCAGAATAGCAGAGGATAAAAAAGAAGCGTGGCTTTACTTGTGCGCACCGGAGGAAGGCACAAGATACGAAAAGCCGGAGATCATGAGATACCTTCAGCTGAATGGGGTAGTGGCAGGTATCAATGAGTCACATGTTGCAGCGATGTGTAAGAAGCAGATCTATGACCGCGAGGTAAAGATCGCGTCAAGTGAAAAAGGAGAGCCCGGAAGTGCTGGATATTTTGAGTTTTTCTTTAGCACAGAGAAGCCCAGACCCGAGATCCGAACGGATGGAACAGTCGATTACAGAAGTATGTCCCTGGTGCAGAATGTGGAGGAGGGACAGCTGCTGGCGGTGTATCATCCTGCCATCCAGGGAACCTCGGGGAGGGATGTCACCGGTGCGATTGAAAAAGCCAATGTCTATAAAGAGCTCAGGCCGCTTACAGGTAAGGGGATCAGCAATGAGGAGGATCCGAATAAATACTACGCGTCAAAGTCTGGCAAGATCGAATATGATGGTACCAGTAAGCTGTCGGTGGTAGAGGTGTATGAGATACAGGGCGGCTGTGATTATGCAAACAATGCGCTGGTTGATTTTAACGGGGATGTCATCATACATGGAAATGTGGAGGCGGGCGTCACGGTGCGGGCTGGAAAGAGTCTTACGGTTGAGGGGGTTGTCGAGTCGGCGAGCATTTCGGCGGGCGGTACGGTGTGCCTCAAGCGCGGCATGCAGGGAGCCGGCAAGGGCGCGATCGTCGCGGGCGGTGATGTCTTCACAGAGTTTATCGAGTATGCGAATGTCAGCGCCGGCGGAAATGTGCAGTCCAATGTCATACTGAACTCCAAAGTGACCGCGGGCGACCAGATCACGCTCACGGGCAAGAAAGGTCTGATCGCCGGAGGATACGTGCATGCGATGATGGGGGTAAACTGCCAGAATGCGGGCAACCAGTCGGAGATCAAGACGGGGATCCATGTCGGGGTGATGCCCGAGATCATGGAACAGCGCATCGCGATGAATGAGGAGTACATGAAACTGAACCAGGAGCTGGATGAGGTGGCAATGGGGATGGCAAAGATCCTGCGCGTCAGGCAGCAGACGGGAGAACTCAGTGAACAGCTCCAGGCACATCTCGATGATCTGAAGAAGAAAAAGAGTGATATCTACATAAAGTGTATCAGGGCAAAGAAACAGGTTGACGATCTCGAGAAGATCATCCTGAAATCAAGAGAAGCCAAGATCCGGATCAGCGGAAATGTCCACAAGGGTACGGTGATCAGTATCGATGACAACAGAATGGTGATCAACAGGGATACAAGCTTTATGGAGTATTCTTCACAGAACGGTGTCATTGTCGGAACGGTAGTGGTTTTATAAAGTATAAAAAGGGTTCGCGTGCAAGGGCGGGCTCTTTTTATGCACACGGGCACCCGGGGGAAGACTGTCAGCACCTAAGGGAGGAATATACAGTGAGAGAGCAGATCGCAGGCAGTTATGCCGACGCAGAACATTTTCTGGACGATGTTCCCAGATTTACCCGAAAGAACCCGATGAAGGAGACAAAGGGTTTTTATGAATTTATACAGAGCCGGGATCATGGCAGATACAGCGAGAAAAATCTGGGAAAGGTGATCCATGTGGCGGGAACGAATGGAAAGGGGTCTGTCTGCGCATTTCTGCAGAGTATATGTCTGGAAAGCGGCTACAGGACGGGCATGTTCACATCGCCGCACCTCGTGACGACCAGGGAGCGTTTCTGTGTTGACGGCACCATGATATCTGAGGAAGCATTTATGGAGGCTTTCTGCTGGCTTTCTGACAGGATCACGGAGTATCACCGCATCCGGCCGGAGTATTGCCCGACATATTTTGAGCGTCTGTTCTTTATGGGGATATATGTGTTTGCGGGAGCCGGCGTCGATATTACGATACTCGAGACCGGACTCGGGGGACGGCTCGATGCGACCAATGTGGTGCAGCATCCCGTGGTGACAGTGATCACGGAGATCGGATTGGACCACATGGCTTATCTGGGGAACACGATCCGGGAGATCGCATCCGAAAAGGCCGGGATCATCAAGCGCGGGGTGCCTGTTGTCTTTTCGGACAGAAAAAGGGCGGCGTCTGACGTGATCTGTCAAAAAGCGGAGGAATCTGGCTGTAAATGGACCGCCGGGTCGGAAAATTACTACAAAATAAATGAAATTCAGAAAACATTCATT